>NZ_JASCAJ010000006.1:0-20040 GCF_029967895.1 Acinetobacter sp. V89_7
CCCAAGCGTTCTAATACGCCAAATAGATTAATCGACATTGTTATTATCAGTAAAACTCATACTTATGTTGAATTTTAACCAATAGATACAGAACTGTCTATTTAGAGTTGTTAATGTTTTGCTAACGTTTTTATTTGCAACTGAATTTTAAATATAAAAAAATGGTGCCGAAGCACCATTTTAATTAGAAGATAAAAAATTATTCTTCATCCATAATCGCTTGGCTCATACCTACTGTGTTAAATCCAGCATCGACATACATGATTTCACCAGTAATACCCGATGCCCAAGGTGAGCAAAGGAATAACGCGGCATTGCCCACTTCTTCAATGGTCACATTACGCTTTAACGGCGATACTTTTTCATTGACATCCAGCATTTTACGGAACGATTTAATGCCTGAAGCAGCCAAAGTACGGATTGGGCCAGCAGAAATTGCGTTCACACGAATACCATCTGCGCCTAAGCTTGAAGCCAAGTAGCGTACGCCTGCTTCTAACGATGCTTTAGCAAGACCCATGACGTTATAGTTTGGCATTACGCGCTCAGAACCCTGATAACTTAAAGTCAATAAGCAACCCTGACGTGCTTGAAGCAGTGGCTTCGCAGCTCGCGCCATCGCCACAAAGCTGTAGGCACTGATGTCATGCGCAATACGGAAACCTTCACGATCAGTCACGTCTGTGAAATCACCATCTAAAGTGTGCGCAGGGGCAAAACCAATTGAGTGAACCACACCGTCCACACCGTCCCAATGTTTTGCAAGTTCTGCAAATGCATTGTCAATTTCCGCATCAACCGCAACATCACAAGGAAAAACAAGCGTTGAACCAAACTGTGCAGCAAATTCATCGACACGCTTTTTTAGTTTTTCATTTGGATAAGTAAACGCAAGCTCTGCGCCTTCACGATGGAGTGCCTGTGCAATACCGTAGGCAATAGATAACTTACTTGCAACACCTGCAATTAAAAAACGTTTACCTGTTAATAATCCTTGTGCCATTAGGTTTCTCACTGTATTAAATTTAGAAGCATAATGCCAAGCTTCACAACTTTTCGAAATTGCATAATGCATCTTTTTTTGATTTGCATAAAAAAATCGTACCCCTTACGGCGTACGACTTTTGATTTGAACAACTTGAGTTTTGGATTAGTCGTTCGACAACAGACCAATCAGACGCAAGAACGAGATATACATCCACACCAGCGTCGAGAGTAAGGCAATTCCGCACAACCATTCAAATGATTGCGGTGCGCGTTGTGCTGCAGCAGATTCGATCAGGTCAAAATCCAAAATCAGATTCAATGAGGCAATCACAGCCACAAATGCCGCAAAGCCAATGCCCAACCAATTGCTTTCAAAAATATAAGGTACACTAGATGCAAAAGCCAAACTCATGACCATTTGCACGACAAAGACAATGGCTATCGCAATGGTTGCAGAAAGCACCACCGATTTAAACTTCTCGGTTGCACGAATAATCTGGAACCGATACAAGCCGAACATCACCAAGGTGGTGACAAATGTAGCAAGTAGCGCTTGTAACGGCGCACCCGGAAATTTGGCCTGAAAAATAAAGGAAATACCACCTAAAAATGCACCTTCAAATAGTGCATAAGGAACCGCCAGCTTTGGTGCTGTATGCGCTTTAAACGTTGCAATCAGGCCTAAAATCAAGCCACCAATTGCACCCACCAGCATTGCAGCGTAAGCCATTCCTGCATTGGCGGTAAAAGCGCAATAAAAGAACAACGCTAAACCAGTAATGGCAGCCACCAAGGTCAGACCCACCGATTTTTGTACTGCGCCCGCTACAGTCATCGGTTGCTGAAAATCACTATATGTTTCAACGCGGGTTAATATAGGATTATTACTTTGCATCTTGATCTCTTTGTTATAATTCACTGGGAATACAACTCTATAGTAAAACAAAACCCTGTAAAACCAATTGGTTCCATCCTACTTTTTGTAACAATATGAATATATTCGTAAGACTTTGACCCCACCCGCGACAATAAAAAACCGCAGCCCAAAATTAAGCTACGGTGATACCTATTGCGCAGTTATTGCAACATGCAACTTAGTTTTTAATGAAAAAATATTCACGGTAGTAGCGCAGTTCTGCAATCGAATCACGGATATCATCCATCGCCAAGTGCGATGCATTTTTCTTTAATCCGCTCATAATTTCTGGACGCCAGCGCTTAGAGAGTTCCTTAATCGTCGACACATCCAAGTTACGATAATGAAAGTATTGTTCGAGTTCCGGCATCAGTCGATGCATAAAGCGACGATCTTGGCAGATCGAGTTGCCACACATCGGTGAAATTTTCGGATTCACCCATTTCTTTAAAAACTCAAGGGTTTGCTGCTCGGCATCATGTGCGGTCAATTTGCTGCGGCGCACACGTTCAATCAGTCCAGACTGACCGTGCTGACGAGTATTCCATTCGTCCATCGCATTTAATATACGATCGGGTTGATGAATTGCCAAAACCGGACCTTCTGCAAGAATATTCAAATTGTCATCGGTAATAATGGTGGCAATTTCAATAATCTGATCGTTATCTGTGTCCAAACCTGTCATTTCAAGGTCAATCCAGATTAACCGCGTATCCAGTGTGCTGCTCATATCTACCAAATCTAAATGCGAGAAAACACGAATAGTAGCAAATTAATCGTCGCTACGCTGTAACTCGATGGTCAGTTCATGCTATTTTTGCGACCTCGGTAAATGGGTTTTTTTAGGATATGAATGGCTCTAATTCGTAAACGTCGCTTGACTGAACAGCAGCAACGCCGGATCAAGAAACAACAGCAAACACGCCAAGATGATGTAGACACGTCCAGTGATTTAGAAGGACTGGTGGTACAGCATTATGGTCGTCAACTCGAAGTTCAGGCCTTGTCGACACCCGATCCACATCCTGAGCGACCTGAAGTTGCAGATGGCGAACCTGAGCCTTTTTGGAAGCCTATTGAAGTGGGCAGCGTTTGGCGATGCCATACCCGTACCAATTTAGAAATGCTGGTGACTGGGGATCGGGTAAAATGGCAAGCCGACCCAAACACGGGACTTGGGATTATTACCGCGATTCAACCACGACGTTCTTTACTGACTCGTCCAGATCGCTATCACAAGGTGAAACCTGTTGCAGCCAACATCAGTTTAATTGTGATTGTCTTTGCAGTATTACCTGAACCAGCACCGACACTGATTGATCGCTATTTGGTGGCCTGTGCCGATGCCGATATTCCAGCTTTACTGGTGCTTAACAAGTCGGATTTGTTAACCGAACAAGATCCAATTCTGAATATGCTTGAAGAATATCAAGCACTGGGCTATGAAACATTGGTATGTCATGCCAAAGGCGACCTGCACAGCTTGCAACAGCGTCTAGACAACGAAACAGTTGCCTTTGTGGGGCAATCTGGTGTAGGTAAAAGTTCACTCATCAATGCCATCATTCCAGATGCGGAGCAAAAAACCAATATCATTTCTGAAAACTCGGCACTGGGTCAGCACACCACCACCTCAACCCGACTGATTCGGTTTGGTGAAAATGGCGCATTGATTGACTCACCGGGAATTCGCGAATTTGGACTCTGGCATCTCGATGCCGAAAAAATACGCCATGGTTTTCCAGAAATCGATCAGCGTTTGGGACAATGCCAATTTCGAAATTGTACCCACACGCATGAAAAGCATTGTGGCCTAAAAGTGGCCATCGAAAACGGTGAAATTCTGCCGCGCCGACTGGATAGCTATTTGCGATTGCTGGATGAAATTCAGGAAGCGCAACAAAAAAGTTAATTTTTCTAAATATTGCTCTTGAACTGGTGATTTTGATCACCATGTATATGAGCTATACTCTTCGTCAATTTTGAGTTTAATTAGGTGGCTTGTGGAACGTTGGTTGGAGTTTATGGGGAATCACCCCTTTTTATTTGGAACACTTGCAGTTCTGGCTGTGTTGTTTTTTATTTTTGAAGGACAACGTAACGGACGCAAAATCTCCCCACAATCGCTTGGTATTTTGATCAAAGCCAAAAATGCGCAATTGATCGACCTACGTGATGCCAAAGACTTTCGTGAAGGTCATATCAGCGGAAGCCGTAACATTCCGTACAGCCAAATCGCCAGCCATGTAGACGAGCTTAAAGCAAGTGATCGTCCACTGGTGTTCATTTGTAACCTTGGTCAAGTTGCCGGTAGTGCGCTGCAAAAAATCGGACACGCCGACAGTTACCGTCTCGACGGCGGTATTAGCAACTGGAAAGGTCAAGGTTTGCCACTGGTTAAAGCAAAGACGACTAAAGCTTAAGGAGCAATTTCATGACTGCAAATGTTACGATTTATTCAACTACAGTATGTCCGTACTGCATTCGTGCAAAACAACTGCTTGAGCGCAAAGGCATTGAGTACAAAGAAATTAATTTGTCAAATGAAGCACCAGATGTGCGCATCGAACTGATGCAGCGTACCAATCATCGTACCGTGCCTCAAATTTTTATCAAAGATCAGTTTATTGGCGGTTTTGATCAACTTTATGCCTTAGAGCGTGAAGGCAAACTCGACGAGCTACTGGCTTAATTTCGCTTTAAATTGTTAAGGAAAAAAGAATGAGTGAAGAACAACAAACTCAACCGCAACTTGCTTTAGAACGTCTTTATACCAAAGACATTTCGTTTGAAGTCCCAGGACCGCAAGTCTTTACAAAACAATGGCAACCAGAGTTGAACATCAATTTGTCGTCTGCGGCAGAAAAAATTGATCCAACGCATTTTGAAGTGTCATTAAAAGCGGTTGTTCAAGCAAATAACGAAGGCGAGACGGCATTTATTGTTGATGTGACTCAGTCTGGTATTTTCTTAATTGACAATATCGAAGAAGACCGTCTTCCGTACATTTTAGGCGCGTACTGCCCGAATATCTTGTTCCCGTTCTTACGTGAAGCGGTCAACGATATGGTCACCAAAGGCAGTTTCCCACAATTGCTTTTGACACCAATCAACTTTGATGCAGAATTTGAAGCCAATCTTCAACGTGCTCAAACGCAAGTTGAAGGCCAAGCTTAAGTTGCATTGAGCATAAAAAAGCGACCTGTATGGTCGCTTTTTTACATGTAAAATTGCAATTATTTGAATTTTTTGTGATTGCTGTTACGAATATCGATTAATTTCTTTCCTTCAATTTTGGCCTGATCCAGCTTACCCGCCTTCACTAAAAGATTGGTTTTATCAATTTCGGCAACCAGTTGATCCAAGCCCGCGTGATACCCCATCACCTCTGGACTATTGTCTGGTTTATTGGCCAGCTTTGGTGGCTTAGATTTTTTCGAATCTAGCGCAGCCATTTTCATTTTACTTAATGCCATTTCTGCGTCTTTGGCATTACTTGCTTTTGAAAAGTCAGAATACGACGTTGCAATGCTGATCATGTTGTTTTGAAGGCTGGCTGCCATAGTCAGGTGGCTCACGCTCAAACAGCTTGCAAGTAACAGGCTTCCTATTAGTTTCTTGTTCATACACTCAGTCCATTTTACAGAGATTATCTCCCCCTTAAAAATATACAGTTTAGAGAAAAACATAAAGCGCCTTTTGTAGGAGCTTTATGTTTAAAAACTTAAAACTTGATCAGCCGCAAAACTAAACTTTACGGCGCAGTGCATCAGAAATGGCTTCAACCAGTTGCTGCGCAATTTCCTGCTTAGACGCTTTTTCTAGCTCTCGCTTTTTCAGGTGATAACGCTCGGCAAAAAACACCATCATGGCATTTTCATCCGATGCAAATCCGATATCTTTGCGTGACACATCGTTGCAGGCAATCATGTCCAGATTTTTAGCCACCAACTTACCAGCCGCATAAGCTTCCACGTTTTGTGTTTCTGCCGCAAAGCCCACCATAAATGGCCGCTCTGCTTGCTGTGCAACGGTGGCCACAATATCCGGGTTCTTAATGAGTCGCACCTCAAGTTCATCGCCCGATTTTTTAATCTTCTGCTCAGCCACTTGTGCAACGCGATAATCGGCGACAGCCGCAGTGGCAATAAAAATATCGCAACCTTGTTTGAGCGTATTCAAGCTTTCATCGAGCATTTGCACCGCAGATGCTACATTGATGCGCTGTACACCATTTGGTGTATCCAGACTCACCGGCCCGGCAATCAAGGTTACTTTAGCACCCGCAGCATAGCAGGCTGCTGCCAATGCAAAGCCCATCTTTCCAGTACTATGATTTGAAATATAGCGCACGGGATCAATCGCTTCACGGGTTGGACCAGCAGTAATCACAACATGCTGTCCGGCCAGCAAACCAAATTTTTCTGCAATCGCACGTTGAGCTTTATGGAAGTACTCTCGCACCTGATAAGCCAGTTGCTCGGGCTCAGGCATACGCCCCAAGCCTACGTCGCCACAGGCTTGCGCGCCTGCATCTGGCATAATAACGTGTACACCGTCTTCGACCAGCGTTTGTAAATTACGCTGGGTGGCTTTGGCCGCCCACATTTGCTGGTTCATTGCAGGTGCAACCCATACCGGTGCTTTAGTGGCTAAATACAGCGTGCTGAGTAAATCATCGGCCAAGCCCTGTGCAAATTTGGCAATCGTGTCGCAACTGGCGGGAGCAACCAGCACCAGATCTGCCCAGCGTGCAAGTTCGATGTGTCCCATACCCGCTTCGGCTTCGGTGTCGAGCAATTCTGTATGGACAGGATAGCCAGACAAGGCCTGAAAGGTTAAGGGTGTGATAAAGGCTTGTGCGCCATGTGTCATGACCACACGGACATTAAATCCATAATCTTTTAATCGGCGTACCAAAATGGCACTTTTGTAGGCCGCAATACCGCCTGTTACAGCTAAAATAATGTTTTTATTTGGAATGACACTTAAATCAAAGCTCACGAACAGCATACCTTTCTGTTGCAGTGGCGCTCACAATAGCATTAAATAGACCTAGACCCAAGTCATTGTAATTTCGAAATCAGAACTATAACGTACATCTTCAATCAGAATGCAACAGTCTATTAAATTTTGGCCCAAGCACGAACAACCCCGAGAACGGTTACTGCACACTGGGCCTGCAAGCTTATCAGATGCCGAACTGCTGGCCATCTTCTTACGTACGGGCTCCAAGCAGCACTCGGCAGTTGAGCTGGCACGCAACATGATTCAACATTTTGGCGGCCTGAATCCAGTCTTTGATGCCTCCTTAGAAGAACTTTCCGGCTTTCATGGAGTGGGTGCAACCAAATATGCGCACTTAATGGCGGTAAAAGAACTCGGACGGCGCTATCTCGAACATTATTTTCATCAAGATGCCTTAAGTTTGTCTTCCTCCGAACAGGTGCTGGATTATTTACGTTATGAACTGTTGGGAGAAAAACAGGAAATTTTTGCCGTGCTGTGTCTCGACAACGAATTAAGAAAGCTGCATTTTAAAAAATTGTTTTTTGGCTCTTTAAATAGCTGCGAGATCTCGATTAATCAAACGTTACGTTATGCGATACAACAACACGCATCACATCTTGTGATTGCGCACAATCATCCCTTCGGGCACGCACTACCCTCCGAGGCCGACACGACCCTTACTCAACGCTTACTTCAGGCCTGTGAACTGGTTGACATCCAGTTAATCGATCATTTTATTATTGCAAAAAACGGCTGCTTTTCATTTGCAGAACACGGCTTACTTCATGTACAAAAAAATCAATCGCCCAGATATTGACAAAGCCGCACCGACTGGTGAAGATCATGCTCAAAAAAGCTGTGAACGTCTCGCATGATTGTCCGTGATCAAACCAATATTTTTCGCCTACTCTTTTCTTGGCGAGGAACCATTTTACCCAAAATTCTTCCACCGCTTGGGATTTTGATGCTGATCTCGGCTGTGATTGGCGGCATTCAATATACCCAGATTTTTAATTTTCCCCAGTTACCGTTGGTCGGCTTTACCCTTATTGGTGTGGTGCTATCGATTTTCTTGGGGTTTAAAAACAGTGCATGTTATGACCGTTGGTGGGAGGCACGTAAATTATGGGGATCCCTGATTGCAAATGCGCGTCACTTTGATCGTGACTGTAGAATTTTACCGCAAGGACGACGTGAACGGATCATTCAGCATGTAATTGTATTTGCGAACGTTTTACGTGATCGTCTACGTCACCAAACAGCCAATCCGACTGAGCTGACCGAAACCAGTGGCTTGAGCCAGCAAGCACTCACCCAGTTGTATCAACAGGTGAATGCACCGCAATACACCTTAAGCCTTATTCACTGGGAGTTAATGCAAGCACTGAAAGAAGGCGAAATTAGCGATATTATTTATACCCAGATGAATCGGTATGTGGCCGAATTCAGTCTGGTACAAACCGGATGTGACCGTATTGCCAATACGCCTATTCCTTTTGCCTACTCTGTTTTGCTTAACCGAACCGTATACTTTTTCTGTTGTATGTTGCCCTTTAGTTTAGGCTCGACCCTTGGTTTGGCAACTCCGATCTTGGTGGGCATTCTGACCTATACTTTTTTGGGCCTTGATGCTTTAAGTACTGAAATTGAAGAGCCTTTTGGCACGCAAAGTAACGACTTACCTTTAGATTCGATGGTGCGCATGATCGAAATTGAGCTATTGAGTACCTTGGGTAAACCGACGCCTCCACCGATTCAAGCGCAAGATAACAACTTGCTTTAGAAGCTTTCCCAAATGCCGGTCTGCCGAGGATTAGGCTGTGGCGTATTGCCCAGTTTAATCCATGGCATATTGTCGCCATGAAAATCACTGCCAATCGATACCTTTAAATCAAATTGTGCAATCAAACGATCGACCATCTGGCGCGTAGAGAGTGGGTCAATACTGGGTGGTAGCTCAACTGCATCGCCACCCAACGAGGCAAAATACTCAATTAAGTAGCGAATATTGGTAGACGACAGATCGTAGCGAGTCGGATGTGCCAACACAGCATAACCTTTGCTTTCATGAATAATACGAATCGTCTCGGGCAGCGCTAAACCATCAAATTTGACATAGGCCCGTTTGCCTTCTTTTAAAAAGCGGTCAAATGCCTGCTGCGGACGACTCACAATTCCTTTTTCAATCAGGGTTTTGGCAATATGGGTTCGGGTAATACGGTCAGGGACATGCTCTACCTTGGCCAGTACATCCGGATAAATATCAAATCCGATACAGCCTTCTAACAACTGACAAATTTGCTTGGCACGCGTCGCCCGAATATTTTTTTGTATCACTAATGCATCTTG
Source organism: Acinetobacter sp. V89_7 (assembly GCF_029967895.1). Taxonomy (NCBI): domain Bacteria; kingdom Pseudomonadati; phylum Pseudomonadota; class Gammaproteobacteria; order Moraxellales; family Moraxellaceae; genus Acinetobacter; species Acinetobacter sp. V89_7. The sequence continues at coordinate 9,263 of NZ_JASCAJ010000006.1, forward strand.
TAGGGGCTTTGGATTTTGCATATTCAGCGCCACAATATGTACGCCATAAGCTTTTTTGGTATTGGGACGAGACCACTGACTTGAAATCTCCACACCAGAAATAATATGAATATCATGATCTTGGGCGATTTTTCGCGCAGTTTCCAGCCCATCCATCGTGTCATGATCGGTCAGTGCTAAGGTATGAATACCGCACGCGACAGCAGATTCGACCAAAGCCTGAGGCGATAAGGTCCCATCAGAAATATTGCTGTGCGTATGTAAATCTATGCCGTGCATCTTCTATACTATGCCATTCGTTATGATCTGGTTTAGATACTCTAACATGAAAGCACTTTTAGACTTTGTGCCCCTCATTATTTTCTTTTATTTATATAAGACTGTCGATCCGGCCGATACCCAGCATCCGTTATTGAAACTGATTGGTTCGGCTGGTGGTGTAGACAATAACAATATTTTGGTTGCGACCACAGGTCTCATTATCTCGATGTTGATTGTATACGGCGGGCTGTTCATTTCACAAAAATTTCGTCTTGAAAAACAACAATGGATTGTGTTGTTTATGACCGTAATTTTTGGTGGCATTACCTTGATGCTCAGCGATGACTTCTATATTCGTCTCAAAGCCGTCATTCTTAATCTGGTGTTTGCAGGTGCCTTTTTACTGTCACCATTTTTTAGTAAAGATAAAACACCGCTGATTCAACGTTTGTTTGGCCCTATTTTTGAATTATCAGCCAAAGGCTGGAAAAATCTAAACTTTGCATGGGCTGCCATGTTTGTGGTGATGTCATTACTGCATTTCTTCTTTGCATTTGTATTTATGCATGGAAAATATTGGGGTGAATTTACCGCATTTGGTGACATGATCGTGATGTTTTCATTTATCATTATCCAGTTTGTTGTATTACGTAAATTTTTCAAGACACCAGATGCCTAAGCTTCTGAAAATTCTTACAAAAGGATATCCTTATGCCTTTATTTGTGGTGACCTGTACAGATAACGAAGGGACGCTAGAAAAACGTTTAGCGACGCGTCCACAGCATCTCGAACGTTTACAAAAACTCGATGACGAAGGCAGACTGATTGTCGCGGGTGCCATGCCTAAAGAAGCAGGCAATCCGCAGGCTGGCTTTTACGGCAGCACCATTATTGTTGATTTTGACAGTCGTGAAGCGTTGGATGCTTGGTTAAAAGAAGAACCATTCTGGATTGAAGGCGTGTATGGGCACATCGATGTCAAACCCTTTAATAAAGCCTTTCCAAAAGAGTAATTCCATGTCTCACACGCTGAAAACGCTGATCGGCTTATCTTTGCTGTGCTCAAGTGTTTGGGCTGTTGAACCAACGCCTGCACCCGCTCAACCTAGCACATCTGCTGCTACAACTGCGACGGCTCCAGCAACTGCTAGTGTGGCAAATGCAGCCAATACTGCATTAAAACCGCTTACCGCCGAGCAAATTGCCAAACTCAAAGCTGAGCAAGATGCCAAAATTAAAGCGCTGGTTAAAGATCAGGCCGGTCGTTTAAAACAGCTTGAGCAAGCCAATCTAGATGCTCTGACTCAAAACCAAGAATTGCAGCTTAAAAACGACAATCTTATGGTGCAGGTTCAGGTATTGCAAAGTGAACGCAGTGCCCAAATGTTTTTGTATGGCGCCGCCACGATTGCGGTCGGGGTAATTCTAGGCTTTCTGATTGCAGGTTATGTCTACACCAAGCGTCGCCGTCAATGGTAAACTCAACCCTCTATTCACCCGAATAAAAGGATCTGTGCGTGTCAGCGAGCATCCAAACCGCAACGTTAGATTGGCATTGTGTAGACGGAATTGATGTTCCGGTCTCAAAGCAGTTTGGAGATGTGTATTTCTCCAAAGACAATGGATTGCTCGAAACACGCCATGTTTTTTTAAATGGTAATGATCTGCCTACACGTTTGGCAGCCTTAGCACCATTTGAGTACTTTTGTGTAGGCGAAACAGGATTTGGAACAGGCCTGAATATCTTAGCGCTCTGGCAACTCTGGCAACAGGTACGTCCCGATAACCAGAGTCACTTACATGCCATCAGCGTGGAGAAATTTCCGCTCAGTAAAACCGATCTGTGCCGCGCACTTCGTGCATGGCCCGAGCTTAAACCGCTTGCAGATGCACTGATTGAGCAATACCCCCTCCCGATTGCCGGGTGTCATCGCTTAAATTTTCCAAACGAGCGATTTAGTCTGGATCTTTGGCTCGGTGATGCTCACGATGTATTTCCATGTATCGTTAAAACGCAGGCGGTTCATGCGTGGTTCCTCGATGGTTTTGCGCCTTCTTGTAATCCTGAACTTTGGGAAACTCAGGTTTTAAGCCAAATGATTCGGCTTTCTCAACCCGGCACTACTTTTGCGTCATTTAGTGTGGCTGGTGTGCTCAAACGTGGCCTCAGAGAGCACGGTATTCAAATCAGCCGACCACGAGGTTTTGGGCATAAACGGGAAATGCTAAAAGGCATTTGGCCCGATGCTGAAGAACACTTAAAGGAATCCACCTCTTCAGGCCAGCAACACTTTGCCGTTATTGGGGCCGGAATTGCAGGTTTAAATTGTGCATGGGCTTTGGCGCAGCGCGGTCATCAGGTGACGATCTTTGAGCAGGCACATCCTTTATCAGGCGCATCTGGTAATCCACTGGCGTTACTCAATCCTAAGCTGTGCCCGATTACACAAAGTCCAGATCATTTAATGCTGGTGTGCTGGCAATATGCGATGCGCTTTTATCAGCGCTTTGGTGCGTTTCGTGCCCTTGAGGTCAATCAGATTGCACTCAAAGAGCCTGAGCAATTGCTGGCGCTGGCAGCACAATATCCCGAGCAGCTTTTACAGCCTCAGCCTGCTCAATCCTCACCGGTTCAAACGCCTTTTGATGCCCTCACCTTAACGCAAGCCGGTGCAATTCGGCCGCATCAGTTTTGTGAGGAAGTTTTAGCACATCCCAATATTCATTTGCAGATAGCCCAGATTGATCAAATTCAGGAAGATACAGATCATGTGCGTATCATGGCGCAGCAACAGGAGTTATTGCGTGCCTCGGCCGTGATTGTATGTGCTGCACGGCACAGTGCCGTATTGTTTGAGCATTATCCACAGCTTAAGCCAATTCGCGGACAAATCAGCTGGGTGGATAGCGCAGCGCATCCATTGCCTTTTGAGCAGGCATATAGTTATGGAGGCTACTGCATGCAACTGGATGAGACACATTTGATTCTGGGCGCATCATTTTTGCCACAGCGTGAAGATAATGAGGTCAACGAAGAAGACCATGTGCATAACTTTAATTTAATCCACAGCGTCTTCCCAGAATATGCACAAGGATTGCCGCCAGTGAGTACATGGTCAGGTCGTGCCGGAGTGCGGGCACAATCTCCAGATTATTTTCCTTTGGCTGGTGCACCAACTGCACAATCCAGGTTATATACGCTTGCAGGACTGGGTTCAAAAGGGTTTATGTTTTCCCCACTCTGTAGCGAAATACTTGCCGCACAGATTCTAAAAGAAAGTTGCCCTGTGCCAGAGAGTTTGTTCAAACGCTTGAATCCACAACGCTTTAAAAAGAAAGTTGCAATCAAGCAAAGAACTGAACACCCTAAACCTGAAACACACTCATAAAATTTCAGTTTAAAAAAAGCGCCCGAAGGCGCTTTTTTTAGGCTGTGTGCCCTTGATCCAAAGGCATTCCGGCAGCCTTGGCTGCGCGAGTACCACCCATTAAGATCACGTATTCACGCGAGTTATCAAGCTCTTCAAGCTTTTCAGCAGCGCGCGGGGCTTTACTACCACCACCACATAAAATATAAATCGGCTGATCCGTTGGCACCTGAGTTAAACTTTCTGCACCTAAATCACCGATCGGTCGATTTTTAGCACCTTTAACATGCCCTTCAGCATAAGAACTCGCATCACGGACATCCCAGATAATGGCATCTTCTGGGAACTCAAATGTCGTAATTTCTTGTTTACGGATCATTGCGCACTCCTTTGATGTAAACAACACTTGGCAAATGAAGAAAACATCCCTAGCATCTCAAATATTCTTTCACTTTGTAAAGGTCTAAACCATGCCTTCTTTTGATATTGTCTCTGAATTGGAACTTTTTGAAGTTAATCACGCGGTTCAAAACACGCAAAAAGAGATCCAGACGCGTTTTGACTTCCGTGGTCAAGACGTTACCATCGAACTGAACGAAAAATCGAAAGAAATTAAAATTTCGACAGAAAGCGATTTTCAGTGTGAGCAAGTGTATACCATGCTTGAAAATCATTTTTACAAGCGCAAAATTGACGTCCAAGCGCTTGATCCACAAAAAGCCAGCGCATCAGGTAAACATGTGGTTCAAGTCATTAAACTGAAAGACGGACTTGACTCGGATACCGCAAAAAAAATCAATAAAGCCATTAAAGAAAGCGGCATCAAAGCGCAATCTTCAATTCAGGGTGACAAAATTCGAGTCAGCGATAAAAAACGCGACACATTGCAACAAGTGATGGCCTTTTTGCGCGAACAACAATTTGGTCTACCGTTACAGTTTAATAATTTCAAAGACTAATTTTTCTGCGGTGTAGATGGGGACGTGTTATGACTCAGACCAATCGTTTAGCAAAGCTGGTAAAGGCGACTTCTAAATTTCCTAAAGGGCTTCGAAGCACGCTTTGGAGTAAAGCCTTTGGTCGGATTGTGCCGATGGTGGGCACAGCCAATATTCGTTATTTAGAGGTCGATCAGCATCATGTCAAGGTTCGTCTGGAGAACCAGCGCAATATGCAAAATCACATTAAGGGCTTACATGCGGCCGCGATGGCTTTACTGGCAGAAACGGCAACAGGGTTTCTGACTGGTTTACATGTTCCCGATGACCGGATTTTACTGATCAAGTCTTTGCATGTCGATTATCTCAAAGTTGTTCAAGGTGGGTTAACCGCAACCGCTGAATTAAGCCATGAGCAACAGCGTTTTATCGCAGAGCATGATAAAGCTGAGCTTTCCATTCCGGTTACGGTGGTTGATGATGCTGGTGTGGAAGCCATTCGCTGTGAAATGATTTGGGCATGGTTGCCTAAACGCAAACCCTAAATACGCTCAACCGCATAGAAAAAGGTACAGCATCGGCTGTACCTTTTTAATTTCAATATATGCTCTTGAATTGATTTGAGTTCTATTGGGCTAAAAATGCCTGTTTGACCTCATCTGAAATTTGACGTTTATTGCCGTTTACATCGACAGCCACAAACGTAAATACACCCTCAGTGACACGTTTTGCAGAACGTGAGCTGTCATGGCTGTCCCATACTTCAATTTGCATCTGAATCGAGGTATTGCCCACTTTCAAAATTCGGGTATAGCAACTGATCACATCCCCTACTTTGACTGGAACCAAAAAGGTCATCTGATTAATGGAAATGGTTGCACAGCGCCCTTTGCTAAAGCGCTCCGCATGAATGGCACCAGCCAAGTCCATCTGCGATACAATCCAGCCACCAAACACATCTCCACTCCAGTTGGTATCCGCAGGCATGGCAATGGTTTGTAAAGACAATGTCCCTTCAGGTTTTATAGGGGTATCCAACACATTAACTCCGAAATTAAGACTGTAGGTGCTGATCTAACCATTGTTGCATTTCGGTTGATCGCAGCGCGCCACTTATTCTAGCAATTTCAGTGGTTTTATTCATCAGCACCAAGGTCGGAATACTACGAACATGAAATGCCTGACTGAGTCGAGGCGAAGTTTCGGTATTGATCTTGGCAAAGATTACTTGAGGATTTTGAGCCGCAACCTGTGCAAAATGAGGCGCCATCATCTTGCACGGACCACACCACTCAGCCCACAGGTCAATCAGAATGGGTAAATCACTATGTGTCACAAATTGACCAAAATTCTGCTCATTTAATTCGATCGGCTCGCGCGGTAAAAGCTTGGCATGGCACTGACCACACTGCGGATCTGCACTCAGTTTTTCTTCGGGAACGCGATTTTTTGCACCACATGACGGGCATACAACAATCATGTTAGCTCACTCCAATATGTCGATGTAAAAATTCTAATTGGGTTGCGATGGCTTTTTCAAACCAAATACCGTGATAAACATCAAAATGTTGCATATTCCACTCATGATAATCGACAAATGGTGCAATATTGGTTGCAGCTTCGCGACTCGAGTCAATCGGAATCAAGGAATCTTGCTTAGCCGCAATAAACAAAACCGGCACACTGATATTGCGCACACTCTGAATAGGTCGAAAGCGCAGCAGCTGAAAAAAGGCACGTGCAGGAACCTGTCCGCTCCAGTAAAAATCAGGGTTGACAATCGACAGATACCCCAAGCGGCTATCAGATGTAGGCAAAAAACAGAGTTGCTGTTCGGCGATAACGGGAAGTGTTTTGGGAGCCAATCCGACTTTGGCTCCCATATAATCTTGACTGGAAAGTTTCAGCGCCCGAGGCAACTGCTGTAAAGGATACAACTTGGCACTTTCTGCACCGTCAATAAAGGGCACCTGCGCAATTACGGCATGCACATGCTTCAGCTCTGCTGCCAGGCTTAAAACATATCCACCACTTAAGTCAGTTCCCCAAAGTACGATGCGCCGCTCATCAATCAGTTTGCTGGCAAGCATATATTGAATCACGGTTTTCCAGTCATCAATTTGCTGCTTTAAATGTACCAGCTCCCTAGGCTTACCCGTACTGCCACCCCAATAACGATAATCAAATAACACCACCGCGTAACCGGCTTGTGCAATCTTCTGTGCATATGCAGCTAATTTAAAATGACGCAATCCTGCAAAGCCATGCGCCATAATGACCACGGCAGGTTTTTTTTGATGTTTGGGTCGGTAAAAGTCAACAGCAATCAGGTCTTGACCATGTTGTACATACAGTGGTTCAACTGTATAAGCGTGCATACGTGCTCCATTGCCTTCACGATAAGCTCGATTGAGTTTGAAAAAAACGTATGACGCTTTAACTCAATATCTTGCATAATGCTATGATACAGCATATACGTTTTTTTAGAATTTGGAGTGACAAAATGACAGAGAATGTCGGTTTCGCCGGTCAAATTGGACCAGAACATCTTGCACAAGTGGTAGAAAAAGGCTTTAAATCGATTATCAATAATCGTCCAGATCTTGAGGGTGGTCCAGAACAGCCAACCAGTTCACAGATTGAAGAAGCTGCTCGTAACGTTGGTCTCGACTACGTTTATCAGCCTGTGGTAGCTGGTCAGATTAGCGAACTCGATGTACGTACTTTTGCAAATCATTATAACGAGTTACCAAAACCAATTTTAATGTTTTGTCGTACCGGTAACCGCTCCAACAACCTCTATCAACTCGCCAAACAGATGGATCTGCTGGATGACTAATCTTGTTCGAATTTGCATTCTTACATTTTTATTTTTAAGTCCGGTCACACTCTTTGCACAATCTGCAGTCACACAGGTGAGTTCAGCCGTGACAATTTCTGATGAAATTTCGTTGCAGGACTTAAACCAGCTAATCGACCGCAGTCGCTTTCGCTCTGTGATTTTGCAGCGTCCAGATCATGATCGTGGCAATGGTCTTACGGTATATCAACTCAGAGACGTCGCTGAAAAAGCCCGTGTCAGTTTGATCTATCAACCCATTGAAAATGGCAGCAATACTCAAACAGATATTTACGCTTTTGCTCGCTACTATAACAGCTTGCCAAAGCCGATTTTACTGATTTGTAAATCTGGTAAACGCGCGCTCGATTTGTATACTCAAGCCAAGCAACAAGGTTTACTGAATGACTAAAGTATTCATCATGATGATCTGTGTATGTTCGCTACTGACTGCATGTAGCAGCATGAATGTCCGTCCAACCGTCGGCGTGAGTATGGGCGTTCCGCTCTGAAGTTTTGTGCGTCCAAAGCACTCTCACCTTACACGCGCTAACCAAACAGCCTGCATTCGCAGGCTGTTTTTATGTTAAAGATAGAGATAGAACAACAAAATGGTTTTTGCATAATGTACGACATTATTATTATTGGTGCAGGCACAGCGGGTATTAGCGCTTATAAACAAGCAGTGAAACACACACAAAATCTACTGATTATTAATGACGGACCTTGGGACACCACCTGTGCCCGTGTAGGCTGTATGCCCAGCAAAGTGCTGATTGCCTCCGCCAATCGCTGTCATGATATTCAACAGCTCGATCAAGTCGGCCTGAAAGGTCGCGTCCAACTCGATTGTACAGACGTCATGCAGCACGTACGTACACTTCGAGATTCATTTACTGCGTCTACATTAAAAGAAGTGAACGCTTGGCCTGAACAACACAAATGTTCTGGTAAAGCCGAATTCATAGATGCCTCCACTGTGCGTGTGAATGGGCAAGACTATCAAGCGAAAGCATTTCTTTTGGCTGTCGGCTCCACGCCCAATGTGCCCGGTTTATGGAAAGCACAATTGCAACATCGTCTTATTACCTCAGATGATATTTTTGAACTTCCCACGCTTCCACGTTCTGTAGCAGTCATTGGCAGTGGTGCCATCGCGATCGAGATGGCACAGGCATTATCTCGTTTAGGGGTCAAAATCACTATTTTTGCCCGTAGTCAACGCGTCGGTATTCTTTCTAGTCCTTCACTACAGCAACTTGCTCAGACCATTCTGGCAAAAGAGCTTGATATCAAATTTGAAGTGCTTCCCGATCAGCTTTTACTTGAACATGATCAGGTTAAAATCAGTTATCGCCAAGAAGGACAACAAGTCACCGAGCATTATGATTATGTATTGAATGCAACCGGACGGGATTCATTACTCAATACATTAAAATTAGAAAAAATCTCGCCAGAGTATGGCGATATCAAAAAATTGCCTGTAGATTCAAAGACAAAACAATTGGGCGATTTTCCAATTTTTATTGCAGGTGATGCCTTTACCAGCACACCAGTTCAGCATGAAGCAGCCTTTGAAGGCAAAATGTTGGTTCAGAATTGTTTGAATTATCCCGATGTTCAAAATGTAAAATTATTAACGCCCTTAAGTATGGTGTTTTGTTCACCAGAAATGGCGATTGCCGGACGTTCTCACAAACAACTGACTCAAGCAAAGCAAGCTTTTATTACGGGTGAAGCCTCATACAGCAATCAAGGACGCGCAAAAGTACTGGGTAAAAATCAAGGCGCAGTTGAAGTTTATGTTGATCCTGAGTCTAGAGTACTGCTAGGTGCGGAATTATGTGTCGAGCAAGCAGAACATATGGCACATATGCTGGCTTGGTCAATTGCGCAAGATGCAACCATAGATGATGTTTTACAATTTCCGTTTTATCATCCAACGCTTGAAGAAGGATTACGTACTGCCCTAAAAGCAGCACGACGTCAACTTGACCAAACTTAATACGCTAAAATCGCAGCAAATTTTATGACATATTTTGGAACAGTTATTGCTTAATTATTTATAATCTCAGTATTAAGTTTAACTTCAAGAAAGAGTTTATTTACGATGCAGTTTTCAAAATTAGCGGTAATTTTTGGTGCGATTGGCCTAACAGTAGGTCTCGTTGGATGTACCACAACAACTCCATCGATGAAGGTCCAATCCATGACAACAACGCTTCAACATCTCACCGACAGCACACCGCGCCTTGCTATTATTGCAGCATTTGGTCAAGAAGCTGATCTACTGATTGAATCAACTAAAGACAAAAAAGAATATCTCATTAATGGTAGAAAGTTTGTCACCGGTACATTAGAGAATGCACCTGTTGTGATTACCTTAAGTGGTATCAGCATGACCAATGCCGCTATGACCACTCAAATGATCAGTGATCATTTTAATTTAAAAGGGATTGTGTTTAGCGGTATCGCAGGCAGTCTAAATCCAAACCTTCACGTTGGTGATGTAGTCATTGCCAAAAGCTGGTTAGCACCAAATGAAGTGTATTATAACAATACGAAAGAGTTACCCTCGGCATGTGGTCAACCCGGTGATATTTCATGTTTAGGGATTAAACTGGCCGACAATGTTCCGGCTTGGAATAATCAGTTTTTACGTGAAACCAACGTGATGAATGCCAATAACTACAAAAATGTTGCGCTTACAAGTCGATTTGGTGACACCGATGTGCCAATGGCATATGGCGAAATGCGTGTCGATTTCCCTGTAGATCATAAAATGCTTGCAATCGTTGATCGCGTGCAAAAAAGCACTGAAAAACAGTTAGAAGCCATTTGTTCAGGCGTAGACTGTTATCATCCAAAGATTGTGGTTGGACAGCGTGGCATCTCTGGTGGTGCATTCTTAGCCAATGCAGCATATCGTGATTATCTACATAAAAACTTGCTTGGCGATTGTGTAGATATGGAAACAGCAGCTGTGGCACAAGTGGCTTATTCAAATAATATTCCATTTATTGCATTTCGTAGCTTGTCTGACCTCGCAGGTGCAGACCATGATCCAAACGTTGCAGCTTTCTTTGGTTCAGGCATCGCACAGCGAAACGCAGCGAAATTAACGATGTCTTTTATTCAACAGTGGAATGCTCAGTAATTTAAGTATTAAAAAAGGGCATCTGCCCTTTTTTTATGTCTTATTGAATGTGGAATTGATTGATTTCTTGTTTTATTTTTCTATTTCTATTCTTTTTTCTTTCCCTTTCATTTAGGCATAAAAAAGCCCCCTTAACATATGTTAAGGGGGCTTAGTATTTAAAAGCTGGCGATGACTTACTCTCACATGGCTAACGCCACACTACCATCAGCGC
>NZ_JASCAJ010000007.1:0-9347 GCF_029967895.1 Acinetobacter sp. V89_7
TTAAGTATATGATTTTATTTAACTTATAAAAGGTGATTTCGGATAACGTCCATTATGTTAAATGGGGAAAATAAGGTATCAATTTTGATACCTTATTCATTAAAAATTATTTGTATGCTTGAATAGATTTCAGAATCTCTGCTCTGGCTTCATCAATACATCCCCAACCAGTAAATTTCATCCATTTGCCGTCTTCTAAATCCTTATAGCTAACCCGATGGTAAAAGTACCGATTAAGTTAGCTAAAACTGTTCCAAAAGCAATAGATAGAAGGGAAAAATACATACATTGTGGCGCTCCAAAAAAAGTAGAGCGCATACCTACGCACTCTAATTGGAAAGAGAGTTACGTAGGCATCATTAGCCAGAATTGGCGGTTTGTAAAAGGAGGAATACCATCTCATTGTACTTTATTATAAAATAATTATTTTAAATATCAATGCGTTTTAATTATTGGTTTAATTAGCATACTCTTTCTTTTTATTTAATTCAGCGATTAAGCATGGAGAAATAAAAAGCGTACCTCTATATGCACCAAGTAGCGTTTTACAAATAACCATCACCCATAAAACAACTAAAAATAAAGTCAATCCATACCCAATATAGCTTATAATTTGCATATTTAATTGCTTAGCTAACTCTAAAATTGCTAAAGAATAAACACCTAATGGAAATGTTAACCCCCACCAACCCAAGTTAAAGCTAAAATTAATATTCAAATGCTTATAAATTGTAAAAATAGCCATAGCTAACCACCACAAACCAAAACCAATTAGAATAATGCTACCCATAATTCCAGTGTAGTGCATGATTTGGCCTAGCGCTTCCATGTGAATATACGCTAAAACATGCGTAGCCTGTTTGCCAAGTAAAAGCAAAGCAAGAGCACCTGTTCCAATCGGTCCTAATGCTAAACATCCAGAAATCGCCATTTGTTGCTCAGGTAATTTATGTACAGCCATTCTCAAAAATAAAATTGTTAAAATAGAAAATGCTGGTAATACAGAAATTCCCCAAAGCATATAACTCCCCACAAGAATATTGATCGCGTCTAAAGGAGCCATGGTATGTGCTAATAGAATTCCACCAGAACTTGCTGTTACTTCAGCTGTTACGATAGGAAGTAACCAAATCGCGGTCATGCTATGCAGTTGATGATCTTGTCGAGTAAACATCATCGCAGGAACAAAAAGAGCAACTAAAAACGCTAAAACAGCATCGAGATACCATAAATTTTGTGCAATAGCGACAATATGATTATCATTGCCAAACATCATGATTCCATATTTTAAACATCCGTTAATTATCGTAGCCAATCCCATAGGAATTGCTCCGAGAAAAAAAAGCATGCTTGAATGTTTTAAGATTAACTTTGCTTCTTGATAAAAGAAGATCCATCTTAAAGCATAAAGTATTGAAAAAGTTATAAATAAAACAATATTGATCAGCCATAACACAGTACCTAGAGCATATAACTGACTATGTAAAAAAGGAAGTTCAGAAATAATTAGAGCAACAACACCTGTTCCCATGGTGACAGTAAACCAATTTGGGGTGAAATGACGAATAATGTTGATCTTACTTTCAATTTTATAAAATGGCTGATTCATAATATATGCCTAAATATGAATAATTGGCTTAAGAAGATAATAAAGCTTTTTTAATATCAGATGAATTGATATTAAATCATTTTAATAATAAGTTATTCTTATATGTTGTTTTAATGCAGAAGTCTGTTAAAACTGTGAGTGTGGATTTCTATTTCTTCAAGAAGTCTAAACTTAACATAATACGCCTTATGCGAAGTCAATTTGTTAATTTAATTTAAATCAATACCTTAAGTAATTTTACTCAGCCCAATCAACCCAGATCGGGCTTTTTTATGGATTCTTCACGTTCCACGCCTAGTATTTAACCATTCTTCCACAATTTTGATTAGCTACAGTCAACAATGCTCTCACCCATTCGGTAAGAAAAAGCGACTGAGAAAGCCTCTTTTCGGCTGCTCTGGTTCTACGTGCTCTGGCACTGGAATACGCTTATTTTCTGTTTCGACTAGAGTAGGCAATCCGTCATCTTTCGGCTCGGGTTCTGACCGAGGATCTGTTGCTATATCTGGAGCAGATTTCTGATCGGTAAACGTAGTCATATTGGATTGTGGGGGCTTCATTTCAATGAGTGTCAGCAGTGTATCTATACGAGCATTTGCCTTGGCTTCACGATCTTCGGCTTTTTCTAACTGTTTTTTTAGAAAATCAATTTGGTTTTTGAGTTCTATAACTGTTTTATCAGTGTATTCAGATGTATTTTGATTTTGTATTGGAGACGTATCGATACGTTTTACTTGTTTTACTCCAAAAGGTTCTCCATAGACACGAAGAAGTTCTGAAAAATCTATAAAACCATCGTGGTCACGGCTTAACACACCGTTTTTTATATCTTTATATAGCGTAGCTCGAGATTTTTTATACAGGGTTGCAGCATCACTAACACTGTATTTTGTAGCTGTATTCATAGTGTATTGCTGTGTATTTTAAAAACGTATTAGAGAATACAATATGTGTATTCTCCAATACACTCAAGCTTTAAAGCCTAAGTTTTTTAGATGAGGCAAAAACTGTTTTTGCTGTATTGGATCTCTTAGCATTTCTTTGATTTTCGCGGCTAGGCTCTCATAGCTTTCATTACCATTTGCTAAGTTTGAAAATTCAGGTAGTCGTGAAAGCTGATTGCCAAACATATTGATTTGAGCATCTGTCATTTGTTGGAATGCTGTTTGGGGCGTTCTAGTTAATTCTTGTTGAGATGGCCTAACTTTCGATTTAATTCTGAATTGAATGTCAGTGATAACTCGTCCTTTTTTGAATTGGTCATAGTCAACGGTAATATCAGTGTGTTTATTAATTTCACTTACTGCTCTGTCTAATACGTTGGATTTAAAGTTAGACATTGTTGAATATTCAGTCGCGTCAAGACCTAACTTTGATCTAAGATCGTTAATACTATATTTCTCAGTTTTTGCTACATTCAACCATTTAATTAATAGCTCATATAGTCTTATGCTATATTTACTTCTAAAATCAGATACTTGCTCTATATGATATTTGGTAAATTGTTCGCTTAATCGGCTAATTAAGCTGATAACTTCGTTGCTAAGGTATAAAACAATAAGACCATTAGAATCTACATAGGTCACTTTGTTTACCCAATTTGCTGTAGTAAGAGCCTCTAGGCCCTTATATCTATCTAAATAACTGAACTCCCTTCTTTTTAGTGTTTTTGCTGCCTCTCTGAGCAAGCCATAGGCATTATTACTATCCACTTTAAATTGATGAATGTAGTCGCTTACAAGCACTTCTATTGGTGTATCTGGCGTGAGATCAGAAGACTCTCTAGCTCCAACTATGGCCAAGAGCATAATACGTTGCTCTATGAGTGATAAGTTAAAAGAAGCATCGATAAGAGCATTATCTTTAACAACTAATTTATTGTTATTTGTCATGATATGAAGCTTATTAATTCATTTAACTAGGTTATATGTCATATATTTTAAATAGTCAATAATCTATCTATTCATATACCCCTTAAACCTATCTTTATCGCCCCTTAAACCTATCTTTATCACCCCTTAAACCTATCTTTATCGCCCCTTAAACCTATCTTTATCGCCCCTTAAACTATTGCAAACAAAGGCTTTCAGCTGATCTAAAAGCATTAAAAACTATTAAAAATAATTAAAAGCCCGGTTTGGTCAAAATTGCCCTTGGTTTTCGCTACGCTCAAACTCTATTGAATCTCGCTTTCGCTCGATTCGAGGGGCAATTTTTTGGTTGTTTTCGTTGTGAATTTGAAAAAAAGCAAAGGCAAGAGCAAAAGCAACTCGGAATTCGCTTCGCTCATAAAACTTTATGCTCGCTTCACTCGGTCTAGGCTCAAATTTTTGCATCTAAAGTTCACTTTTTTAGGTCTATTAACCTAAAAAAGCGGTTTTTCAGAGGGCCGAGGCGCGAATTTTGGGGATGTCGCTCGTAGACACTCGCTTGGTTAAGCTGTTCTTATCTTTTATAGATGCTGTGTCATTTGCTTCTATTTGCGTTTAGAGGCACTTTTTTGTTTTTTGTGTACCGATCTCTAGTTCAGTTTGAAATGATCGTACTATGGCGAAAATACAGCGTTTAAAGGTGATGTTTGTTCATTACTCAGGTGTTTTGTTGAATGGGTTTCTTGGATCTTGTTTAGCTTCTTGTATAAATCGTTCAATTTCTTGGTATTGACTTGAATTGGAAATTTCTTGGGTGACTGTCTGGAGATCCTTGTTGGTTTGTTGCATGGTTTTACCGATCAAGGCCATACGAAATAAGGTTTTCAGGTTGTCCAAGTCCTGATTGGAGTGGGTTATTTGAAACTTTGCTCGTTCAAAAACGCCTAGATAGAGTGAGCCGATAAAGTATTTGATCTGGTCTTCTCGTTTTTTCTGTTGTTTCTGACTTTGTTTTTCCTTTTGTTGTTTTGGATTCAGGGCTTTTTCTATTTTCTGATTCAGGTTTTTTGCTGCGGTCTGGTGGCGTTGTGTTTTGAGGATTTCATCCAGTGCATCGTGCATGGCAAAGTAGGCATCGATGTCATGTTTTTGGTGGAGCTTGAGGATGTTTTGTTGCAGTGCATTGCGTTTGGCAGGTTCTGTCTGTTGGATCAGTTGCAGCTGAAGCATACGTTTGTTGTAGGCATTGCGTTCATAGCGACATTTTTGGATCAATTGTCGGTCTTGCTCACTAAGATCCTGAAGACTTTTTTTGTTTTTGAGCATGTGCAGGCAACGTTCTTCAATCCGTCGTTTGAACGGCAAACTCAGGATATGCATGCCGAGTTCTTTGATGTCTGTTGCTGTGAGAACTAATGCTTTGCGTCCTGCCATTTGGATCTCGTTTTGCCGTGGATTGACACCATGTTAGCGTCATCTTGTGGGTGTTTAAACTATTTTTTCTGCTACGCATAAAAAATAGTTTATCTCGTTTCCGTGTCTTTTTTTGACAACAACCGCTAAAGCGATTATTGTCAAAAAAAGACACTCCTCCTCGCTCCTGCGGAGAGCCTCCTTTGCAAATTGGATCTCAGGTGAATTCGGCATGTTTTACATGAATATTCGGCACAATGTGAAGAAGGATTCCAGTTCCAAGAATACCTTCCATTATCTGACTCGAACGGCTCATTTTGCCGAGCAAAAGGCCGATGAGGAATTGGAGTTCGTGCGTTCTGGAAATATGCCTAGTTGGGCCATCGATGCGCCTGCAAGCTTTTGGCGTAGTGCGGATCGTTATGAGATTGCTCGAGGTCGAACCAGTTCAACCTTGACCGTGGCCTTGCCGAAAGAGTTGTCGAAGCAGCAACGTAAAGAATTGGTCGAGGCCTTTATTCAGGAATTTGCTGATCAGTATCAGTTTCCTTATACCGCAGCGGTGCATAATCATCCGAGTGAGCTGACAGGTGAAGATCAACCGCATTTGCATCTGATGTATTCTGAACGGAGTCTGGCCGATGGGATTGAACGACCACCAGAGCAGTTTTTTAAGCAGTATCGTCCAAAGAATCCCACCAAGGGTGGCGCACAGAAATTAACGGCTGATGCGTTGGGCTTTGGCCGTGATCAGGTCAAAGCCTTTCGAGAAAAAACTGAGCACCTGATTAATCAGGCTTTGGAAATGCATGCACCGATGAAAACCGTGATTCTGGAGGGTATGGAGATTGTTGTTCCAAATCGAGTGAGTCATCTGTCTAATCAGGAATTTAACCAGAAGTATGGAACGCAATTGCAGGATGTTCCACAGATCTACCGATGGAAGTTGAAAAGTGCTGATCCAATTATTCAGCTTGAAGTTGAGGCACAGAAGCAAACCATTCAACAGATTCGGCAATTTAATAAGCTCCAGATCTATCAAAAGGAGTACAACCAAGCCTTAGCGCAGCGTAAAAATCAAGACTTGGATCGTGATGATAGTTATACGCCATCATGGTTCTAGGAATATTGTGAGGTTTTAAATAAAGCTTTTGGAGGTCGTATGAAGACTGGAAAACAAATTCTTGAGGGTTTATTTGACGATCAACGTGCTACTGCACATGATCCCCATCATCCAGTGAATGATCAGCTTCGGGCTAGTCTACTGTGGAAGAAACATTTACTGGAGTTGATTCAGATCCCACGGCATCAACTGAAATCAGATGATAGCTATGTTTTGGTGTCTGATATTCCAGAGTATTTTAAGGCTCAGTTTGAGCAGTTTTTTTTAGGTCAGAACCTATTGCAGCATGTGGATCATCCTGAAGAATCACGATTGGATAGCAAACGTTTGGACAGTTTTATTGCCTATCTGAAAGATCATCCAAGTTATAAATCAGAGCAGCGTGGCCAAGTATGAAAAATCCAGTAGATGCAGATCGAATTCGAGCTGCTTTTAAGGCAACGCAAGGGATTGCGGAGCATTCATTTGAGCAGCATGTGATTGATGCCAGTCAAGTGGATGTCAATGCGATGATTGAACGGATTGCTTCAGGTGAGTCGAGTTTTGAGGAGGAAGATGCGGTGTTAATGATGAAATGGAGAGCTATGAAAGCCTTACAAAATAAGGGTTCATAGCTTCGGATAAGGTGTATTATGTTAATTTTAGAAAATCTTAATCGTTAGCTAACATAATCTTCAGTTGATATCACTTGAGCATATGCAAATTCAAAAGCGGCCATTAATGTTGCATGGACATGACCAGCAGGTACTTTAACGCCATTAAATTCCAGGTCTAGTGTTGCACAAGCGTCATGAATAACTTTTACCTTATAACCAAAATCAGAAGCAGCACGAACAGCCGCATCGACACACATATGGCTCATAGCACCAATCACGACTAACTCAGTCACTTGATTGCTATCTAAAATTTCTTTGAGATTCGTGTTTAAGAACGCATTGATGTGATTTTTAATGATCACAGATTCATCTTCTTGCGGCTTAACTGTGTCCTGAAATTCAATACCATTTGAGTTGGGTTCAAATATAGGAGATTCAGCATTAGCAATATGTTGGACATGAATAACTTGTGTACCCTGTTGACGGGCCTTCGCAATTACTTTCACTGCATTAGCAGCAGCTTGTTCAATATTTACTAAGGGTAATTTACCTGTAGGTAGATATTCATTTTGTAAGTCGATAACTAATAAAGCTGATTTTGACATATCTGTTCCTTTACTTAACTAATATTTGTTTTGTTCTACTTAGGTTTTTAAAGAAGTGGAATGCTTCCACTTCTTTAAGTCACTTTAGAAAGAAAGCGTTTCACCATCGATAGGAATTAAAACCTTATCTTGGATTCCTTTGTCCTTTACGTAATCTGCAAGCTCAGCACGTGTTACCGACATGTGGTTAATTGCATCCATGTGAACAGCAACCACTTTAGCATTTGGTGCTTTCTGAGTTGCATGATAAGTATCTTCTTTGCCCATAATAATGGATTCTTTAAAGCCATCAACCAAGGCGTTACCTGTATTCAAGACAATCACATCAGGTTTAAATGTTTGAATCGCTTGATCAACTTCAGAACGCCAGATGGTATCTCCTGCCACATAAACAGTTTCATGGCCAGCAGCTTCAAATACCACACCCATTGCTTCACCTAATCCAGCTTTAAGCTTAGGAATACGGTACATGGCATCAGTACCGTGTTGACCACCAGTTTTAGTGAGCTTAATCCCTTCAAAGGTCGCTTGAGTTAATACACGAACATCTTTGAAGCCTTGTGATTGAATGATTTTCTGGTCTTCTTTATTCTGTACAAACAACGGCATGTTTTTCGGAATAGTCGCTTGTGCTGCATCATCCCAATGATCTAAATGGGTATGGGTCACGATTACCGCATCTACACCTTCTAAAATCGTTTCGGGCTTGATAGGCAAATCGACTAATGGGTTCCGTAAATAGCTACGATGAGTATCAGGAAAACCTTCATAGAATCCTTTTTTAGCAAACATTGGGTCAATTAAAAAAGTCGTATCAGCATAGGTTACTTTAATCGTTGCATTGCGAATTTCTTGTATATGCGTAACTTTAGAAGTATCTCGCTGAACCACCTTATCATTCGCATATAAATGGACTGAAGCCATTGCCAGAGAGAGTGCAATAACAGAGCTACTTAAAATTTTATTCATGTTCCAGATCCAATCATTTAGTCATACTCGAATCATGATAGGAAAAATTAAGCAATAAAATTGTCCTTAAGGACAATCATCGAAACTATTGGGACAACATGCTATATTTATTATTTTAGAGAGGTAGATTGAATGGCTATACCAGTGATTGGATTGTTCGTATATCCCAATATAAATCCATTTCACTTCTCTATCCCCCATATCATTTTCAATATCAAGATTGAAGATAAACCCTTATTTGATCTGAAAATTTTTTCTATAGATGGCCAGCCCGTAACAACAGAACAGTCTATGATGATTATCCCTGATGGTGGGGTCGAGCTCATTAAAGAGTCGGATCTTATTATTATTCCTGGGTGGGATGATTTTAATCACGAGCCTGAACAAGTACTTATCGATGCCCTAAATTGTGCATATCAGACTGGAATTAGAATTGTAGGGTTATGCTATGGAACTTATGCACTGGCATATGCTGGTTTACTTGACCATAAAAAAGCAGCTACGCACTGGATGGCTGAACAAGATTTCAGTGAGCGGTTTCCACAGGTTCAACTTGATCATGATGCCCTGTATGTAGAAGACCAAAGGATTGTAACCTCTGCTGGAACAGGTGCAGCATTAGACTGCTGCCTATATTTGGTACGAGAAATCTATAATGCACGAATTGCGAATAAAGTCTCTAGAGTAATGGTGATCCCGCCTCACCGTGAAGGTGGGCAAGCTCAGTTTATTGAACAGCCAGTCGCAGAATCGAGCCAAGATGCACAAATTAATGTATTACTTGATTTTTTAAGAAAGAATTTAGCTTTACAACATAATATTGAAAGCCTCGCTGAACGGACACATATGACACGCAGGACGTTCACACGGCATTTTAAGAAAGCGACAGGCATGACCCTAGTCGATTGGCTGAATACTGAAAGAATCAGATTAAGTTGTGAACTTTTAGAAACGACAAACTTGTCTATCGAAAAGATAACCGAGCTTTCAGGTTTTAATAATACCGTGTCATTTAGAAAAAATTTTCGTGAAAAATATGGCACCAGCCCTCAGGCATGGAGAAAAGCTTTTGGGATCATTAATGAAAATAATCCACCCATTTAACATAATGGACGTTATCCGAAATCACCTTTTATAAGTTAAATAAAATCATATACTTAA
>NZ_JASCAJ010000008.1:0-4294 GCF_029967895.1 Acinetobacter sp. V89_7
CCCATTTAACATAATGGACGTTATCCGAAATCACCTTTTATAAGTTAAATAAAATCATATACTTAATCATTTTACATCATCCAAAAATTCACCAAAACGCCGACTTCGACACATCTCGGCGTTTTTTTAAGCGCTTTTGTCATATTCCGCCAATAAAATTGGTTAAAAAATACTCAAAACCGCAACTTTTTCTGATTTCTTAAGGCTTCCATTTTCGAATTTATCCCCATTTTCTGCGGACAAATATCGGGATAATTTTTTGGGTCTTTCACTGTACGTTCTGGCTTACAGCCATTCAGGAAATTCTCCAATAGGCAGATGATTCTCGATTTCCTATCATGGACTCATCAAGAACAGGATGTTCGAAGACCTAAAACAATAATCATAAGTCAGACACCAGGATCGTGAAGCTAGACAGGAGTCATGCTTAAGCACCAAATATGAAAAACCCCGACAGGATGTCGGGGTTTTTTATTGCCTATCCTTTCTCATTTGCAAAACAAACATAATGCCCCTAAAATATAGACTATAATCTATATTTTGGTTGTGGTATGTGGACAGTCATTACGACAGATCTATTTAATCAGTGGCTTGAACAGCAAGATGAACCTACACAAGAGAAGGTCCTAGCTGCCCTGGTTGTTCTACAGCAGCAGGGACCGAGTTTAGGCCGTCCTTTAGTAGATACTGTGTATGAGTCTAAATTTACCAATATGAAAGAACTGCGTGTTCAACATCGCGGTAGACCCTTAAGAGCTTTCTTCGCATTTGATCCCTTACGACAGGCTATTGTTCTATGTATTGCTGATAAAGGCGGTAAAAAGCGTTTTTATAAAGACATGCTGGATATTGCAGATGAACAATACCAACTTCATCTCACTACCCTAGGAGATAAATCTAATGGTTAAGACTCTGCAAGAATTGTTAGCTAGCCGCTCTCCAGAGAGCCAAGCCCGTATTCAAAAAATGGCTGATGAATTACTGCTAGAAAATCAGCTTCATCTTATTCGTGAAGAACTCGAAATTTCTCAAAAAGAGCTTGCTGAAACTTTGGGAATAAAACAGCCATCGCTTTCAGCAATAGAAAATCGTGGCAATGATCTTAAGATTTCAACCATGAAAAAGTATGTTGAGGCAATGGGTGGGAAGCTCCGTATTGATGTAGAGCTTCCAACAGGAAAACATATAGGATTCAACGTTTAACAATAAAAATGGGAGCTATAGGCTCCCATTTTTAGATTCGTATAACGTTGAACCCAACGGTAAATATTCGTGTGATCAACATTCGCACCCCGTTCGGCCAGCATTTCCTGCAGTTCACGATAGCTAATGCCATATTTACAATACCAGCGCACAGCCCAAAGAATGATTTCGCCCTGAAAATGCCGACCATGGAAAGGATTCATATGCTGCACCTTTAGCTAAAACAGTCTTCAGCTTACCATTCGTGGTTATTTGCAACAGTGCCGATTTTTTGAAAAAAGCATAGGTCTAGATAATCAAGCTAGATTTTTTAAAACTCCACATTGGTCAATTGTACATAAACCATCACAAGTACCTCTTAAATCAGATAGTTGTTCAATAAGCTTTTGTTGCTTGATTATATTTTCTCTGATAGCACTGACATGTAAGTCAATTAATTCATTCACATCTGAACAATTTTTCTCAGGTTTGTCTTTATAGGTAAGTAATTGACGAATTTCATTCAAACTCATATTTAAAGTTCGGCAATTCAAAATAAATTTAATTCGCTCAATATAGCCTACATCGTAAAGGCGGTAATTTCCTTCCGTTCTTTCCGGTTCCGGAATTAAACCTTCCTTTTCATAAAACCTAATTGTTAATACTGAACATGAGGTTTTTTTAGAGAGTTCACCAATTTTTAAATGCATTGAGTTAGTATTTCCAAAGATTCTTGACTCTATAGTAACTATAGGGATTCTAATATTCAAAGTTTATAATTTTTTTAATGGGTATAATTATGAGTGGTTGTGGATGTAGTAAAGAAACACCATGCGAAGATAAGAAATCTCAACAAGAAAATCATCCATCAATTGCAGAAGCAAACAATTCAAAGAATTGTGATAATACGCTTAGCTGTTGTGGTGAAGAGGAAGAAAAAAAATCTTCATCTCCTTGCTGTAACACTTCAAACAGTTGTGAAGATACCGCTCAATCCTGTTATGGTTCTGATCCCAAAGAAAATTTAAGCACTGAAGACGTTTTAAAAGATTCGCACTACATGAGTGAATACTTAGTTCCCAAAATGGATTGTTCTGCGGAAGAACAGATGGTTCGTATGGCGCTATCTTCAATTGATGGTGTTCAAAAACTCATCTTTGATTTACCTAACCGTTCTTTAAAGGTTCTACATAATCAAAAAGATGAAAATATAACCACCAAACTTGAAGCTTTGGGTCTTGGTGCAAAGCTTGTGAAGACTGAAACTTATATAAGCAATCAACAGGCTAAGCAAACAAGTACCTACATCATTCCTAAAATGGATTGCTCTGCTGAAGAGCAAATGGTCCGTATGGCTCTTGCAGATATTGAAGCAGTTAAAGGTCTTACTTTTGATCTTCCCAATCGAAAACTGAAAGTCTTCCATAATGAAGGGATTCAGCAAATTACGGCTAAACTCGAAGGACTGGGTTTTGGGGCGAAACTTGATGAAACACAGCTTTCTTCAGGCGATATACCTAATGAACCTGATCCTGTGAGACAAGCTAAAGTACTTAAACTGTTATTAGGTATTAATGCTCTACTTTTCTTTATAGAATTCATCAGCGGTATTATTGCTGCGTCTACAGGATTGATTGCTGATTCTCTAGATATGTTTGCCGATGCAGCCGTTTATGGTATTGCGCTATATGCCGTCGGAAAAGCTGCGAAATATCAAATAAAAGCAGCCCATTTCGCAGGTTGGATTCAGTTATTACTTGCTGTTATCGTGATTGTTGATGTCATTAGACGATTCATGTTTGGAAGCGAGCCAGAATCAACGCTCATGATTGTTATTGGCCTGCTCGCACTTATAGCTAACGTGACATGCTTATATCTTATTTCTGGTCATCGAGAAGATGGCGCACATATGAAAGCCAGTTGGATTTTCTCGGCGAATGACGTTGTCGTAAATATGGGCGTTATATTTGCCGGTGTACTCGTGGCGTGGACGGGATCAGCTTATCCAGACTTAATCATTGGCATACTGGTTTCTTTATTCGTACTTAATGGTGCCCGAAAAATTTTGGCTTTGAAGTAAGAGTATCGAAAATGAATCTATTTGGCACTATTGCAAATAACCACGAATGGTAAGCTGAAGACTGTTTTAGCTAAAGGTGCAGCATATGAATCCTTATGTCTTAAAAGCATGTAATTTTTAGTATTAAAAATAGCCCTCTGTTGAGGGCTATTTAACATAAAATCTCATATGCGAAATTGAAAATGGGAGTCTATAGCTCCCATTTTCATCAATGATTCTTAAGATCTTCTAGCATTGCTTCACGCAGAATTTTATTCATGCGTGTCTGATAGCCTTTGCCTTGAGCCTTTAACCATGCAAGTACATCTGCATCTAGACGAACAGATGTTTGTTGCTTTACTGGACGATAAAATTGCCCATGGCGAACAGCATGACTCCAGTCGGTAATCTCAGGAATGTCAGATAGATCTAATTGTTCATCTGGTACAGTTCCTTTCGCAAGCAAGCGTTTAATTTCAGCATCTTGCTTGTCACTGAAATTTTCATTCAGTTCTTTGCGTGTATATCTAACCATGCTCATATTGTTTGCGTTCCGCTTTAGTGACTTGCCTCGCACTAATGATTCGTATGATCTCACAGTCATCATCGTCAATGATTGTATGAGCCACCAATAACATCAGTACACCTTTAACCATACCGATCGTTTGCCAACGTTCTTCACCATTGGTATGTCGATCCTGGATTGAAATCCGTAAAGGATCTTCAAAAACGAGGCTTGCCGTTTCAAAAGATACATCATGTTTTTTCTGATTCTTTTGGTTTTTAGCCTCATCCCATTCGAAATACAGTTCCATAAAAAACATTCAAATTTGTATATACAATAATGTATCACAAATTTGTATCACTCAAGCTAATTGGAGTAATTTTTAGTCAAAATTATTGGCAAGAAGTATCAAACGTGCTCAAAAAAGATTCGCTTTGTTTCCAAAGCGGATTTTTGCGGTGGTTTCGGGTGATGTAAAATAGTTAAGTATATGATTTTATTTAACTTATAAAAGGTGATTTCGGATAACGTCCATTATGTTAAATGGG
>NZ_JASCAJ010000009.1:0-3214 GCF_029967895.1 Acinetobacter sp. V89_7
TACAACAACTGTTTGGGTGTTGTATAGTCAAGCCTCACGAGCAATTAGTATTGGTCAGCTTCACATATCACTATGCTTCCACATCCAACCTATCAACGTCCTAGTCTTGAACGGCTCTTTAGAGGAATAAATTCCTAGGGAAATCTTATCTTGAGGTAGGCTTCCCGCTTAGATGCTTTCAGCGGTTATCCCTTCCGAACATAGCTACCCGGCGATGCGACTGGCGTCACAACCGGTACACCAGAGGTTCGTCCACTCTGGTCCTCTCGTACTAGGAGCAGATCCTCTCAAATTTCCAGCGCCCACGGTAGATAGGGACCGAACTGTCTCACGACGTTCTAAACCCAGCTCGCGTACCTCTTTAAATGGCGAACAGCCATACCCTTGGGACCTGCTTCAGCCCCAGGATGAGATGAGCCGACATCGAGGTGCCAAACACCGCCGTCGATATGAACTCTTGGGCGGTATCAGCCTGTTATCCCCAGAGTACCTTTTATCCGTTGAGCGATGGCCCTTCCATACAGAACCACCGGATCACTAAGACCTACTTTCGTACCTGCTCGACTTGTGGGTCTCGCAGTTAAGCGCGCTTTTGCCTTTATACTCTACGCGTGATTTCCGACCACGCTGAGCGCACCTTCGTACTCCTCCGTTACTCTTTAGGAGGAGACCGCCCCAGTCAAACTACCCACCAGACATGGTCCTCGCCCCGGATTACGGGGCAGAGTTAGAACCTCAACATTACCAGGGTGGTATTTCAAGGATGGCTCCAATGGAACTGGCGTCCCATCTTCAAAGCCTCCCACCTATCCTACACAAGTAAGGTCAAAGTTCAATGTCAAGCTGCAGTAAAGGTTCACGGGGTCTTTCCGTCTAGCCGCGGGTACACTGCATCTTCACAGCGATTTCGATTTCACTGAGCCTCTGCTGGAGACAGCGCCGCCATCATTATGCCATTCGTGCAGGTCGGAACTTACCCGACAAGGAATTTCGCTACCTTAGGACCGTTATAGTTACGGCCGCCGTTTACTGGGGCTTCGATCAAGAGCTTCGCTTACGCTAACCCCATCAATTAACCTTCCAGCACCGGGCAGGCATCACACCCTATACGTCCACTTTCGTGTTTGCAGAGTGCTATGTTTTTAATAAACAGTTGCAGCGGCCTGGTTTCTGCGGCTGTCAATCGCTCAGGGAGCAAGTCCCATCACCATCAACAGCGTACCTTCTCCCGAAGTTACGGTACCATTTTGCCTAGTTCCTTCAGCAGAGTTCTCTCAAGCGCCTTGGTCTACTCGACCTGACCACCTGTGTCGGTTTCGGGTACGATTCCTGTGTAACTGAAGCTTAGAGACTTTTCTTGGAAGTATGGTATCAGCCACTTCGCTAGTAAACTAGCTTGCTATCGACTCTCAGCATAGAGCACCCCGGATTTGCCTAAGATGCATGCCTACTGTCTTCCACCTGGACAACCAACGCCAGGCTGACCTAACCTTCTCCGTCCTCTCATCGCATTACACAGAAGTATTGGAATATTAACCAATTTCCCATCGACTACGCCTTTCGGCCTCGCCTTAGGGGTCGACTCACCCAGCCCCGATTAACGTTGGACTGGAACCCTTGGTCTTTCGGCGAACGGGTTTTTCACCCGTTTTGTCGTTACTCACGTCAGCATTCGCACTTCTGATACCTCCAGCAGACTTCTCAATCCACCTTCATCGGCTTACAGAACGCTCCCCTACCACGTAACTTAAAGTTACATCCGCAGCTTCGGCACATAGTTTTAGCCCCGTTACATCTTCCGCGCAGGCCGACTCGACTAGTGAGCTATTACGCTTTCTTTAAAGGGTGGCTGCTTCTAAGCCAACCTCCTAGCTGTCTATGCCTTCCCACATCGTTTCCCACTTAACTATGATTTTGGGGCCTTAGCTGGCGGTCTGGATTGTTTTCCTCTTGACTACGGACGTTAGCACCCGCAGTCTGTCTCCCGGATAGTACTCATAGGTATTCGGAGTTTGCATCGGTTTGGTAAGTCGGGATGACCCCCTAGCCGAAACAGTGCTCTACCCCCTATGGTATTCGTCCGAGGCGCTACCTAAATAGCTTTCGGGGAGAACCAGCTATCACCAGGCTTGATTAGCCTTTCACCCCTATCCACAAGTCATCCCCTGGCTTTTCAACGACAGTGGGTTCGGTCCTCCAGTTAGTGTTACCCAACCTTCAACCTGCTCATGGATAGATCGCCTGGTTTCGGGTCTATACCCAGCAACTATACGCCCTATTAAGACTCGGTTTCCCTACGGCTCCCCTATGCGGTTAACCTTGCTACTGAATATAAGTCGCTGACCCATTATACAAAAGGTACGCAGTCACCGAACAAGTCGGCTCCCACTGCTTGTATGCATGCGGTTTCAGGATCTATTTCACTCCCCTCACAGGGGTTCTTTTCGCCTTTCCCTCACGGTACTGGTTCACTATCGGTCAGTCAGGAGTATTTAGCCTTGGAGGATGGTCCCCCCATATTCAGACAAGGTTTCACGTGCCTCGCCCTACTCGTCATCATTGTGTGTGCCCTTTCGTGTACGGGAATATCACCCTCTACGTTCGCACTTCCCAGAGCGTTCCACTAGAACACACACAACTTAATGGGCTGTTCCCCTTTCGCTCGCCGCTACTAAGGGAATCTCAATTGATTTCTTTTCCTAAGGGTACTGAGATGTTTCACTTCCCCTCGTTCGCCTTGCATGACTATGTATTCATCATGCAATACCTATCTTATGATAAGTGGGTTTCCCCATTCAGACATCTCCGGATCAAAGGATATTTGCCGCCTCCCCGGAGCTTTTCGCAGGCTATCACGTCTTTCGTCGCCTCTGACTGCCAAGGCATCCACCACATGCACTTAATTACTTGACTATACAACCCCAAACAGTCGTTAACCCTTACAAGTCAGGTTAAGACAGAACTAAGTTACCTTAGCTCCACAGCTTGTTGTTTCGTGAACTTAATCACCGTACAGCTTCAATCTAAATTCATATACCAAAACGCTTGATTCAGTTAATTTGCTAGTTCTCGGATTAAATAGTCACCTAACAATTGCTTGTTAGCTTCTTATCTAATCGAGTTTGAACAATTTATTTCAGACTCAATATTTTCCAATCTGTTAATGAATTAATGTGTCTTCGTCAGATCACACTAAACTGTGATAAATCACAGA
>NZ_JASCAJ010000010.1:0-2541 GCF_029967895.1 Acinetobacter sp. V89_7
ATGATAGATAAAAGTGCAGCGACCCTAACGGAAGCGCTCTCCCAGATCCACGACGGTGCCACCATCCTGATTGGTGGTTTTGGAACAGCCGGTCAACCCGCCGAGCTGATTGACGGACTGATTGAACTAGGTCGCAAGAACCTGACCATCGTCAGCAACAATGCCGGCAATGGAGACTATGGACTGGCCAAGCTGCTAAAAACTGGCGCCGTTAAAAAGATCATCTGTTCCTTCCCACGTCAGGCCGACTCCTACGTATTTGACGAGCTATACCGTGCGGGCAAAATTGAACTCGAAATCGTGCCGCAGGGCAATCTGGCCTGCCGCATACAGGCCGCGGGGATGGGCTTAGGGCCGATCTACACCCCAACCGGTTTTGGCACCTTACTCGCAGAAGGTAAACCCACCCTGAACTTTGATGGCAAAGACTACGTACTGGAAAATCCGATCAAGGCCGATTTTGCCCTGATCAAAGCCTACAAGGGTGACCGCTGGGGCAATCTGGTCTATCGCAAATCAGCACGAAACTTCGGCCCGATCATGGCCATGGCCGCCAACGTGACCATCGCACAAGTGAGCGAAGTGGTGGCACTAGGAGAACTCGATCCGGAAAATGTGGTGACCCCAGGCATCTTTGTTCAACACGTTGTACCAGTCCAATCTACCCCAGCAAGCGCTGCACCATAAGGAGATCGAGATGAGTTATCACAAACTGACCCGTGACCAGATCGCCCAGCGCGTTGCCCAAGATATTCCGGAAGGCTCCTATGTCAATCTAGGGATTGGCCTGCCGACCAAGATTGCCAGCTATCTGCCTGCCGACAAAGACGTATTTCTACATTCAGAAAACGGACTGCTGGCCTTTGGCCCACCACCAGCGGCCGGCGAAGAAGATCCGGAACTGATCAACGCAGGCAAAGAATACGTAACCATGCTCGAAGGCGGTTGCTTCTTTCACCATGGCGACTCCTTCGCCATGATGCGCGGTGGACATCTGGATATCTGCGTACTAGGCGCATTCCAGATCGCCGCCAATGGAGACCTGGCCAACTGGCACACCGGTGCACCGGATGCCATACCGTCGGTCGGTGGAGCCATGGATCTTGCGGTTGGGGCAAAAAAAGTCTTTGTAACCACCGATCATGTCACCAAAAAAGGTGAGCCGAAGATTGTCGCTGAACTGACGTATCCAGCCACGGGCCAGAAATGTGTCGACCGGATCTACACCGACCTGTGCATCATCGATGTGGTGCCAGAAGGACTGAAAGTGATCGAGAAAGTCGAAGGTTTAAGCTTTGAAGAACTACAACGCCTGACCGGTGCAACACTGATCGATGCGACACAAGGCCAAGGATAACCGAATATGAAACATGCATACATCGTCGATGCGATCCGTACCCCGTTTGGCCGCTATGCAGGCGGATTGGCACCAGTACGTGCGGATGACCTCGGTGCAAGCCCGATTGCCGCCCTGATCGAACGCAACCCAAGCGTGAACTGGGCACAGGTCGATGACGTGATCTACGGCTGTGCCAATCAGGCAGGAGAAGACAACCGTAACGTTGGCCGTATGTCGGCACTGCTGGCAGGCCTACCGGTCGAAGTGCCGGCAACGACGGTCAACCGCCTGTGTGGCTCATCTCTGGATGCAATCGCCATGGCAGCACGTGCAATCAAAGCAGGCGAAGCCCATCTGATCATTGCAGGGGGTGTCGAAAGCATGAGCCGCGCACCGTATGTGATGGGGAAATCAGAAGGGGCGTTTGGACGCACCCAGAAGATAGAAGACACCACCATGGGATGGCGCTTCATCAATCCGAAGCTTAAAGCCATGTATGGTGTGGATACCATGCCGCAAACCGCAGAAAATGTGGCCGAGCAGTTTGGCATCCAGCGTGAAGACCAAGACCAGTTTGCCTACACCAGCCAGCAACGCACCGCGGCGGCACAGGCCAAAGGCTACTTTGCAAAAGAAATCGTGCCTGTCACGATTCCACAGCGCAAAGGAGAGCCGGTGGTGATCGCCACCGATGAGCATCCACGTGCCTCAACCACACTAGAGGGACTGGCCAAGCTAAAAGGCGTGGTAAAGCCGGAAGGTAGCGTGACAGCGGGCAATGCGTCAGGCATCAACGACGGTGCAGCAGCAGTTTTAATTGCATCAGATGAAGCGGTTGCACAATACCAGCTTAAAGCACGTGCCAAAATCATTGCCTCCACCACGGTGGGTATCGAGCCGCGCATTATGGGCTTCGCACCGGCACCGGCGATCAAAAAGCTACTTAAGCAGGCCAATCTGACACTTGATCAGATGGATGTGATTGAACTGAACGAAGCCTTTGCTGCACAGGCACTGGCCTGTACCCGAGACTTGGGGCTGGCAGATGATGATGCACGGGTGAATCCGAATGGCGGTGCAATTGCACTGGGTCATCCATTGGGTGCATCTGGTGCGCGTCTGGTGACGACGGCTTTAAACCAGCTTGAACAGTCGGGCGGTAAGTATGCGCTGTGTTCGATGTGTATCGGCGTGGGTCAGGG
>NZ_JASCAJ010000011.1:0-2375 GCF_029967895.1 Acinetobacter sp. V89_7
TAAAATTCAACATAAGTATGAGTTTTACTGATAATAACAATGTCGATTAATCTATTTGGCGTATTAGAACGCTTGGGATTAGGCACACAGCAACGCGCCTTGCACGTGACCTTCTCAGATCCCGCCCTGAACAGTCAGGTGTATTTACAACGCATACAGGGACAGCAGCAGATCAATCAGGGCAGTACTGCCGAGCTGCTGTGCTTCAGCACGCACGCACAGATTTCCCTCAAACAATTTATCGGCTGTCAGGTTGCCGTCGATCAGGTCACCGATACCGGCCAGCTGTATCGCACCAGTGGCATCATCACTGCTGCCAAACAAGCACAAAGCGATGGTGCACTGACCAGTTATACCCTGACCCTGCAAGACCCGACCGCACTGTGGCACAAACGCCGCAACAGCCGCGTGTTTATGAACAAAAGCGTGCGCGAGATCAGTGAGCTGCTGTTTAGAGAATGGCAAACGAAAAGCCCGCTGTTTGCTGCCAGCCTGACGCTCGATACCTCAGGTTTAAGCCGAGACTATGACATCCGGCCATTTAGCATGCAGGCCAACGAAACCGATTACGACTACCTGACCCGACTCTGGCGCAGCGAAGGCATCAACTGGCTGATCGATGAAGCAGCCCTGACCGTCCCGACGATGAATACGCCGATACAGGCACAAGTACTGCGTCTGATTGACGACAACCAGCATTACACTGCCTTAAGCAGACAAGTCATACACTACCAGCGCAGCAGTGCCACCGAACCCTACGATACCCTGACACAGGTACAAGCCGAGCGGTCCCTGCAACCCACATCGGTCTATACCCAGCGCTGGCAAGCCGATGCCTTACAACAAGAAGAAGGCAGTGGCAGTGTGCAAAGCACCCAGCAACACAGCCAGCAACACGACAATGCCAGCCTGAATCTGGAAGATGCCTGGCACATCACACCGGCATGGATTGCTGATCTAGAACAACAAGATCAAGCCACCGTATCTGGTAATCCTCAGTTGGAACAGCTCAACCAGCAGATCAATGCCTATCACCACCTACAGAGCAAACAATTCAGCGCCCGTGGAAGCGTACGCGATGCACAGGTCGGCTACTGGTTTCAGCTCGAAGGCCATCCCGAACTGACCCAGCACAGCGCAGACGAGCGCCAGATGATCATTGTGGGCAAACACTACAGCAATCAAAACAACCTGCCCAAAGAACTACAACAACAGCTCAACTACAACGTACCCGAACAACGCCACCACAGCGAACTGACCTTGGTCCGCCGCAACATCAAAATCGTACCCGAGTACCACCCGCAGCAACACCGTCCACCGGCACATCCGCAACGCGCCAAAGTGGTGGGGCCAGAAGGCGAACAGGTACATGTGGACGAATGGGGACGCATCAAAGTCCGGTTCCTGTTTACCCGAAGTGAAGACCACAGCCATGATGGCGGCGCAGGCAGCAACGACAACGACACCGACTCGGCATGGGTCGATGTACTGACCCCATGGGCAGGCGAAGGTTATGGCGCCCGCTTTTTACCCCGTATCGGCGAGATCGTGGTGATCGACTACTTTGATGGCGATATCGACCGTCCCTTTGTGCTTGGACGCATCCACGAAGCGCAGCGAAGTCCGACCAAATTCGACATTAAAGGACAGTTACCGCATACCCGACACCTGAGTGGCATCCGCTCCGAAGAAATTCAGGGCAGTGGCTACAACCAGCTCCGCTTTGATGACACCACAGGACAGATCAGCAGCCAGCTCCACAGCAGCCATGGCGCGACCCAGCTTAATCTGGGCAATCTGAGCCACCCCAAAGAACAACTGGAAAGCGAAGGCCGAGGCGAAGGTTTCGAACTACGTACCGACCAGTGGGGAGCTGTACGGGCAGGTGAAGGGCTACACCTCAGCACCCACAAACAAGAACAGGCACAGGGCCAGCACCTAGATGCGAAAGAGGCCAGCCAGCAGCTTGAAAGCAGCCTGAACAATGCCAAAGCCTTAAGTGAAGTGGCCAAAAATCAGCAGACCGATCCGCTTGAAGTACTGGACAACCTCAAACAGTTCTTAGAACAAATCGAACAACAAGACCAGAACAAGGCTGCCGCATTTAAGCAAGCGCTGATGATCTTAAGTGCACCTAGCAGCATCGCCATGAGCAGTAACCAAGACATCCACCTGAGTGCAGACGGGCAACTGAGCCAGCATGCAGGAGACAGCCTGAACATAAGCACGCAAAAAAGTTTGATTGCACACGCCAGTGACAAGATTAGTTTGTTTGCAGCCCAGCAAGGTGCCCGCCTGTATGCCGGCAAGGGCAAGATCGAGTTACAGGCACAGGGAGATGGGGCGGATCTGATTGCACGGAAGGATATTCAGAT
>NZ_JASCAJ010000030.1:0-329515 GCF_029967895.1 Acinetobacter sp. V89_7
ACGACGGCTTTAAACCAGCTTGAACAGTCGGGCGGTAAGTATGCGCTGTGTTCGATGTGTATCGGCGTGGGTCAGGGAATTGCGCTCATTATTGAGCGGGTTTAAGGAATAAATATGCCAGTATTTCACTTTAAAGACACACTAACGGCGCAGGATGTTGCTCTCAATTATGCAACATTCGGTCAGGCGGATCGTCCTGCACTGATCTTTTCAAATTCGTTGGGTACCAACCTGAGTATGTGGCAACAGCAGATAGCGTATTTTCAGGACAAGTATTTTGTCATTTGCTACGACACGCGTGGTCATGGTGCATCATCTACACCTGTTGGCCCTTATCGGATTGATCAGCTAGGTACCGATGTAATTGCATTGCTTGATCATTTGCAAATTCCTCAAGCTACGTTTTGTGGAATTTCGATGGGTGGGTTAACTGGACAATGGCTGGCAATACATTTTCCTGAGCGTTTTAATCAGGTGATTGTAGCCAACACCGCAGCAAAAATTGGAGAAGTTCAGGCTTGGCAAGCACGTGCGCAATTGGTGCGTGAGCAAGGGTTAACGCCGGTTGCTCAAACTGCGGCAACACGCTGGTTTACGCCAGGCTTTATTGAAGACTCACCAAAAATTGTAGAAAAGCTGAGTCATGATTTAGCTCAAGGTAGTGCCGAAGGCTATGCCAGTTGCTGTGAAGCGTTGGCAGAGGCCGATGTGCGCCCTCAACTGCAACGTATAAGCATACCGGTACTGGTGATTGCTGGTGCACAAGATCCAGTGACTACAGTGGCCGATGGTCAGTTTTTATGTGAGCACATTGTACATTCAACACTTGAAGTGCTGGAGGCATCGCATATTTCGAATGTGGAACAGCCACAGGCATTTAATCGTGCAGTCGAAGCAGTAATGAAGCGCTTCAATTGATTTGATCTTTTTGACTGATAGAGGTTTTAAACCTTTATCTATGAATTTTCAAAACGCCGCGCGTTCATGCACGTGGCGTTTTTTTGTATCGGCTCAGAAAGCGATTTTATATGAAAGCAAAAACAGATACTATTCCCGTTCAAGAATCACACAAGCAAAATTCAGGTAGATCATTCGCTTTTTTGCCGTGGATTTTACTGCTTCAGACACTGCTAAACCCACCAGTACTTCAGTGCGTTCTATCAATACAACTTACATCAAATTGCGTAAAAAAATTACTATTTAGTATGAACGAATATCTCTTTTCAATGATGTTGTTGAACTGGATGAATTTTATTTCTGAGTCAATCGTGTACGAGGTAAGCACGGTCGAGGTGCATTAGGTAAAACCGTTGTTTTTGGACTACTCAAACGGGGTAGGAATTTATATAAAGGAATTGTCCCTCACTGCTCCAAAGCTACGCTAAAAGGTATTATTCGTGGACATATTGAGCTTGTTCAGTGATTTATGCAATAGGCTGGAGAGGCTATGATGGTCTAGTTGAAATTGATTTTGGTAAATATCTAGGAGTTAATCATGGAGACAATGAA
This sequence comes from Acinetobacter sp. V89_7, assembly GCF_029967895.1. NCBI lineage: Bacteria > Pseudomonadati > Pseudomonadota > Gammaproteobacteria > Moraxellales > Moraxellaceae > Acinetobacter > Acinetobacter sp. V89_7. The sequence continues at coordinate 1,510 of NZ_JASCAJ010000030.1, forward strand.
TTTGCTAATGCTGAGCATAATATTAGCGGCATAGAATCATTCTGGAACTATGTTAAAAAGCGACTCAGTAAATTTAATAGAATTGACAAAAAGATATTTTATTTGCATCTTAAAGAAAAGCAGTATTGCTTCAATCATTGGTATTGAAATTTATACTTCGATTTGCTTAAATTAATTCGTAATAATTTTCTTTAACTTCCTAAGCCCAAAATTAAAATAGGGAAAAATTATGAAATATAAGAGTTTATATTTAGTATTATTATTATCTGTACCAACATTTAGTTTTGCTGGAAATTTAAGTTTAAATCAATATCTAGAAAATCCATCTACGTTATCTAAGATTGATAGTAACTCACATATTCAGAATGAATTAGCGGCTGTATTAGGCGAAGATTACATTAAATTTTCGAAAAATTTTGAAGTTTTATCAACACCATATAAGTTAAAAATGGCAAAAGCTATTTATTCTGAAGGTAGAACAAAAGCAGGTAGTGATGCTTCTGCAATGACTTTGTATGCAGATGGTCGTATTTACGCAGCTCACTATAATTCACAAAAACATACTGTCAGATATTTTACAAATGATAAGTCGTGTTCAACGGTACTTCATCCCACAATCCAAGTCTTTACAAAGCATTATCCGAATGTAAAAGTTGAGTTTATAAGCTCGAATAATAGTGTTCTGAAATATAATGGTGGTAATGGGTTAGGGTGTTCTAGCCCAACATCCCGTACAGTTCAAACATATGCCATTGCGTCCGATAATCCAGCTCAAGCTGCTGCACGTGAGGTTGCCTCTAAGATATGGACACAAAGTATAGCTAACTCATTAGATATGAATAATGACGTGGGGGTTGTCATTTCTAATACAGTAAAATCAATTCTTGCCTGTTCTGCAAATTTTAATTTGGTTCCAAAACCACCTGGTGTTGGAGACATAATTCCTGGTACATCATATTTTGTAAAACCAGGATTAGATTATTTGAAAGATTATTTTTATGAAATCATTCCTTATTTAGCTGGATTAAGCGGTGCTCAACCAGTTTATAAAGCTTGTATAAATGTAGCAGCAGCAAATAATAGATCTGCATTAGAGATGGCATCACTAGGAATCTAACGAATGTCTACTTCTCTATGGATATTAATTTATTTATGTTTTAGCTTGGTTTGTAAGTGGATTCTTTCATGGGGTGGGGCTAGTTATATTAAGGGTTGGAAAAGTATCTTTTTTTTAGATACAGAATCTAGCTCATGGAATGAAGAACAAGTAAAAATGATGACCTTGTTTTTATGGGTTGGTTTTTCTATCTTATTTGTAATTGGTTTAATTTATCCAGAATACAGATTCTATAAGCTTAAAAATAATTTGTAGATTACTAGTAAAATAGAAAAATAAGTTTTTTATCTAATTTAAATGCAAAGTCCTTGTTTCTATAAGGGCATTCAACTTACATTTTTTGGATTTACACTTAAATGATGGTTAGAAGAGTTGTTTAATAAAAGCTCTGTAGAGCTAGCAACTCGTAAAGATATTCACACAAAGCCTTATATGGCAGTCAAATCTTATCCTAAGAGATTTGTCCTATGACACAAATTTAAAAATTTAAAAAATTACTATTACTCAAAAATTTACAGCACTTCTTTATTCGTTCACTACATCTGTACAAAAGATAAAGTTAACAAGTTCGATTTTATATTTTGGTTTAGTCTTTGTTGGCTTTAACAAAGAATTGCTAGAAAGAATCTCAACCATAATGCATTCAGTCTCGTCGGAAGTAGTCAAAGCTCAGCTGAATTTGCTCGAGACATTGGAAATATTAAAACGAATATCGTCCAGATGAAGGAACGATAAAAAGAAATAGAGAACCTAAAACCTAAGCAATATCGCGGTATGAGTTTTGGATGTTAATTATTTAAAATCTATTTAAAGTATTTTTCCAAATATCATTTTTAGAACTAAAATCATCATTATGCGAAGTTGGAGGATTTTTTTGAATAAATGTATAAAGTTCTTCTTTTTGGGTTGGATTCAATACATTTAATATGTCTGGATTATTGATAATACTGCTACAAATACTCATTATAATCGCGTCTTTTATTATTTCATTTTTACTCATAATTGTAGAAATAGTATTTGTTGAATCCATTCCGTTGAGAATGGTGGTAGCTATATAAGATGATTCATTTGCCGTTATATTTTGCTCATTGAGAATACTCTTAATCATTGCTTTTATATCCTCAATAGAAGGGTTAGTAGACATATAAGAGGATACAATAGTCTGTTTCACTTCGGTGGATATATTTGGGTTTTTCTTTAACTTATTAACTTCTTTAGATATTTTAGATCTTATTTGATTATTTTCTGGGAGTGTTTTTTTAAGTTCATGTTCTTCTTCTGTTAGTAAAGACGCATTACTAAGTGCACCAAGAGCAGCACTTTGAACGATAGGGTTATTACTTTTTAAGAAAGGAAGAATATCATCCACTGCTTCAATTGGATTCAGATTCGCTAACTGAGATAAAATTTCTCTAACTGCTGCCGGATCATTTTTATTTTTATTTAATAAGTCGTTTAGCTCTTTAAGTTTTTCAATACGGCTGTATTGTGAATTTTCATTAACATCAATAATTTTTTGTGACCAAAATGGAACATTAAGTTTTTGAGTATTTTGTCTTACCTGTATGTCATTCATAATTTTATCTTGATACATACTTTCAGAACTTTTTGCTTTAAGTGCTGGTAGACTTTCAGAACCTTGATCAGTTGAATCTTCTTTTATAAAAAATATGAATATGGTTAAAATAGTAAAGGATAATAAGACATACAGAATATTTTTTTTCATAAGTAATCTATCAATGTTAAAAGAATTCCTCATTATGATTTAATGAGGAATATATTAAAAATTATGCACGAGTTATCGTTAGAAGAGAGCTATTAAAAGTACCGTTAGGAGTATTTCCACCTAAGTTCCCATTTCCTGTCTCTGTATAAAGCCATTTTGTAAATCTGTCACAACGAAAGCTACCCTTTTGCCAAGTATAGGCTATACATCTACCGCATGAATTATAAGATGAACAAAAGTGAACTTGTTTTTGCTTTATTATAAAACACATTTTTATCTTTAGAATTAAGATAAAACAATTGCATACGAATATCCTCACGATTTAATTCATACCATTATTTGTAAGATAGTTATTTTGATTAGTATGACATTCTAGTGTTAGATGCGATACGTAGTAGTTTGCTGAAGCATACAGCAATCCGACCATACATTGAATTCGCTAATTTGACATCAAATGACAACTTTCGCGCTTTAGTGTCAAGTTTCTTTTCTCAAACTTGAACAATATAAGTCAAACAGCGATATATACATTCGAAAGAACATGGCCCGATTTGATTCGATTTCAAGTGTGCCATTTTGAATTATTTAAATACAGGAGTCATTCATGGTTACACGTTCAACCATCATGGATACCAATAGTTTCCGCGCAGAACATGCAGCCGCACTGGATGCTGAAACCCGAAAATTAACAGATAAACGTAGCCAAGTGCTCGGTGAGTCTTATCGATTATTTTATCGTAATCCTGTGCATTTGGTAAAAGGGCAAGGACAGTATCTTTGGGATGCTGCGGGCCATAAATATCTCGATGTATACAATAATGTAGCCAGTATTGGGCATTGTCATCCTGCTGTCATTGAGGCAGTGAATGAGCAGATGAAAATGCTCAACACACATACACGCTATTTGCATGAAAATATTCTGAATTACACCGAAGAGCTTTTAAAAACAACACCAAGCGAAATTGACCGTGCCATGTATATGTGTACAGGTTCTGAAGCCAATGATTTGGCCATTCGAATTGCCCGTGAATATAGTGGCGGAACAGGTATCATTGTTTCGCAAGAAGCTTATCACGGCACCAGTGAGTTAACTTCAGGCTGTTCTCCTGCATTAGGTTCTGGTCAGGCTTTGGCAGCTACAACTCGTTTGGTTCCTGCACCGGATGCATACCGAATTGCAGCAGATGATTTAGGTGATTGGTTTGCAGCGCAAATTCAACAGCAAATCGATGACATGAACGCCAACGGTATTAAGTTTGCAGGCTTTCTGGCAGATTCAATTTTCTCTTCAGATGGTGTAATGCCAAATCCGGTTGGATTTTTGAAAAAAGCAGTAGATGTGGTTCATGCCAATGGCGGAATATTTATTGCCGATGAAGTACAACCTGGGTTTGCACGTACTGGAGACTCATTTTGGGGATTCGGTCGCCATGGTGTAGTGCCAGATATTATTACCACAGGTAAACCGATGGGCAATGGAATTCCGGTATCTGGTCTACTTGCCAAAAGCGATGTATTGGCAGCATTTAGCGATAATATTCCATATTTCAATACTTTCGGTGGAAACCCAGTATCGATGGCGGCAGCTCAAGCTGTTCTCAAGGTCATTCAGGAGGAAGACTTACAAGCACACAGCAAATATGTGGGTGCTAAACTTCATGCCGAACTTAGCAAACTCATGGATATACATGAATGTGTGGGCGATGTACGCGGTGCGGGCTTGTTTATCGGATTTGAACTGGTGAAAGACCGTGACAGTAAATCGCCAGATAAAGCCTTGGCACTGAATCTGATTGAAGAATTACGTAATACTCACCGCGTATTGACTTCGGTTGCTGGCCCATATGGCAATGTACTGAAATTACGTCCACCGCTGGCATTTCAGGAACACGATATTGACTGGTTGGTCAGCGCCCTCGATCAATCTATTCGTAAACTCAAAGATTAAAACTCAGCTAATTTTTAAGCCTTATCACTCGATAAGGCTTTTTTTATCCTGCCTGAGCAGTAATTTCTGTGTGCTGCTCACGCTCATTATGCTGCTCAGTTTCACTCTGATGTGGTTTTCCATACAAATCGATATGCTGATCGCCCCATTCTTTTAAAGCAACTAAAATAGGCTTTAAGGTTTGGCCCAGCGCAGAAAGCTGATACTCAACCTTAGGCGGCACTTGTGGGTAAACCGTTCGAATAATGAGTCCGTCTTGTTCAAGCTCGCGAAGCTGATTAGTGAGCATACGCTGAGTTACATTTGGAATACGGCGCTTTAGCTCATTAAAACGTAATATTTTTTCGGTAAGTAAATTCCATAAAATTAAACTTTTCCATTTACCGTCGAGTAGGCCAATCGCAGCCTCGACCGAGCAGCCCGGATTACAATTAAAGCGTGAATGTTTTACCTTACTCATAACAGTATCCTTTTTGACACTATGTGCGAAATTTGTCTGTATATACAGTGATTAAGCTTAAGGTATGCTACCACGCAATACAAGTGAGGAACGTCAAGATGAAAGCGGTAGGCTATAAAGAACAAGGTGAGATTACACGCCCAGATGCATTGGTGGATATCGAGATCGAGCAGCCCGTGGCGCGCGGTAAAGATATTCTGGTCGAGGTAAAAGCGATTTCAGTGAATCCGGTTGATACCAAAGTTCGCAAACGTGCAGCAGCAGAAGCAGGACAGTGGAAAATTTTAGGTTGGGATGCAGCTGGCGTTGTGGTCAGTGTAGGCGACGAAGTCACCGAATTTAAAGCAGGCGATGAAGTCTGGTATGCAGGTGATTTAACCCGTCCGGGCAGTAATGCACAGTTTCAATTGGTCGATGCGCGCATTGTGGGGCATAAACCGAAACGCCTTTCTTTTGCAGAAGCGGCTGCTATGCCTCTGACCACCATCACTGCATGGGAAATGTTGTTTGACCGTTTAAAAATTGAAGATCCAGTACCAGGTGGAGACCGAAGTATCCTAATTATTGGTGGGGCAGGCGGTGTTGGCTCAATCACGATTCAATTACTTAAAGCAAAATCAGATTTGAAAGTTATTGCGACAGCATCACGTGCTGAGACACAAGCGTGGGTGAAACAGCTCGGAGCGGATTACGTGATTGATCATTCAAAACCACTTAAGGCGCAAATGGATGAACTGGGTTTAAAGGCACCTAGTTATGTTTTTTCTACCAATTATACCGATCAATACATGGAGCAGATTGCTGCATTAACCGCACCTCAGGGGCGTTTGGGCCTGATTGATGATCCAGCCGAACTGAGTATCAGCCCACTCAAAACCAAATCGATCTCTTTACATTGGGAGTTTATGTATACCCGCTCAATGTATCAAACGGAAGATATTGCACAGCAGCGTGAACTGTTAAATGCAGTGGCCAAACTGGTCGATGATGGCGTCATTCAATCCACATTGACTGAGGTCTATGGCAAGATCAATGCCGAAAATCTCAAAGAGGTGCATAGCCTGATTGAAGGTGGTAAAGCCAAAGGCAAAATTGTGCTTGAAGGGTTTTAAATCGAATCAATCAACAAATAGCCGGAACCGCTTAATTGCGTGTTCCGGTTGTATTAGTTACGCCATTGTCTTGGATTAACACCAAACCAGCGCTTAAATGCACGAGAAAATGCACTCACCTCTGAGTAGCCTAATAAAAATGCCATTTCGGAAATCGGGATATTTTTTTGTTTCATGTAATGCTCTGCAAGCTCACAACGCACTTTATCGACCAGTGAACTAAAGGTTAATCCTTCAAGTTTAAGCCGACGGGTGAGTGCACAGCTGCTCAAATCCAAATCGTGTGCAATTTTTTCCAGATTAGGTTCACCTGTGTTCAGTTCAATTTGAATATGTGAGCGCACTTGATCGGTTAGGCTTTGTCTGTGTACATGGGTATTGAGCAAGCGAAGAGTATCTAGAATTACGGTTAATAGCAGCGGATCATGATTGGGCATCGGGTGCTGCAAATCTTTTTTTGACAGTAAAATTGAGTTGAATGGCTGATCAAAATAAACAGGTGCGTTAAACAATTTGCTATGTTCTTGCCAAAACTCAGGCCGCGTATGCTCAAAATGAATTTCACGTGGTGAATAATGCCCGCCCAGCACGCCACGAATCACATTCATGAACATGCCTAAGGTCAATTCGGCATCTTGACGTCGGGTTAAGATCGCACCGTGATGCACCTGATAGTCTAAGCGCCAGCAATCTCCTAAATCGACCATGCGGTTCAGCGTGTCTTTCTGGTGCAAATAAAAGTGATTGGTCATATTGACTAATGCGCTTTCAAGCGTTGCAGAGCATAGTCCGATGTAGCCAATTAGACCTAAAGATTTGGGCTGAAATTGCTGACCATAATGCAAACCGAAATTGTCACATCCTGAAAGTTCAGCGGCCTGTTCTAATACATGACAGTAATTGGGAAGTTGTAAACTTAATGTCGGACTGGCCAGTAACTCGGGATTGATACCACTGATACCAAAGACACGATCAACGTCTGCACCTTTGCTGCTAATGAAATCACTCAAGCCTGATGCAGCTGCTGACAACACGCCCTGATTGCACATCCTGGTGCCCAATAGTTGTGCCGTATTCATCTGAAACATGTGAAGATCTCACTTAATACCGATATATAAGAGAGATGAAGCAAGATGCATACCAGCTATAGCGTAGTTTTTATATGTACGGCTAAAATTAAAAAACCTGCGCCGGAATGGATCAAGCACAGGTTAAAACATAACTCAGTGGATTGGATTTATTGAGATTTCAATGCTTTTGGTATGCTCGATCCATAACTGATACTGTTGATTGATCCTGTAAATTGTCCTGTGTTTGCATCACGGCCCTGTAGTAAAAATTTCGGATTACTCTGTCCATAGCTTTGAACAGCCAAAGCTGAAAACTTCCCAATATCTGTGGTGGGTTTGCGCAGACGATTTACAATCAGCACCTTTTTCGTATCTGTAAAATCCTGCATCATGTTTTGATCGCCTTCGCTGTCGCCAGCAATGAAGAGCGGCCCATAACCATATTTAGATACCAAAAATTTTTCAATTGTGCGCGTTTTGCCTTTGCCTTGGGTCTGATCATATCCTTTACGAAATTCAGGCAAAATGCGTCCTTGTGAATCTCGCTCAAGTTCCATGGCATAAGCATGGCTGTCTGGAATGTTAAAGCCCACGTTGGGATTAGAAATAATTTCTTTAATCACATCGATATATGAAGCCGAACACACATAAACATCGATGCCGTTATTTTGAAATGTCTGAAATAAGTCCTGCATTTCGGCATAAGGGCGTAAACCATTTTCCCACGTTACACTGATCACACCGGCCTGACCTTTTAAATCAGATGGGGATGTCCATGTCACCGGGCCAATGGGCTGAGATTTTTGCCAAGCAACTGTTTTTTGAACCAAATCACGTACTTCTACTTCGGTCATTCCGGCAAATAAATAGGTTACCCATGGATAAGACACATCATGATCGAAAGTATCTCCAATAGCCGCATACAAATAACGCATTTTGCTGATAAAGTTTTGATAGTGCGGGCTCGTTTGGATTTGCGCTAAGGATTGATTGCCTTTTAAGCCTGAATAGTGCGTATATAGCCATGCATAGCTTTGCACAATATCGGGTGCAATCTTGTCGATATTAACTGCTTGACCTTGGCTGTTATTGTAATCTGCAACAAAATTTTGCGTACTGATTCCCTTACGAATAATCGTATTGAGCTGTTCTGGCGTTACGGCAAATGCAAGCTGTTGAAGTTGATAGATTAATGTCGCTTCCTCAATATCTAAAAAAACCGAGGTATTGTCAAAATCAGTCACAATATAGGGCCGTTTTAACGGATTATAATTAGGACTGTCTTTGCCGTATTGTGCAATTAATTGATTGAGCTGATCGCGATTAAACGCATCCCAGCGACCTTGTGCCAGATACTCCTGCTTGATCGCGGATGCCAACACCTGTGTATCGTGCTTTGGCATTTGGGCACAGCCTTCCAACGCTAAAACACCTGCGATTAAAGCTCCAATTCCGAGTAAATGCATGTTTCTTTTCATATCTAATTTAGCCCCAAATTACGAAATACAACTCAATTAAAAAACAGATAAAGTGAACAAGTGCTTTGTTTTACTTAAGCGTTGCTACGTCCGACTGGCATTTCATCATTTAAGTACTTCTTACATAAGCGCACGGTTTCATTCGACCACTGATCGCCTAAGCTAAGCGCCATTTCGGTATGTGCATGTGAACCATTCCACGCCATCATTTGAATGCGACGTTGCATAATAAATGTAGGAATCATGACGTAATCATGATTTTGAACATGACCTGTTTTTTCATAACCTGTTAGCCAGTGCTCTACCCATTGCGGTGCAGCATCTAAATGTTCATTAAAACTAATCGCGGCAGCCAGATCATGCATAAACCAGCTCATACCGCAGTCGTCAAAGTCAATCACACCAATTTGTTGATCTTGCAGTAGTAAGTTGGTGAGTCTTAAATCGGCATGAATCAGACCATAGCGATCTTCACCGGCACCGTACTGGCATAGTTCAGTTGAAATACGTGCAATCGCTTCTTCCACCACAGCGTGGTCGGCTTGATCTAAATGCGGTGCATGTTTCCAGTTGCCCCAATGGCCTTGAGCACCGACCATGGTGTCATGATTCCACACAATTCGATTAAACTGTTCTGGGCGTTTCCAGCTTTTACTGTGTTGATGTAGTGCGGCGGTAATTTGTCCCAGTTGTTGAAAAGCGGTCGGATCGACATCGGTGGTGGGCATGCTGCCATTGACCCAATTGAAAAGCACTGCGTAGCGCGAAATGCCTTCGGCCAGTTTCAGGGTGATCACACGTTGACCATTCTGATCGGCAATCGCCAGTGGAACTTCGATTCCACTTTGATTAAGCGCATCTAACCACGCCAGCTCACTTTCGATATCTTGCAAGTGATGATAATTCGGTCGATGGATTCTAAGTGCGTATTTTGCCTGCGCTGTGGTCACTAAAAAAGTGGCATTTTCTGACTGACACAGGAGTTTAACTGAACCTTGATATTCGTTTGGATATTGCTTGATGGCTTGTTCTGCAAGAATTTGAAGCTGAACTGAGCTTAAAAATTCGTTTTGTTCGACCGTCATGATTCGACTCCTTCACTCTAATTTTAGATACATCGTAAGTACCGATTGGCCTGATCTTATAAAAGAAAAAATGAATCAACTTGACTTCAAATGACCTTGCTCACAATTTGCGGTCAAGTTTTGAAATGGGCTTTTACGCAACATGAATGAAGTCGGTTGGATCAATAGAGTGATTGAATACAATGAAAGATTCAGAATTAAGCCTAGACAATGGCGCAACTCGTGATGTTGATTATTTTGCAAAACGCCAGCTCAAAAAGGGTGCAGTGGGCTGGTTATTATTGGTGGGTTTAGGAGTCTCTTATGTGATATCTGGAGACTTTGCGGGGTGGAACTTCGGTCTGGCTCAGGGCGGCTGGGGCGGTTTATTTATTGCAACGGTTATTGTCGCCTTAATGTACCTGTGCATGAGTTTGTCTATGTCTGAAATGTCGACCATGTTGCCTACCGCAGGTGGTGGCTACAGTTTTGCTCGTGTCGCGTTTGGCCCATTAGGAGGCTACCTCACCGGAACCGCTATTTTAATTGAATATGCCATTGCACCTGCGGCGATTGCGGTCTTTATTGGCTCATATTGTGAGTCACTGTTTGGGATTGGTGGCTGGAGCGTTTACTTACTATGCTATCTGGTCTTTATGGGTATTCATCTTAAAGGTGCAGGAGAAGCCCTTAAAATCATGTTTGGAATTACCGCAATTGCCTGTGTGGCTTTACTGGTATTTATTGTGGCCATGATTCCGCATTTTGAAAGCGGTAAATTGTTTGATATTGCAGTCAGCAATAACATAGGGGCCAGTGCATTTTTACCACTCGGTTATTTAGGAATTTGGGCAGCGGTACCCTATGCCATTTGGTTCTTTTTAGCTGTGGAGGGCGTTCCACTGGCGGCAGAAGAAGCCAAAGATCCAGTTCGTTCTTTGCCGCGTGGCCTCATTGGTTCGATGCTGATTTTGGCGGCATTTGCGCTATTGATTTTGTTTTTAAGTGCTGGTGCTGCGGGGTCAGATGCGTTAAAAGCCTCAGGTGCGCCTTTGGTTGATGCCTTGATTGCGGTGTATGGGCAGCATACATGGTTGGCCAGTTTTGTTAATTTTGTTGGATTGGCTGGGCTTGTAGCGAGCTTCTTTTCGATTATTTATGCGTATTCGCGTCAGATTTTTGCACTTTCACGTGCCGGATATTTACCAAAAAGCTTGTCATTGACCAACAAAAATAAAGCACCTTTTCTTGCGATTATTATTCCAGGGATCATTGGCTTTTTGATGTCGTTGACTCATGAAGGTGATTTGCTGATTTTAATGGCTGTCTTTGGTGCAACCATCTCTTATGTGCTCATGATGCTGTCACATATTAAATTGCGGATTTCACACCCAAACCTTGCACGTCCGTATAAAACGCCGGGTGGTGTGGTTACTTCAAGTATTGCATTGGTTCTGGCTGCAATTGCAGTAGTGGCTGGGTTAATGGTCAATCCGAAAGTATGGTTGCTCACCGCAATGATTTATGTGGCTTTTATTCTGTACTTTATTTTGTATAGCCGCTTCCATCTGGTGAAAGGAACGCCCGAAGAAGAGTTTGCGCGCGTGAACGAAGACTAACCACATTTAAGTGAAACCCAAAGGCATGGTATCTACTGATTCCATGTTTTTTTTATATCTGTCGCCTGTACTAGAAGGTGTGTTTTTTTAAAAATTATGCTATTTTCGCCGCGCTTAGGTATTAATTTTTTTGCGATGCATAAATTGGGTGTGGCCTTTGGCCTTTTGGTGATCTTGTTGCAGAATCTTGTATTCTGGCAAGCGCTATTGCCTGTATCGATGCAGCAAAATCCGGTCTGCGTGGAAATTATGCAGATGACTGAGCACAGTGTAATGCATCATGATGCATCGCATACCACAATGTCTGCTGTCAAATCGTCTGCAATGTCATTACATAGCGATTTCAAAGCGGATCATCAGCATTCGATGCATCCAACTCTGGATTGTCATTTTTGTCATCTGTTTCATCATATTGCACCTACGCTGACACCGGACATCACGCTGATCGAGATCGGTCAGGTTTTTAAACTGATTTTCTTATCGGCGATGGCATATATTCTCTTTTGCCTTCGCCGTCTCTTTCTTTGTCCGCAAGGTCGAGCCCCGCCTATAAATCCTGTTTTGATCTAAATTCCGACATTTTTGTCCAATTTTTGTCTTACAGAGTTTTACTATGTCTAAATTTTATGTTCATCCACTTGCGTGGAGTATTTTACTTGCCCAGTGTTCAATGGTATCGGTGGCTTTGGCGGCTGAAACAGACACTCAAGTTCAAACTGCGCAGCTTTCAACCTTGACGCTAACCGCAGAAAAGCAAGATGAGCGTCATGCATCTTCTCAGGCAATTACCCAGTTTAATCACGATCTGATTGATGTGCCGTTCACCAAATCGCATGTGTCCGAACAAGATATCAAAAATCATAATATTCAGCGCGTGAGCGATGCATTGGCCTTGGTTAATGGCGTGGTTTATCAAGACAGTTATGGCGGTGGCTTTTGGGACAATTACTCGTTTCGCGGTTTTAGTACCGACCCAAACATGGGCACGATTTACATGCGTAACGGCTTAAGCTCTTTAAGCGGCATCCATGCGCCACGCGATATGGTCAACATCCAGTCGATTGATTTTCTGAAGGGGCCAATGGCTGCCATGTATGGCCAAGGCGCAATTGGGGGGATTATGAACATCACCACCAAACAGCCCGAATGGCAACGTAAGAGTGAATTGACCTTAAGTGGCAGTACACTTGAAGAATACCGGACAGCACTCGATACCACTGGTGCAATCAATGATCAGCTTGCGTACAGACTGGGGCTCGCTTATGAAAACAATCAAAGTTTTAGAGATCAGGTCGATAGCCAGCATTATTATATTGCACCACAGTTGGCTTGGAAAATTTCAGATCGTACTCAGTTAAATCTGGATACAGAATTTGCTAAAAATCAAGGCGTGTTTGACCGTGGCGTACCGATGGTTAACGGTCAATTTGTGGTCAATAAAAAAACCTTTTTAGGTGAACCAAGTGATGGCGATATCAAAATCAACGACCAGATGTATCAACTGCGTCTGAATCATCAATTCAATGACGACTGGAACCTGACTACCGCGTTAAGTCATGAGCAGGGTGAACGCGAAGGAACTTCAACTGAAATTTCATCGATTGCAGCTGATGGACAAACTGCAAATCGCTTTCGTCGCTATCGATGGTTTGATACCGAAACCACGCAATTTCAGGCAATTTTACGTGGGAAATTGAATACAGGAACGATCAAGCATGAACTGGTGGCTAATGTTGAAGCAGGGCATTACACCATCGACCAGCTTCAGCGCAGAAGTGCAGTGGGTGCTTCAAGTACGATCAATATTTACCAGCCTGTATATGGTGTAAATGTATTGCCACTCACGCGAGTAACCAAAAACAGTAAAGAAACTCAGGATATGCTTGGATTCAATCTGCAAGATCAGATTTTCCTGAATGATCAGTGGAATATATTGCTGGGCGGACGCTTTAACCGACTAGAGCAGCAAATTGCAGATTATCGTAGCAATACACAAAGCAAGCAGGCCTTCTCGCCGTTTACGCCGCGTGCTGGTATTAACTTCAAGCCCACCGAGCACTTATCTTTTTATAGTAACTGGGGGAAATCATTTGAGCTAAATACGGGGTTAAATAAAAATAATGAACTGTATGACCCTGAAAAAACCACCAGTTGGGAAGTTGGTACCAAATATGAATACTTGCCACAAAGCTGGCTGGGATTCACGTATTTTGATCTCGATAAACGACATTTACTTACCGAAGGGATTACAGACACTTATGTGGACAGTGGCCGCGTGCAAAGCCATGGTCTTGAGTTTGAGCTACAGCATCAGGTCTCTGAGCATTTACGCCTTAATGCAAACTACACCTATACCGATGCCTCGGTGGTCGAAAGTGAAGTCGAAGCCAAAGGTGCACGCCTAAAAAATATTCCTAAGCATACGGCAAATTTAAGTGCGGATTATCAATTTAGTGCGTGGGGGAAAGATGCCGGTGTTACGGGCAATATTAATTATTATGGCAAACGAAGCGCCAATTACATCGACAATGGCACCAGTTTACCTGAATTTACGACCGTAAATGTCGGGGCATATATCAAGCTCCGTCCAGATTTACGTGCCCAGCTCAATATCGACAACCTGTTTGATAAAGACTATTACGTTTCAAGTTATACCAATTACTGGGTACAACCTGGTGAACCACTCAAAGCAACATTGTCATTGAGCTGGAATTTCTAAGAAAGATCGGTCAGCGTTGTATGCTCAGGCATGCAGCGCTGTAAAATAATCATAATGAAATCAACTATTCGCTATCGTGATCAGATATAGATATGCACCCGCCTGAAATAGACATGCTCATTTTAAAAGCATGATACGCATTTTTTGCTCATTTAGGTGCGCCGAGCAGACTCATAATATGTTGAATTCAGCTTATATTTGATTCATATATTCATTATTTGAGAATTCAAATATCAAGAATTAATACAAAAAAATGGGCTTCGAGCACACCCAAATCTGTAAAAGCTCAAGATATGTGATCAGATGCGTTGCAATGGTGCGTGTATGAATGAATGACTGCACCATGTTTGAAACCGTTGAACAGCGTTATGTTAAATAGAATGACTCGAAAAATACACACCGGCACGTTGCGCAGCACCCACAATATGTAAGCGCATGGCTTTTTCAGCGCCAGCGGCATTGCGTTGACTGAGTGCCTGTAAAATCTGTTCGTGTTCTTGAACAGTTTTATAGGCCAGATTGGGTTGTACAAACGGCAGGATCTGGCTTTGTTTCATCCAGTCAGTTTGATTTTTTAAGCTTTGAATAATGGATTGATTATTGCTCAATCCAATGATGAGCTGATGAAATAAAAAGTCATGCTCGGCAGCTTCAGTCCAGTGATGTGCTTCAATTGCAGCTTTAAGTTGCTGAAAATGCTGGTTGAGGGTTTCGATATCATGATCAGAGATATATTCGCAGGCCAGAAGTGCGCTAAAGCCTTCTAAAATATAACGAAGCTGATAAAAATCTTTAAGTGAAATTTTAAACTGGATATTCCATTGCTCGACTGGCTGGCTTTCAAGCGCAGTCACATATGCACCTTTACCCGCCATAATGTTGAGCAAACCTAAGGCAGCCAAACGCGTGAGTGCTTCTCTGAGCGACGCACGGCTAATGCCAAGTTCCGACGACAATTCGCGTTGCGAGGGCAAAGCCGACCCCACTGGATAGATTCCGTTTTGAATCCGCTCATGAATAATTTCAACCGCTTGATCGGTCACTTGAGAACTAGAACGTTTAACGAGTGCAGTCGATTTCATAGAGCTTTGAGATTCAAGAAAATAATTGAACGAAAGATTCATTGGTATTATGCCATTTTTTGAGTTTTACTCGTTTTCCTTCAAAACATCTAGCCCAAATACTCATCAAGACAGTTAGATGCATTCATATGCTGCTTTTGTGCGCAAGTTTAGGGCAGATGTTTCATGTGCTCCTATTTCGCATACAAATTTTGAGCCAGTTTTAGAGCCGATATGGTGCTCTTTTTGTTGGCATAGCTCTTGCTTAATCAGAACCTGAGTATAAGCGGTTAGTGCGATCATTCGCATGGGACATTGCTCTACAGCGCAGGCTGTTCCTCTTAGGGGGACAAGACAGATTTTTATGCTGTCTTGAGAGTATGAATGATTACACAGGTATACTCCATTCTCCCTTTGTATGAATAGCTGTTATGGCTTTCACCTATTCATCAGGGAGTTCATCATGAACAAATATCATGGTTTAGGCAAATCGCGTTTGGCTGTCGTTGCCGCATCACTTCTATTTCTTACATCTGCTCAAGCCAACGATAAACTCGTCTTACAAACCACATGGTACGCACAGGCCGAACAGGGTGGTTATTATCAGGCTTTGGCTGAAGGCATTTATAAAAAGTATGGTTTAGATGTCACCATCAAGGTAGGTGGCCCGCAAATCAATAACATGACACTGCTTTTGGCCAAGCGTGCCGATGTGATTATTAACTATGATTTACAGGTGCTCAAAGGCATTGAAAGTGGTTTCCCCATTAAAGCGATTGCTGCGCCATTTCAAGTCGATCCACAAGGACTGATTACTCATGCCGATGTAAAATCACTGTCCGATCTTAAAGACAAAACCATTTTAGTCTCAACCAGTGGGCAAGCCAGCTGGTGGCCATGGTTACGTGGCAAATATAATCTCAACAATGCTCAAGCCCGCCCATACACTTTTAATATGCAGCCATTTTTAGCCGATAAAAATGTTGCACAACAAGCATATGCCACCTCTGAGGTGCTACAAGCCAAAAAAGCAGAACCATCGAGTAAATTTTTCTTGTTTGCCAAAGACGGCTATCCAGCTTATGGCGGTATTTTGGTCACCCGAAATGATCTGGTTCAAACCAAGCCAGAGGTTTTACAACGCTTTGTCAAAGCCTCAATGGAAGGTTGGAAAAGCTATCTGAAAAATCCTGCACCAGGCAATGCCCTCATTAAAAAAGAAAATCGGAATATGGATGATGCATTGCTGGCATTTGGTGTCGCGCAAATGAAAAGCTTGGGTTTAATTGAGGGTGGAGATGCCAAAACCATGGGGATAGGCGTCATGACCGATGCCCGCTGGAGTAAAACACGAGATTTCATGGTGCAGTCCAAGTTACTTAAGCCTCAGACTCAGTGGAAATCGGCATATACCTTACAGTTTGTACAGCCGAAATCCAATAAAAACTAAATATCTCATTGAGGTAGAAACATAAGCAAAACAATAATAGGGGGAACCTAACATGAATTCAGCCGTCTTTGTCTCTCAAAATCCAGAGCCACAAAATACTGTAGCACCAATGCTGATGGCGCGTGGTGTAGAAAAAGTTTATCCAAACGGCACACATGCGCTTCAACGCCTTGATGTCGATGTTCAGCGTGGTGAAATCGTGGCGCTTTTAGGACCCTCGGGCTGTGGTAAAAGTACACTTTTAAAGATGTTTGCAGATCTTGAACAACCCAGCGCAGGGCAAGTACGCTGGCATGGTAAAACTGATCTACAGTCGCAGTGCAAAATGGCCATGGTGTTCCAAGAGGCCACTCTCATGCCGTGGGCCAATATTGCAGAGAATGTTCGGCTTCCGCTCGATCTACGTCATGTACCTAAAAAAATCAGTCAGCCTAAAGTACAAGCAGCTTTAACTTCGGTTGGATTAGGAAATTTTGCTGCATCTTATCCAAAAGAGCTTTCTGGAGGCATGCAGATGCGTGCTTCTTTGGCCAGAGCTTTGGTGACAGAACCTGATTTATTACTCATGGATGAACCCTTTGGTGCCTTAGATGAATTTACTCGGCACCGCCTAGATCAAGATATCCGTACATTATGGGCAGAGCGAGATCTGACGGTCGTATTTGTCACACACAGCATTTATGAAGCTGTATTTTTATCTTCCCGAGTAATTGTGATGGGAGCTCGTCCGGGGCGTATTGTGGCGGATATTGCGATTGAAGGGCCGGCACAGCGTGATGACCACTTTAGAGCTTCAGAACGATTTATGACGCAGTGTGCAGAACTATCCAATATTTTGGAACAAGCAAGTGGAGGGCATCACCATGGTTAAGCCATTAATCGAACATCCACAAGTACGTCGGCTCTTGGCGCCGTTAACACTGGGGTTGTTGCTGCTGCTGGTGTGGCAAATTGCGCTTCAGCAAATGAACGTTCCGATTTATCTTATTCCCAAACCATCCGATATTGCTCATGCTTTGGTTGCACAAGCAGATTTACTGTTCGGTAGTTTATGGATCACCTTAAAAATTACCTTGCTGGCGTTTGTCTGCGCCGTGCTAATTGGGACTTTGATTGCATTTTTGTTTGTACAAAGCCGGGTGATTGAGGCGTGCTTTATGCCGTATGCCATTTTATTTCAAGTTACGCCAATTGTAGCCATTGCACCTTTGGTAATTATTTGGATTCATAATACTACATTGGCTTTAGTCGTTTGTGCCATGCTGGTCGCGATTTTCCCGATTTTAACCAATACCACGTTGGGGCTACGTAGTGTCAATGCTGGGCTGTTACATCTGTTTCAAATCAATAAAGCTTCACGTTGGCAGGTACTGCTCAAGCTGCGTGTACCCAATGCATTGCCCTATTTTTTTGGCGGGCTCCGTATCTCAAGTGGCTTGGCGCTGATCGGTGCGGTAGTTTCCGAATTTGTTGCGGGTACAGGGGGCAGCAGTGCCGGATTGGCCTATCAGATTTTACAAGCCGGATTCCAGCTCGATTTGCCATTGATGTTTGCCGCATTATTTTTAATTACCTGTACGGGACTGATTCTATTTATGCTGATGTCACTGCTCAGCCGTATCTTCTTGAACAAATGGCATGAAAGCGAGCAAGTCTAATGAATTATCTGATTAAAAATATACATGCCATCATGACCGGACAAGCCAATCAACAAGCACGATCTTCTGCAACTTCAATCCGCATTTCAAATGGCGTGATTACCGAGATAGGACATTTAAGGGCCCATTCAGATGAAACTGTTTTAGATGCGCAAGATGGTGTGGTGTATCCAGCGTGGGTGAATACCCATCACCATTTGTTTCAGTCTTTGCTTAAAGGTGAACCGCAAGGATTAAATCAAAATCTGACGCCTTGGCTTGCGGCAACACCTTATCGTTTTCGTGGCGCATTTGATGAAGATACCTTTCGACTCGCAAGCCGAATTGGCTTAATTGAATTGCTCCAGTCAGGCTGTGGTACAGTGGCCGATCATCATTATCTATACTGGCCAGACATGCCCTTTGATGGCGCCGAAATTTTATTTGACGAAGCGGATCGGCTAGGCATGCGATTTGTACTTTGTCGAGGCGGTGGCACACTCACCAGAGGGCTTGAAGCTGAGTTGCCACAGGCGCTTCGACCTGAAAAATTTGAACACATGATGTACGATGTTGAGCGCTTGGTACAGCGCTATCATCAAGCCCAGCCCGATGCCTATAGACGAATTGTGATGGCGCCCACCACGGCACTCCACTCAACTACACCGCAGCAACTTCGAGAAAGTGCAAAACTCGCCCGCCATTTGGGTATTCGTTTACATTCACATCTCTCTGAAACCGTTGATTATCTGGATGCGGCAAAAGCCAAATTTAATTCAACACCAGTGCAGTTTTGTGCCGAGCATGACTGGGTAGGTGAGGATGTCTGGTTTGCACATTTAGTCAAGCTCTTACCCGAAGAAATCAAGATTTTGGGGCAAAGTAAAACCGGAATAGCACATTGCCCACAAAGTAATGCCCGACTGGGTAGTGGTATCGCCGATCTGGTCACGCTTGAAGCCGCAGGGATGGCCATTTCAATCGGCGTAGATGGTGCAGCATCCAATGAGGCTGCCGATATGTTGTCTGAAACACATGCAGCATGGATGCTACAGCGTGCCCGAAAAGGAATGCTGGCACAACCTAAATATGCAGGAGGTACTTTTGAAGGCGGTGCAGACGCTGCAACCATCGAAGATGTGATCCGCTGGGGTACGCAAGGCGGTGCACAGGTACTCGGGCTTCCCAACATTGGAACACTTGAGATTGGTCAACAGGCCGATCTGGTGATTTATAACCTCAATGATCCGCGATACATGGGATTACACGATCTTGCCATTGGCCCGGTAGCAAGTGCCGGACAAGCCAATATTCGGTATATGCTGATTGGCGGTAAAATCGTAATGCAAAATAATCAGATTCCAGATCTAGATTTGCATGAGTTAGCCTTTGAGGCACGTCAAGCCGTCAAAAAATTACAGGTTCGTGCAAAGCAAATGGCGCTTGCATCCTAATAATTGCTGTAAAAAACAACAGCTCTCTACGGAGGGCTTTTTTATTTGATGCGGATATGTAGTTGATGCTTGAATCCAGTTGGTCAGCCGAGCTAGTCTAATTGGTATAGCGATAAATATATGGAAATCTTTATGATATTAAACAGCCACATTGTTGAATCAGATCATGCCACAACCAATGCACCTCTTGTGCTGTTGCACGGTTTATTTGGTAGTTTGTCAAATTTAGGGGTGATTGCGCGGGCATTAAATACCAATCATAAAATTATCCAGCTCGATTTACGCAACCATGGGGCTTCTCCACACAGTGCCGAAATAAACTATGAAATTATGGCGCAGGACGTGATCGATACACTGGATGAACTGGGTATTGCCGAGTTTTCCGTGATTGGTCATTCAATGGGCGGAAAAGTCGCCATGAAAATTGCTGGATTATATCCAGAACGTATTGCGCATCTGATTGTACTTGATGTGAGTCCTGTGGCTTATGAAGGGCATCGTCATCAGGCTATTTTAAATGCACTGAACGCTGTTCGTGCTGAACCGCATGAGCTGAGCCGTAAACAAGCTACCGAAATCATGAAGCAGTATATTCATGAAGATGGCGTGATTATGTTTTTGCTCAAATCGTTTAATCAAGGCCATTGGCTTTTTAATGTCGATGCGATCGAACAGCAGTATTCTCATATTGCAGGTTGGCATCCAATTCAGCCATGGAATAAACCGATGTTGTTGATTCGTGGTGGATTATCAGAATACGTCCTGCCCGAATATCACGATCCAATTACAGCACAGTTCCCGCAAGCAGATATCCAAAGTATTGATGGTGTAGGCCACTGGCTGCATGCAGAAAAACCCGATGTTGTAATTGAGATGATTCAGGATTTTTTACATCAGCAAGGTGAGTCACGAACGCACTGAGTTTGGTGACGTCATGACTGCTGTAAACAAAAAGACTCGAGCTTCAATGCATCGAGTCTTTTTGTTTTACCCAATTTGTTAACGTATTATTCAGGATCAGTCGCAGAATAAAATTTAACACCGAGCTTAATCCGATCACGTCCCTGACTCATTCTCCAGCGATTGGTATCGCGTAATGAATACACACAACCGCAGTATTCCTGCTGGTAAAATTCTTCGCGTTTGCTAATCTCTAGCATGCGCGTTGCACCGCCATTTTTACGCCAGTTGTAATCCCAATAAGTGATTTCTGGATAATGTGAGGCAGCGCGAACACCACAGTCATTAATCTGATTCATGTCTTTCCAGCGGGAAATACCGAGCGAGCTGCTAATCACTTTAAATCCATTTTCATGCGCATACAGGGCGGTACGTTCAAAACGCATATCGAAGCACATGGTGCAGCGTATCCCTTTTTCTGGTTCATTTTCCATGCCTTTGGCACGGGCAAACCAGTTGTCGGTGTCATAGTCACAGTCGATAAAGGGAATATTGTGTTTCTCGGCAAATCGAATATTTTCCTCTTTGCGAATCAGATATTCCTTAACAGGATGAATGTTAGGATTATAAAAAAAGATCGAATAATCGATGCCCGATTCAAGTAGCGTTTCCATCACTTCGCCTGAACACGGTGCGCAGCAGGAATGCAGAAGCAATTTATCTGCATTGTTAGGAAGTTCAAGTTTAATTCTAGGTTTAGTCATCAAGTCGTAAAAAGTTATCGCATTAAAGCCATATAATTTACTCGATTTCACCTTTAATGGCATGAATTAAGTGTCATAGCGTTTTAAATTAGATGGTTTTTATGCAAATGACAGATCATATTAAACGAACAATTAAGCTCTCGATGAAGAATAATTCATCTCTACCGACACATGAATATTGGCAATCTGATACTGGTTACGACCCTTACTTTTTGCCGTGTACAGTGCATGATCTGCGCGAGAGACAAATGATGAAATACTGTCATCAACTTGCGGAATCATGGTCGCGACCCCAACACTTAAAGTCACCTGAGACGAAATATCGCTTGAGGGATGTTGAATATCGATCTTACGAATTACATTCATGAGGCGTTTAACCTGAATGAGTGCTTCAGATTCATTGGTCATTGGAAACAATAATAAAAATTCTTCACCGCCATAACGTGCAGCTAAATCGCCACTTCGTGAAGTGAGTGACGTTAAGGCCTTGGCAATTTCACGTAAACATTCGTCGCCTTTGATATGCCCCAACGAATCATTATACGATTTAAAAAAATCCAGATCGATCATCATGATGGTGATGGGCATACTGTGTCGAACCGCACGGCGCCATTCTTTTTCAAGCACTTCATCTAAATAGCGTCTGTTGGCTAAGCCAGTGAGTGAATCTTGCTGTGAAAGTGTTTCCAGTAATTCGGCCTGTTTAACCAGTTTGAGCCGATTGAGTTCAATAACGCAGTCACTTAAAAAGTTTTCACGATGCTGACGATCGGTAAAGTAGGCCAGCGCCATACCTAAGAAGCTGCTAAAGGTATACGTGCGATTTAGGTAAGTCCAATCAATCGAGATGTTTGAATTAATACTAATCGTAAAACCAATTAACCCACCGACCCAACCTGCAAACAGGGCAGTATAAAAACGAAGACCAACAAAGCCGTAAATAATAATCACGGCATACATCATTGATGCATGCAGTAAGGCATTGTTTTGACCGCCTTCTAGAATATTAATGAGCGTAAATGTGATGGCAACAGCGGCAGTCGAGCCGAGGCAAACATAGTAATCGAACCATTTATCAAACGATTTAAAAAAAGAGAGCAGCCAGGCACTGGTAATAATTACACCAACCCAAGCATAATTAATCAGCCAGAGTTTAATTTCAGATTGTGGAAGAACCTGAAAAATACCAAAGCTGAGTAAACTATATAAAATGAGAATAATCGGTGCACGAAAACGAAACTCATGGGCAGCCGCTTGTCGATATTGAGTGCGATAAACTTGTTCAAGTGTTTTAGGAAACCAGACAAAATTTAAGCCACGCGATAAAAGTAAGTCTATCTGCTCCTGACTTAAAATATTTGAGCCTTGTAACTTCATCGGCAGATCTCACTGTCTTAACGCAATCTCAAAATATTTTTTTAAAAGTGATTTGGATTTAAATATTGTATTCAAGTCATAATTATCATACGTTGAAATTTTAAGGATGAAAAGTAATATCTATTTTTTATATAAAACTTTATAAAACAATACGTTATTAAAATAATTATTTATTTGTAAAAATGTGAAATATAAATGTGAATGATTTAAAAGTGATAATTGGTCATCATTTTTAAATAATATTAATTCATTATAATTTGATAAATTGTGTATTAAATCACATTATTATAAAAATTGATCTTTATTTAAATATCACTTAAGAATTATAAAAAATAGTCAATTAAAATGAGATTTAATTCACACAAATGATTTGAAGACGTCTAGAAAAGTGATAAAAAATACAGTATTTTTCTAAATTGTATATTGTATTATCAATGCAGCATAAATGAGTTCACTGGACGAAACAGTAACAGGATTTTAAGAATGAGTGCTTATACAAAAGGAACAGCTTTAGAAATAACGTCGCATAGTCCATGGGCTCAGCAATTTTGGGACGAACTCATTCCGTATAAAGATCGCGTAAGCCAGCATCCATTATTTCAAAACATGGCCAGCGGACAATTGAGTCTGGACTGCTTTCGTTCGGCCTTGCTTAATTTTTATCCTTTGGTCGCGCATTTTCCTTCTTACATGGCGCTCGGGCTGTCTAAAGCGATTGATTTTTCTGCTCAAGGTGTGACTGAAACCCGCAATTGGCTGATTCAAAACATTAAAGTGGAAGAACGACACCTAAATTGGTATCAAGACTGGGCAGGAGGCTTTGGCTTGAGCATTGATCAACTCAATCAAGTTCGTCCCCCAGTCGCCATGAATGCAGTCAATCATTTTTTATGGCATACCAATACCACGGGTTCTTTAGCTGAATGCCTTGCAGCAACCAATCTGGCGATTGAATGGGCGACAGGTGATTGGTCAGTTCAGGTCTATAAAGGTATACATGCATATATTGATCACCCAGAAGTGAATATCAATAAACGTTCTCTGGCATGGCTACGTGCGCATGCGCATTACGATGATTTACATCCCTATGAAGCCATGGAGCTCATCAAACGATTGTGTGCAGATCAACCAGAATTGCAGCAAAAAGCTTTTCTTGCTGCAAAAGAAGGACTTGAATACTATGCATTGGCACTTGATGAGTGCTACAAACTGCAATCTAAAACCGCGTAATTACTTGATTTGATGCTGCTGAAGGTGCAAGCGCAGAATCCGACGTAACTCAAGCAATGCTTCTGGTGTTTCCTGAATTGAATGCCCGCCTTTAATAATTTTTTCAGATACAGCGCCGTCAAGATGGGCGCTGCTATACGGAACGATACCATCTGTAATTTGATCAGATTCCTGACTTTTAGTGATGTTGCCCATAATTGAATGAAACACGTAGCCTTTTGGTGGCACAACATCTTTAGTTAGTGCAATAAATTTAGATTTGTGGCTTAAATCACTTGGACCATTTTGAATGAGTCCACCGTTGATGCCATTGGTTAGGTCCTTGGCCTGATCGGTCGCATCGTTGGTGAGGGTGTCGGTCAGTGCGCCTAAAAAAGAGCTGGGCAGGCGAATAATTTTACGTGCTGCTAAAGTAAACCATCGGTCTGCATAATCTGTACCCCGGTGAGGTGCAGACATAAAAATTGCGCGGTCAAAATTTTCAATGGGTTGAATTTTAAAGCGGTTCAAAACATTTTGATCTCGCTTAAACCGTTGACGTTGGTTGGTATTCAGCATCTTAAAGGCTTTATCTGATAAATCAGCCTTACTCACCAGTAATCGGCTAATAATGCCTCCCATACTATGACCAATCAGTACCGCATTGTGGTCTGCTGCATCTTGAGGGTCAAGTCCATCAAATGCCTGCTGTAACAACGCATAAATTTGATAGCGGCTTTCCAAAATTGGCATATTGGTCGAGTAAAAAATTTGCCAGACTTGATAATGCTCGCGTAGTACACGATCACCCATAATATCGTTGGTGAGCCCAATCCATGCCTCAGGGCTACTGGCCAATCCATGTACCAATACAATAATTTTTTTATTGGGATTATACGGTTCGAGCTTATAAAGATGCGGCATGCTTAAACGTTGATCGCGATCCAATAAGCTTAAATAAGCCAAAATTCCAAGATTATTTTCCGCCAGCCATAAACCATATGGTGCCGAAAAATTTGCTGCTAAGGGGTAGCTTTTTCCCGCGACCTTAATATTTTCAGTATTGTACGGATCATAAACTTTAATCACAAATTGAGGATTATTTAAAATCTGGTCGACATTCTTGGGCTTGATCTGAGGCTCAACGACAAGTGTAACTGCCAGATAGCGCGCGTCGTGAATATTTGGATTTTGTCCACTCTTAAAGTTGTAATGTAGCGGGTCGACAATATATTTTGAAGATTCTTTACGATTTGATGGCGGGAAAACTGCAACAAATTCTGATCCAAAACCATCTCGGCGATTAATTGTGCGAAGCCCCGAAAAGTTCAGGTTATAACTGGAAATAAACTTCTCAAGAGGTTGCTTTGCAAGTTGTGGAAAATCATCAAAATTAATACGGTAAGTATTGTCACCGAGTTGAATCTGGGTTTGTACTTGTTTTTGTGGATTGCGAAGCGCATACAACGTCACTTGTTTCGCAATGGCTTGATTATAGAAATCTCGAATTTGAACTTGGCGGTTATCAAATATTCGATCTTGCGGTTTTCTTTGTGTCAAAAATAAATAGGCATAACTATAGCGAATGCTTTTATCGAGCATATTCATTTGACGATCTAAACAGTCATTTTCCTGATTCGACAAATTTAGTTTTGTATTTGATTTAGTTGTAGAAGAAGGTGTTTTACAATCCGACGAGCGTTCAAGTTGCATCGATTTAGCCAGATAAATTTCGCTTGCGGCAGACAGAAATTGCTCTTCACCAATTTGTGAAATAGTTTTGAGTTCTGCAATACATGCATCGGGGTCGTTTGTACAAACATTTGCTTCTCGGCCCGACATCGACAAGACATTCAGACTCGCCTCACTCAATGCATCTTGCATCAGAATACTATTGCGCTCATTGGCAATAGTAATATTTAACGCTTGCTGCTTTACGCTCACCACTTGGCAACCACTGAGTAAGAGGGTGAGGCTTACACTCAGTAGGCTAAGTCCTTTTAGCAATGATGGATTCGGTCTCATAGCAAATAGTTCTTTTTAGATATGGTGAGTCGGCACATCATAATATGTGCAATCAATCTGGATCAAATTGAAGTACAGAGTTCTAAGAAACAACCATAAAAATAGGCTGTTGGTCAGCCTATTTTTATATACAAGAGTGAAGTGTTACTTCGGTGCAACTGCCGGGTTGGTCATGACTTGCCACACATTCCAGCGACCTTGCTTTTCGATCTCTGTAATTAAACGATCTGCAACCTCAGCTTCGTCTGGATATTTGATTTTGTAATTTTTGAGCGTTTGGACTGCATTTTTCTTTTGCTCCATTGCAATATAGTTATTTGCACTGACCAAATACGCTTCCTGTACGCCGCCTTTCATGGCTTTTTCCAAATATGGCATTGCTTCACGTTGACCACCACCTTCAGATAAACCAAAACCAAACCAGAAATTGGCTTCTGGATCATTTGGATTCATTTTGAGTAAACGTTGAGCATAAGTCAGTGATTTGGTGGTATAAGCAGAACCTAAATCGAGGTTACGGCCAAGCACACTGGCTTTAAATGCACGAATCAGAACATCAAATGAAGCATCTGGATTGGCTGCTAAAGTATCAAGTTGCGCTGAAACCTGCTTTAACTTGCTTTCATAACCACGACGCTCCTGACGATCGGTAAAACGTGGTGGATAATGGCGAGCTTTACCTTCAACAAGCTGGATAAAGTCATCAATTTCGGTGACATCCAGTTCATTTTCACCAGCCAATGCTGCATATTTCATGCTACGCGTATTATTTTTAATTGTTGGAACAATCAGTTTGTTGACATCGAGCACGATCGTTTGTGTCGGATCATCCGAACGTTTTACCACCATTTTTGTTACAGGTTGAGCTGCTGCTTCTTTAAGTGCAACTTCAAATGCAGGAGGTGCATCGTAGTTAAATGGATTTAATGAATAAAATGGCGGCGAAATATCCGGCTCGGTGAACACGTAAGGTTGTGTGCTTTGCTTATTTTCTTTGACAGGAAGAGGGCTACATGCGGTTAAAACTGAAGCTGCTAACATGGTGTATGCCAAAGGCTTAAACATCATAGAGTCATCCGTAAAATTGTTGTATGAATAAAAGATCGTTGTGCAGCCAGTCTAAGAAAACCTGAGCAAACATGCAATGAGTGCCGTGTTACAGTATTAAACTAAATGGTCAAGCATCGCTCATCTTATGCTGTGCTTCACATTCACGTCGGACTTCTTCAATAATTTTAAGCTCTTCATCGCTAAATGGATGCTGATCATAGTTTTGTTTTTTAAACGTCGGATCAAGTGCAGTCAATCGCTTGCATAAAGTATTCATACGCACTTCATTTTGCTGAATACGGTCAAGCAGTACTTTCATACCTTCGAGTAAAGGATCGGTCTGGTCGCGAGTGGCTGCATAAGGTTCAAATCCAATACTTTGTGCATAGCTTTCACGGCGCATTTCTTCGGCATTTTTATCCAGATCTTTTTGAATAAATCGCGCTGCACTGCCTACAGCAGTCACACCCGCAGGAACAGGCTTGGTCACAACAGCATTTGAACCAATTTTCGCGCCTTTACCAATGATCAATGGCCCTAAAATTTTTGCGCCGGCACCGACCACTACACCATCTTCAAGCGTCGGGTGACGCTTGCCTTTATTCCAAGTTGTACCGCCAAGCGTTACGCCATGATAGAGCGTGACATCATCGCCAATTTCGGCAGTTTCACCAATTACGACACCCATGCCATGATCGATAAAAAAACGACGACCAATTTTGGCACCAGGATGAATCTCAATTCCTGTCGCAAATCGGCTCAGAGAAGACAGCGCACGCGCAGAGCCTTTCAAGTCTTTTTTCCAGAGCTCATGTGCAACCCGATGCATGATCAGTGCATGAATACCCGGATAAGTCGTCAAAACTTCCAGGGTATTTCGAGCTGCCGGATCACGCGCAAATACGGCTTGAATGTCTTCTTTAAGCTGTTTAAACATGGGGCTGATCCTCATCCTGTTGTGTTTTTTTCCATTTGCCCTGACTGAGTGCTTGCACGCGGCTAAATACACCACGTAACAAATGATACTCCATTCGGTCGAGTTGAATACGACCAAACAAACGGCGCATACGAAGTGGAAGCAAACGCGGATTTTGTGGATCTAGAAATTCGATGTCGACCAGCATTTTTTCAAAATGAGGATAAAATTCTTCCATTTGCTGATGAGTGACCAGTGGCTCATCCCAGTCCATTGCGACACCTTCTGCAACCTGCATTTGCGCATTTGTCGTTTCAGGAGATGATGTGGTGACTCGTTCGAGTGCAGCCATTCGCATTTCATAGCACACCACTTGAATGGCTTGCGCTACGTTTAACACGCCATAGTCGGTATTGACCGGAATCGTGAGGTGATAATTGGCCAATGCCAGCTCTTCATTGGTCAGACCGCGATCTTCACGACCAAATACAATCGCAACTTGCTGTTGTTTATTCACCACGGCATCTATCGATAATTCAGCAGCCGGGCGTACATCGAGCAATGGCCAAGGAATGGTTCTGCTACGCGCACTGGTTCCAAATACAATATGACAATCTCGAATGGCATCTTCAAGCGTATCCACAATCTGAATTTGCTCGATCAGATCTTGTGCACCTGCGGCAAGGGCATCGATATCGGGATGTGGATAGGTTTTGGGTGCAACCAATACCAGTTTTGACAGTCCCATGGTTTTCATTGCACGTAACGCACTTCCAATATTGGCTGGAAGCGTGGTATTGACCATCACAATTCGTACATGCGCCAATGATTGATTCACCAACGCATTGTCAGCATTATTCATAAAGTATCCGATTCAAATTTAAGAGTATTGAGAGACTTCTGCGTGATACAGATCCATTGCTTCATCCATCGACATATCTTGCGGTGGGGCAATATTCGCTTTTACTGGCTCTGCCGCTTTGGCTGCTTTTGACTTCACCTGATATTCAATGTAAATCGCTTCTTTACCAAAATAATCGCGCAGTTTCACCAGTAGTTCGTCTAGTGGCGCAACCTTCCAGTTTTGCCCAAGCTGCACTTCTGCACTTGCGTAAGGCTGATCGATACACATGATGACAGGAATATGCTGGCACATATCAATATTACAATAAGGTAAAAGAATCTGTTGCAGATCGCGCGCTAAAGCAGGGGTCATCAAGTCGTCTGTTGGCTGGATGCGAATATGATTGGCACGTTTTTGACGAATTTCATTCAGACTAAATGCTTTGGTCAAGCGTGCCATCGGGCGGTCGAAGCCTTCGCGTTCGTAAATTTCGCCTTCAATCACCACCACTTGCTCAATTGCGACAATATCTTTAAAGCGCTGAAAACGTTCATGGTTACAACTGACTTCAACACGCGCAGTTCCGTCATCGAGTGTAACAACAATGCGGTTCGGGAAATTGGCAACGTCGAGTACCAGTCCAGCAAAGACCGTAGTGACTCCACGGCGCGTAGGTGTCAGTTCATTTAGTTTAGCTGGAATAAACGATTTCAATTCGGTACGATAAACATCAATCGGGTGGCCGGTCAGATACAAGCCCAAAGTGTCTTTTTCACCTTTTAAGCGAACTTCGTCTGACCACGGCTTAACAGGTTTGGCAGGTTTGCGCTGAACTTCTTCAACTTCACCAAACAAATCCATAATACCAGTTTCACGGTTTTGGCGTGCTTGCTCCGCAGCCTGAACAGCCTCAGGCAACTGTGCCATGAGCGTTGATCGTTCAATTTGTAGGCAGTCGAGAGCACCGGCACGAATCAGCGCTTCAAGTGTACGCTTATTAATTTTTTTCAAATCGATGCGGTGGCAAAAATCGAATAAGTCGGTATATGGACCTTGCTTAATACGTGAGTCAATCACCGATTGCATTGCTTGTTCGCCTACACCTTTAATGGCACCTAAACCATACACAATGGTGCGTTCATCACTGGCATGAAAATGATACAGCGACATATTTACAGAAGGTGGCATGACTTCAAGTGCGTTATTACGACAGTCATCAATCAAAAATACGATACTGTCGGTATTTTGCATTTCCGACGACAAAACCGCCGCCATAAATTCGGCAGGATAATGCGCTTTTAACCAAGCTGTATGATAGGCCACCAAGGCATAGGCAGCAGCATGCGATTTGTTAAAGCCATAGCCTGCAAACTTTTCCATATAGTCAAAAATATGGTTGGCTGTGGCTTCATCAATATCTTTTTGTGCAGCACCTTCAATGAAGATTTTACGCTGCTTGACCATTTCTTCAGGTTTCTTTTTACCCATGGCGCGGCGGAGCAAATCTGCGCCACCGAGCGTGTATCCCGCACAAAACTGTGCAGCCTGCATTACCTGTTCCTGATACACCATAATGCCATAGGTCGGTTCGAGCACACTTTCAAGTAATGGATGCAAATACTCAAATTCACCGCCGTGCATCCGGTGAATAAAGTCGGGAATCAGATCCATCGGGCCCGGACGGTAAAGCGATACGAAGGCAATAATTTCTTCAAATTTACTTGGTCGCGCTTCCTTCAGCATTTTTTTCATGCCGACGGATTCAAACTGAAACACCGCAGTCGTATTGGCGTTGGCGAACACCAAGTAGGCATCTTTATCATCTAAAGGCACATTGGCAATCTCAAGCGGTGTCTCAAACTGGATGCGCTTATTGATATTTTGCACCGCATCTTCAATTACGGTCAGGTTTCGCAAGCCCAAAAAGTCGAATTTGACCAGACCGGCTGCCTCAACGTCATCTTTATCGTATTGTGCAACGCGGTTTGTACCATCGGCATCGCATAGGACTGCCGAGTAATCGGTAATTTTTCCAGGTGCAATCACCACACCACCGGCGTGTTTACCTGTATTACGCGTGATACCTTCAAGCTTGAGTGCCATTTCCCAAATTTCACTGGCATCGTCATAATCCGGATTGGACGGGTTGGTGACGATGTCTTTGAGTTGTGGCTCCATGTCGATGGCCGTCGCCAGATCCACCCCGAGCGGTTTGGTAGGCACCATTTTTGAAATACGATCGGCCAAACCATACGATTTGCCCAGTACGCGCGCAACATCTCGAATCGCGCCTTTGGCCGCCATCGTACCGAATGTCGCAATTTGCGATACTGCTTCTCGTCCATAGGTGCGAGAGACGTAATCAATTACTCGGTCTCGCCCAGCAATACAAAAGTCGACGTCAAAGTCGGGCATTGAAACTCGTTCTGGGTTCAAGAAACGCTCGAAGAGCAAATCGTAACGAAGTGGATCCAGATCGGTAATTTTTAAACTATATGCCACCAATGAGCCTGCACCAGAACCACGGCCTGGGCCAACCGGAACACCATTACTTTTGGCCCATTGAATAAAGTCCATCACGATAAGGAAGTAACCCGGAAATCCCATTTTAAGGATAATGCCCACTTCATACTCAATACGTTCATCGTAAGGTTTACGAATTTCAGGCCAGTCTTCATCGCGCATCTCTACGGGATACAAATGATTAAGGCGCTCTTCAAGACCTACTTTAGACAAATGCTCAAAATAGGTGTCGATGGTAAAACCATCTGGAATTGGATAATCCGGAAGGAAGTAAGTTCCAAGCTGTAGCGAAACATTACAGCGCTGCGCAATGTAATAAGTATTTTCAAGTGCACTTGGAATATCTGAAAAGAGTTCCACCATGTCGGCGGTGGTTTTAAAATATTGCTCGGGGCTGTAAATTCGGGGTCTGCGGTTATCAGCAAGTACGTAACCATCTGCAATACAGACGCGTGCTTCGTGTGCATCAAAATCATCACGCTCAATAAAATGAATATCATTATGCGCGACGACACCAATATGATACTTAGCCGCTAATTTAACCGCTTCACCAATATAATCTTCTTCACCCGGACGATCTGTGCGAGTTAAAGCCAAATAAACACGATTGCCAAATTTTTCTTGCCATGCTTCAAGCAGCGGCTCTGCTTTTTGTGGATTGGACGAACACAACATTTTGCCAACATCACTGTTTTGTCCGAGCAATACAATAATGTCGTGATGTTGTTCCAAGATCCATTCTTTTTGAACACAAGGAATGCTGAGTTGCTGGCCTTCGATATGACCACGTGACACAATTTCGGTTAAGCCTTTCCAGCCTTCATTGGTCATGGCGAGCAAGGTAACTCGTTGGTCGGGCTCATTGAGCCGAACCACACTGCCTAAGATCGGTTTGATGCCTTTACTTAAACATGAGGTGTAAAACTTCACGGCCGCATGTAAGTTAGATAAGTCTGTGAGTGCCAAAGCAGGCATATTGTCTTTGACAGCAGCTTTGATGAGATCAGGTATGCGAACAATCGATTCAGTAATCGAAAATTCTGAATGAATACCAAGATGAACAAACTGCATAAACCTATCCTTAACTCGACCGCCAAATATTCTAACACGCTCTGTCTGAGACAGTTGTCTAATATTTTGGCATTAAAACATCTTCGTAAAGACAAATCAGATTATAAAATAAAAAAACCGATGTATAGACATCGGTTTTTTTGAGGCTAATTGCGCTTAGTATTGCCAAAACATACGCTGAATTTCTTTTGCGTCATTGGTTTTGGTCAGTGCAAGTGCAGTTAGCAGACGTGCTTTTTGTGGATTTAAGTCATGTGCAACCACCCAGCCGTATTTATCGTCTGGTTGTTCAGCATTACGTAGCACAAAGCCTTGCGGTACACGTGATGAACGTACCACTTGAATGCCTTGCTCATCATGCAATTGCTTTAATGTTGGCACAATATAGTTACCTACAGAGCCATTACCTGTACCCGCATTTACAATTCCTTTTACACCAGCCTTGGCATAGGCAAGGTAAGCATCTGGAATCATTGAGTCAGAACCATATACGATTTGAACCAAAGGTAACTGGTCGCCTTTAATATTTTCGATATTAAATTCTGAAGCATTAGTATGGCGCTTAACAGAACTTCTAAACCAGTAAGGCTTACCTTCAACCAGTGTACCTAAAGCACCCCATTGGCTACCAAAAGCATTGGTATGAATGTTGATTGCTTTGGTTACATCACGTGCAGCAAAGATCGAGTCATTCATCATGACCAAAACGCCTTTGTTTTTTGCTTCATCAGATGAAGCTAGAGCAACTGCGCTATAAAGATTGAGCGGACCATCAGCAGAAAGTGCTGTAGATGGACGCATTGAGCCAACCAGTACAATCGGCTTGTCTGTATGAATGACTAAATTCAAAAAGAATGCAGTTTCTTCTAGCGTGTCAGTACCATGCGTAATGACGATACCGTTTACAGATGGCTTTTTGACAAGATCATTCACTTGGCGAGCAAGGGAGAGTAGTTCTTTATCGGTAATGCTTTCAGAAGCAATTTGTAGCGCCTGAACACCAGTGACATTTGCTAAATCTTTGATTTGCGGCACTGCATTGATGAGTGCATCGACTGGGACTTTTGCTGCTGTATATGTTGCGCTATTGGTTGAGCTTGCGCCAGCGCCTGCTATCGTTCCACCTGTTGCAACGACCACTACATTATTTTTTGCATATAGTGATACAGATGCTGCAAGAAGCGTTAATCCTAAACCGAATGATTTAATAGCCTTATTAATCATTTATGACAATCCTGTGTTTTGATCTTCCATCGAATAGCAATGTCTATGCCAGACATTTCGGCTATTATTTGAATTTTGATCAATTAAAGCATTGGCATTTTATTTTTTAAATTAAATTAAAAGAACGCATTAATTTTAACGAGAAATACATGAATCTTATCTATGCTATTTCGAACGGACTGATAAAAATAAAGTGAAAAAACAAAGTATTTAGCCTACAAAAAGTATTTTTGCACCAAATTGGAATGTTGTTGCTTTATCTTGGTGCGTAAACGGCTTTTTTATAAACCGTATAAAAAATAAAAAAGCAATGTCGAACTTCGACATTGCTTTAAATTTTCTTAATTAACGACGATTTGCTAAAAAACGAGATAGACGGGTAATTGCTTCTCTTAACTCATTTTCTGCAGGCAAGAACACCAGACGGAAATGGTCAGGAGTCGGCCAGTTAAAACCAGTACCTTGAACCAGTAGTACTTTCTCTGCACGAAGAAAGTCTAGCATCAGTTGTTCATCGTCTTCTACGGGATACATGTTTGGATCGAGTTTTGGGAAGCAATACATGGCACCTTCCGGTTTTACACAGCTCACACCCGGAATTTCATTGAGCATTTCCCACGCAATATTGCGTTGTTCGTATAAACGACCACTCGGGCGAATCAAGTCGTTAATCGATTGATAGCCCCCTAACGCAGTTTGAATGGCATATTGTGCCTGATGGTTGGCACACAAGCGCATTGAAGCCAGCATGTCTAGCCCTTCAATATAATCTTTCGCGCGTGATTTATCGCCTGTAATAGCCATCCAGCCTGAACGATAGCCCGCAACACGATAAGATTTTGATAAGCCGTTAAATGAAATGCACAACTGGTCGCCAGCAAGTGCAGCAACAGACACATGTTCAATGCCATCGTAAACGATTTTATCGTAGATTTCGTCTGCAAATAAAATCAGGTCATATTTTTTTGCTAATGCCACAATTTGTGCCAAAACATGACGTGGATAAACTGAACCTGTCGGGTTGTTTGGATTGATAATCACAATACCGCGTGTATTGGGTGTGATTTTACTTTCCATATCGGCAAGATCAGGATACCAGCTATTTTCTTCATCACATTTATAGTGAATGGCGGTTCCTCCTGAAAGGTTTACCGCAGCGGTCCAAAGTGGATAGTCTGGCATAGGCACGAGCATTTCATCGCCGTCGTCGAGCAAGCCTTGCATAGCCATGACAATCAGTTCTGATACGCCGTTGCCGACATAGACATCGTTGACATGCATATCACGGATGCCTTTTTGCTGATAATACTGGCAAATGGCTTTGCGTGCAGGGAAGATACCTTTTGAGTCGGTGTAACCAATCGCATTAGGTAAATTTAGTGCGACATCATTAATAATTTCTTGTGGTGCTTCAAATCCAAACGGAGCAGGATTGCCAATATTGAGCTTAATAATTTTATGTCCCTGTTCTTCCATTTCATTGGCCGCTCGTAACACAGGACCACGAATGTCGTAGCATACATGCTCGAGCTTAGAAGACTTTTTAATTTCTCGTGGGGTTTGGGTCGTGTTCGTCATTTTGAGGGTCTCAGAAGGAGGAGGGTTCACTTTTGCATAACGATATAAATAGCTTTTAAATGTTTCAGTTGTAACCAAATCAAGATCATGCTGGTCTTTGAGTAAAGTCACAATTTTTTCATGCGTATAACCGAGCTGTTGATATTGTTTAATCACAGGCAGTAGGTTTTTAAAAATAACGCTCTTTTTTTGAGACATTTTTTTATCCTTAGCAAGAATAGACAAAGATTAACATGTATTTTGCTTACAATGAAGCATTGGTTACATAACTACTGCTTACTTAAAAAATAATATTGCTTACTTTTTGCTTTTGGTTCAATTATACGTGTTTTGTAAATTGTGCATGAAACACTAGAAATTTTAGATTGAATGACGTAAATATAAGATTATCCTATTTTAAACAGCAAAATAGCTAGGGAAACTATCATGGGAAAACTCAACAAAACAGAACGAGAATGGCAAAGAGAGTTATCACCAGAAGAGTACCGAATCACGCGACAAAAGGGCACTGAGCCTGCTTTTACAGGTCAGTACTGGAATACAAAGCAATCGGGTACCTATGTATGTCGTTGCTGCGGTGCAGAATTATTCTCTTCAATCACTAAATATGATAGTGGCTGTGGCTGGCCAAGTTTTTATAAACCGATTAACACCACCGCAATAGAGGAGCATGACGATTTATCGCATGGAATGGTTCGAACAGAGATTGTTTGTCATCACTGCGACGCTCATTTAGGGCATGTTTTTGAAGATGGACCACAGCCGACAGGATTGCGATATTGCGTAAATTCGGCGTCATTACAATTAAAAACCGACGAGAAGAATGATGAGGAAACTTATCCATGACCAACCTTTATCAATTTGAAGCAGATTTACTTGAGGGAGAGACGAAGTCACTTGCCGATTATCAGGGCAAAGTACTTTTAATCGTAAATACTGCAAGCAAATGTGGTTTTACGCCACAATTTGCTGGTTTAGAAAAAATTTATGAAAAATACAAAGAACAGGGTTTTGAAGTTTTAGGTTTTCCATGCAACCAGTTTGGAGGGCAAGATCCAGGTTCAAATCAGGAAATTGGCTCATTTTGTCAACGCAATTATGGCGTAAGCTTCCCGATGTTTGCCAAGGTTGATGTTAAAGGCCCAGAAGCACATGCGATTTTTCGCTATCTTACCCGTGAAGCGAAAGGGATTTTGGGTAGCGAAAATATCAAATGGAACTTTACTAAGTTTCTTGTTAGCCGTGACGGGAAGGTGTTGAATCGTTATGCACCAACCACAAAACCAGAAAGCCTAGAAGAAGATATTGAGAAAGCTTTGGGTAATGCATAAGTTTAATGCTTGGCTTTTTTAATGTTGAGTCATTCAGGTAATCTGTTCTGGTCAGATGCTCGCATGCCTTATGTGGAAACGCGTAAGGCATGTACCAGTCGAACTTGCTACAAATCGCATAGTCATGAAACTTTTTCGATTGGTGCTGTTGATGCCGGTTTTAGTTGCTTTAGTAGTGCCTTTCACCAATTCGAGCGCTTAACTCCAGGTAGTCTGGTGATTGTGCCAGCATTTACAGAGCACTCGTGTAATCCATTACCCAATCAAGACTGGAGTTATCAAATGATGCACTTAGATGCATTGTGGCTTTCAGCTCTTATTGAAGAGGGTTTATCGAATAGCATCGAACAGAAAATACCTGTTTTAAAACCTGAAATTATTCGAAAATCTGAAGTGTATCAATCGTTCTGCAAAATGAATGAGACACTATTTAATCCAAATTTTACTGTTTTAGAAAAAGAGCAACAATTAATAGATACGCTCATTCAATTTATTTTCCCTTCAATGTCTTGGCGGTTTTTACACAATAAGCAGTATTTAAGAGCGGCTTTAGATGAATTGATAAATCTTCTTAACCAGCACCAAACCTTTCTTTCCCTTGAAGAACTTGCTCAGTCGAGTGGATTGAGCCGCTTTACAATCATACGATTATTTAAACAAAATTTAGGGTTAACTCCACACGCATTTCAGTTGAATCTTCGTATTCATCAAGCTCGACAACAACTTAAAACAGGAAAGTCAATCACAGCAATTGCTTATGATTTAGGTTTTAGCGACCAGAGCCATTTTCATCGGGTTTTTAAGCAGTTCGCTGGTGCGACGCCTAGACAGTATCAACTATCTATGACGCGCAATTTTATACAAGATAATACATATCTAAATACTTAATCTCGTGTTGATGATTTATTGCGAGATACCTTGTGGAACTGTTTATTGCGATTGCGCTCACTCACTTTATTGCCTTACTTTCTCCAGGACCAGATTTTTTTCTCATTTTAACAACGCTATTGCGCCATAATCGAAATGCAGCCATTTTAGTCTGTTGCGGAGTAGCGTTGGGAAATGCGGTCATTATCGCTTTGGTATTTATTGGATTACAATTACTAATCAATATCGATAAAAGTATTCTCGTAGCCATCAAATGGATCGGTATTTTATATTTATTCTATCTCTCTTATTTATGTATCCTTTATGCCAAATCACCGTTGAATTTGAGACGTGAAAATAATTTACACATCCGTAAGGAAAAAATACATTTCATCAAAGGTGTTCAATCTAGCCTAGTTAATCCAAAAAATATACTGTTTTACAGTAGCTTGAGTATTTTAATAGCTGAGCAGTTCGATTGGTATGAAAAACTTTCAATTTCAATCTGGATGGTAGTGGTCGTTTTGGTTTGGAACCTTTTTTTGGTTCGAATGTTGACATTCGATCAGTCATTAAACTTTTTACAACGGAATTCTTGTAAATTGTATTATCTATCCGCTGGAGCATTTTGCATTTTTTCAATACTTTTGATTGGTTATGTATAGCTCTTTTTTTGAGTTTGGAGATGTGTACTCTAAGAATCACAATCATAAAGGGCATAATTAGAAAATATGAGAATGAGTTTTATTTAATAATAATTCTTTTAATTATTTTTATTCTCATTTAGTATTTGTGTAAATTTTTCTCCCTGAGTCAGCCATGCGAAAAATCAAACCTTTGGTCATGCTTATGGCCTGTGTATCTGGTACGCAAATAATTCATGCTGAAGTACAAGCTTCACTAGATGAATCTCAACAAAAATCCACAACTGTAACTGCACTTGAAACCATCCGCGTGGTCGCAAGTGCAGATGCATCGGCAGATGGTCTTATGGAGGCTTATGCTGGAGGTCAGGTTGCATCGGGAGGGCGAATTGGTATTTTTGGAAATCAAAAAAATTTGGATACGCCGTTTAGTCTAAGTGCCTACACCAATCAATACATTCAAGAGCGTCAAGCAAAGAGTGTTGGTGATGTACTTAAAGCCGATCCAAGTGTGCGGGTGGGGCGTGGCTTTGGAAACTTCCAAGAAAACTATTATATTCGCGGTTTTAATCTTGGCTCAGATGATACGGCGTATAACGGCTTGTATTCTATTTTACCACGCCAATATATTCCGACTGAATTGTTCGAACGTGTGGAATTACTAAAAGGCGCTTCTTCATTTTTAAATGGGGCGATGCCAAGTAGTGGTGGTATTGGGGGTGCAATAAATCTGTTGCCTAAACGTGCTGGAAATGAGCCTCTAAATCATGTCACGTTAGGAACCGATTTTAATGGAGGGTATGTTGCTAGCGATGTAGCCCGACGTTTTGGAGAGGATCAACAGTTTGGTGTGCGAGTCAATACGGCTTATCATGGTGGTCATACCGCGGTTGATCATGAAAAAAATACGTTAGGTTTGACTGCGATAGGGCTAGACTATCGAGGTGAGCGTTTGCGTCTATCGGGCGATATGGGATATAGCAATAATAGACTAGAGGCGACTAGACCCAATGTAACATTAGGTGCTGCTGTAACGAGTGTGCCTTCTGCGGTTAAAGCATCAAGTAATTATGCGCAAAAATGGACTTATTCAAATGAAGAAAATTATTTTGGAAGTTACCGTGCAGAATATGATCTGACTGATGCTGTTACTGCCTATGCAGCCTATGGTTTTCGTCATGGTGAAGAACGTAATAGCTTAGCTAATCTTACACTGAGTAATGCAAGTACGGGTGATAGCACATTTTATCGGTTTGACAATGCTCGGGTAGATATGGTCAATACAGGAGAAATCGGTCTACGTACCAAACTGAATACTGGCGACATATCGCATCAATTCGTACTTGCAGCATCGGCATTTCAATTGAATTCCCGTAATGCCTACATTATGGATTTTGCGAATCAATATACCAACAACTTATATATGCCAGTGCAATACGATCAGCCACTTGCAACATCGCCTGTATATTCTGGAAATGAGTTGAATTCACCCAAACTGACGACACGTACACGGTTAAGAAGTATTGCAATTGGAGACAACCTAAAGGCACTTGATGATCGACTTAATCTAATGTTTGGTGGGCGATATCAAACGATTATGCAAGATAATTATGCGTATAGTAATGGGGAAAAAACCGCCTATGATGAAAGCAAATTTACACCAGTATTAGGTGTTTCATACAAGTTAACACCAGAAATTTCGGTGTATGGTAATTACATTGAGTCGTTGGCCAAGGGTTTAAGTAATACCAATAATGGCACCACAACTACATTAAAGCCATTTGTTGCAAAACAAAAAGAAATTGGAACAAAGTATGAAAATGGAACTTTCGGTGCAAGTTTGAGTCTATTTGATATCAACAAACAGCGTGCTGTTATTCAAAATCAGGTATTTAGTGATGCAGGTGAATATGTTCATCGAGGTGTTGAATTTAATACTTATGGCAAACTTACCGATGCAATTACAGTATTAGGCGGTGCAACATGGATGCATGCCAAACAAGAAAATACAGGGTCGATTGCTTATGATTCAAAGGATGAGGTGGGTGTACCTAAGTTTCAGGCTAACATTGGGGCGGACTGGAAACTACCAATTGCAGCAGATATTTCGCTTAATGCCCAACTGGTTTATACCGGATCAAGTTATGCAAGCTTAGACAACACACTTAAGGTGAAAGACTGGACTACGCTCGATTTAGGGGCAATTTACAAAACTCAATTAGGGCAAACGCCAACCACATTTAATTTCAAAATCAATAATGTCTTTGATCAAAACTATTGGGCATCGGTAGGTTTGTACGACAATATCAATAGCAGTTCCAATACCAATAATGGTTATTTGGTTGCCGGATTGCCACGTACATTTATGCTCAGTGCAAGCTTTGATTTCTAAGAAAAAAGCCTCTCAATAGAGAGGCTTTTTTTAAGCTTGATTGATTATAAAATTTTCTTTAATCGTGCCACAACTTGTTCACATTGTGCCAGATCTGCGACCAATGCCATACGTACATGATTTTCACCCGGATTACCTGTTGAAGTATCACGCGAAAGATAACGACCTGGCAAAACCTTGATGTGGGCTTTTTCCATCAGCATTTTGGCAAAGGCTTCATCGTTATCGACTTGCAACCAGTAATAAAAACCCGCATCAGGCTTTTGAAGCGGTAGCAAACCGCCTAATTCTGACTGAAACATGTCGAATTTCGCGCGATATTGCTGGCGGTTTTCTTCAACATGTACTTCATCGTTCCATGCGTAAATAGAAGCCAATTGATGTTGAACCGGCATTGCCGCACCATGATAGGTACGGAACTGTAAATAAGGCTTGAGCAATGCTGCATCACCCGCCACAAAACCAGAGCGCATACCCGGTAAATTTGAACGCTTGGATAACGAATGGAAAACGATACAGTTTTTATAGTCATCGCGCCCAATTTCGGCACATACTTCCAATAAGCCGACAGGTGGCTGGTCAAACCAGAGTTCTGAGTAGCATTCATCTGATGCAATCACAAAATTATACTGATCTGACAGTTCAATCAGTTTTTTAAATTTCTCTTTTGAGAGTACTGCACCTGTTGGATTTCCAGGTGTACACACAAACAGCAAAGCTGTTTTTTCCCACACTTCGGCAGGAACGGCATCAAAGTCACCTAAATAGTCATTTTCTGCTGTACAGTTGATGAAATACGGTTTTGCGCCGGCAAGTAAAGCTGCACCCTCATAAATTTGATAAAAAGGATTAGGCATGACCACATAAGGTGCTTCGTCACGATTGATCAGCGCCTGTACAAAAGAAAAAATTCCTTCGCGTGTACCTGTGACCGGTAAAATCTGTGAGTCTGCACTGATCTGGTTTAGTTTAAAACGACGCTGTAGCCAATTTGCAATACTGTCACGTAGCTCTGGCAAACCTTTACTGTTTGGATAGGTTGAAAGATGATTAAAATGTTCCACGATTGCTTGTTTTACAAAAGCTGGTGCAGGATGTTTTGGCTCCCCAATCGATAATGGAATTAAAGGGAGGTCTGCGGGCGTAATATCCTTAAAAAGGGCATTCAGCTTTTCAAATGGGTAAGGGTGCAGTAAAGACAAGCTAGCGTTCATGAAACAGTTACCAGTAAAAATATTAATGTTGAATCGCGATTTGGCTCGAAGCCTCATCTAGTGCAGATTTTAGTTGCGCTGCAAACAGAGTGGCTTCATCGGTGGTCATCGGTTGGCCATCTTTTTTGGTGACAAAGAAAATATCCTCAGCGCGCTCACCCAGTGTCGCAATCTTTGCTGAATGAATATCTAGTCCTTGCATCATAAACAAGCCACCTACACGAGCCAATAAGCCCGGCTGGTCAAGCGTTGAGATTTCCACCATATTTTGTTGCAGTGCTTCATTGAGTGTGACATCTACTGTATTTTCAATGTCAAAATGGCGCAATTGACGCGGAATACGGCGCTGCATTAGTCCAGGATATTTATCAGATTGACTCAGTGCCTGCACCAAAGCCGATTTTACAGTGTGCTCCCGGTCTGGATCGGTGAGCAGGGTGCCAAAACGATCTAAGACCAAGTAAGTATCTAAACTAAATGCTTTGGTGGCAGTAATAATCCGTGCATCTTGTACATCCAGATTCATACGATCTAACACCGCCACAGTGGTGGCAAAAAGGTTAGGCTTATCTTGTGTATAAATAAAGATTTGTACCGCGTCTTGTGCAGATTGGCGGTGTGCACGAAGCAACACCAGTGGTGCGGAGTTATCGCCGTGAAGCAAAATAGCACGCGTATGCCACGCGATTTCATCTGCTGACTCTTTGAGGAAGTATTCATCACCAAGCTCTTGCCAGACCCGTTCGACTGCATCAAGTGAAAACTCATTGACCAGTATTTCACTCGCAGTAAACTTGGTGTCTTCAATCAGCATTTGATAGTCGACTGGGCGGCCCAAACCTGAACGAATCACATCACGTGAATACGTGTATAACTGACGCATTAATGAGGCGCGCCAAGTATTCCAAAGCTTTGGATTGGTGGCATTAATATCAGCGACGGTAAGTGTATATAAGTAGTCAAGATGTTCCATGTCACCGAGTTTTTCAGCAAACTCTTTGATGACATCTGGATCTGAAATATCTTTTTTCTGTGCAGTGAGCGACATTAACAAGTGGTTTTGAATCAACCATGCGACCAGTTTGCATTCACGTTCGGTGAAACCATGCGCTCGGCAAAATTCGATCGCATCTTCTGCACCCAATTCACTATGATCACCGCCGCGGCCCTTGGCGATATCGTGAAAAATAGCAGCCAGATAGACAATATCACGACGTGCCAAACGCTGGAATACGGAGCTTACCACTGGAAAGTGTTGTGCAAATTCAGTTTCTTTGAATCGATTAAGATTACGAATCAACAATAAAGTATGCGCATCGACCGTATAGATATGAAATAGATCGTACTGCATGAGGCCCATGATTTGACCAAACGCAGGAATATAATTACCCAAAATTCCATAACGTTTCATATCGACCAGTGTGTCGTATAGGCGGTATGGCGAGCGGATAATGGCCATAAATAGGGCTTGATGCGCTGGATTGTCTCGAAATTCTTGATCAATACGCTTTGCGGCCATAATTAATAAGCGCAAGGTTCGCGCACGAATTCCTTCAATTTCTGGACGATTGGCTAGCAAATAGAAAAGCTCTAAAATAGCACTCGGATTCTCAGAAAAAACTTTATGATGCTGAACGGCAAGTTTTTTGTCTACGAGCTTAAAGTTTTCATTAATTTCTTCGATTTTACGCTCGTAATTAGGAAGTCGAGGCGTAATGACTGATTCATTAAAATAAGCCAATAGCATTTCATTGAGTGTAGAAATTTGCTGGGCAGTGCGGTAGTACCGCTTCATAAATTGTTCAACCGCATAGTTGGCTGGCTGACCGTCAAGGCGGGTATATCCAAATTTGGCTGCAATTTCACGCTGATGATCAAACAGTAGCCGGTTTTCATCACGTTTGCTGAGTCGGTGCAAGTGATGACGAATTTCCCATAAAAAGCTTTCTGCTTCCTCAAGAATCTTGAGTTCGTACTCGGTAATAAAGCCTAAATGCACCAAATCATAGATCCGATTCACACGGAAATGGCGTTTTGCGATCCATCCAATTTGATTCATATCGCGAATGCCACCAGGTGCATTTTTAATATCAGGCTCAAGGTTGCTTTCGGTGTTATTGTGCTGGGCGTGCCGTTTTGCTTGCTCTGCCATTTTGGCATCGAAGAAGGTTTTGTCGGTCCAGGTTTGTGAAACAATTCGGCGGGGCCATTTAGCTAAATCTGGATTGCCGGTAATAAGTCGCGCTTCAATCAGCGTGGTTGCAACGGTCAGATCATTGGTGGCCTGTTCAACGCAGTTTTGAATAGTACGAACGCTGGTGCCGGGTTTAAAATTTCCTACATCCCAAAGCGATGAAATAAATGTCGAGATCTGTTTTTCTAGCTCTGGATCAATTTCATCTTCTGCCAAAATCATGATGTCGACATCGGAGTAGGGCAGCATTTCCTTTCGGCCATAGCCACCCACTGCAAAAAGCCCCAAACGTGATTGATCAAGCCCGGCATGTTTCCACAAAAATATCAGGGCTTCATCAATCAGATTAGATCGTGCAATGACGACATCACGAATGGAGTGTCCATTTTCATAATACTCCTGAATCTGCTGTTCGACATCTGCACGCCATTGATTAATTGCCTTGATATCGTGATGACTGGTGACATAATCCAGCAGCGGTGAAGTAATAATCATAAAAAAGGACTCATATTAAATTGAATGATTATTCAGGAAGTACAACATGAACCTGATCGGCTGCTTGCTGTGCCAATGTGCGAGCTGCGTCAGTCGTTTCAGCGCGTGCAGTGACAACACCCATACGACGACGTTTAAAGCCTTCTGGTTTACCAAAGAGGCGCAAATCCGTATCTGGATGCGACAGTGCTGTATTGAGTTGATCAAAACTTAAATTATTTGCATCTGTACCTGCATAAATCACGGCACTGGCCGCTACGCTGTGGCGCGCTGTGTTTACAGGCAGCCCTAAAATGGCACGCGCATGTAATTCAAATTCGCTTTGAAATTGTGAAGCAAGCGTAACCAGCCCGGTATCGTGTGGACGTGGTGATACTTCGCTAAACCA
Source organism: Acinetobacter sp. V89_7 (assembly GCF_029967895.1). NCBI lineage: Bacteria > Pseudomonadati > Pseudomonadota > Gammaproteobacteria > Moraxellales > Moraxellaceae > Acinetobacter > Acinetobacter sp. V89_7. Next base: position 46,431 of record NZ_JASCAJ010000030.1, read on the forward strand.
GACATGATCACCTTTGACAAACAGCTCAACACCGAAAATACCGCAACCGCCAAGTGCTGTGGTGACTTTATTTGCAATGCGTTTAGATTCTGCTAGCGCCGCATCTGTCATTGGTTGTGGTTGCCAGCTTTCAACATAATCACCTGCGTCTTGGCGATGCCCAATCGGGTCACAGAAATGTGTTTCGATTTGGTCTGTTTGAGGGTTTTTGGCACGTACGGTGAGTAGGGTAATTTCAAAATCAAAATCAATTTGAGATTCTACAATCACTTTGCCCTGATTTACCCGACCACCGGTTTGTGCATATTCCCATGCAGCATCGACTTCTTCAAAGCTCTTAACTCGTGATTGACCTTTACCAGAGGACGACATGACAGGTTTAACAAAATTTGGATAACCAATGTCATCGCAGGCTGCCCTGAAGCTTTCTAAAGATTCGGCAAAGCGGTAGGCTGAGGTTGGTAAACCTAATTCTTCAGCAGCCAAGCGTCGAATGCCTTCACGGTTCATGGTCAGGTTGACTGCTTTAGCCGATGGAATAACGGTTGCAATTTGATTACGCTCAATTTCAAGCAATACTTTAGTGGCAATTGCTTCAATTTCAGGCACGATCAAATGCGGTTTAACGTCTTCGATGAGTTTTTTAAGTTCGACCGGATCGGCCATATTGAGCGTATAAGAATAATGCGCTACTTGCATTGCTGGTGCATGATCATAACGATCTGCCGCATGAACTTCGACACCAAGACGCTGTAATGAAATCACAACCTCTTTACCAAGTTCTCCCGAACCTAACAGTAACACTTTAAATGCAGAAGATTGAAGGGGAGTACCAATTGTGACGCTCATGCGAATCATCCATGCAAGAAGTAGGGCTTTTAAGCATAACAGAACTTTTACTGGATTGACGCCTTGATTCACATAAATTAGTGACTTTTGTTGTCTAATAAATAATCTAATAAAATGAGCAAATTCAACACTAAATTAAAAAATAGTTCAGACGTTTACTTGATAATTTAATTTCAGTTCATCAGCAGTTTTTCCTCGAATCCCCCAGTTTTCTTGTGGTGTCTCAAAAATAGTGATTTCAATATCCTGTGGGGAGATTCCACTCTCAGATTCAATGTTCTTAAAAATTTTATTGATCAGTTGTTTTTTACTTTCAACACTGCGCCCGCTAAACATCGAAATTTCAATGATGACATATAGATCGCTTCGATCTGAGGGATAAATAAAATCTTCTTTTTGCATTTTAATAAAGCGTTGGAAGCATTTTTCAACAGGATATTGCAGTGCTTCGACAAGTGCGTCATGTATAGCTTTTGATAATTGAGATCGATATTTATCGATTGTATCTGCTAGAGCATAGATTTTAATTTGAGACATAAAAATAAAAAGACCTTGTTTTAATTCAGCTAAATGATTGATCACATATTGATTTTTAAACCTTATAAGGTCTTAGCTTGCCTTGCAAGCGTATGTAATTGCAAATAAAAAATCAATGATTGAGTATTATCGCTGAATTCACTAGCATAGAGCCGAATGTTCAGATGGATAATCGTGGATAATGATCTCAACGCTTAAAACTTCTGGTTTGATTTCATGTGTTTTATTTGGACTGGTTGTGTCTGGTTGTAGCCAAGACCATACATCGGGTTCAAAAGAAAAAGTTGAAATTAAAGCTGCACCAAAATTGACCAATGATGCAACAACCTATGCAAATGAAGCGTGGAAGCTGATCAATCAAATCGATCCTATTGTTTATGATGGCAAAAAAGATGAGATTGAAGAGCAGGTAAGAAAGCCATTGCGTAAGCTTAGTACCGATTGGCGTATTAATGTCAAAATGACTGACTCAGTTACAGAGGGCAAGTATGCTTTATGTCGCAAAGCACTGACTTCACTGGATACATGGTCACGTGAAGTGATCACGGGTAGCTCCACACTTGCGCAGCGACAAGCTGATTACGAGCGAGACAAAGCACAATGTAAAGATGCGATAGCTAATCCTGCATTGGGTAATACAGATCCGAAGCGATAAACGATATAAATAAAAAAGCGAGTTGATCTCGCTTTTTTATATTCAATGTGTTGATTAAGATTTGGTTTTTGCTGGTTCAGTTTTAGCAGGCATTGCCGTTGTCATTGGTTTGCTTTTTTCAGCCATCATTTTCTTGTCGGTTTTCGCGGCCATTTTTTTACCGCTAACTGCTACACATTTTCCACCTTTATGGTGTGGGCCAGTTCCGCCTTGTAATTCAGTGCCTTTAGGACAAGCAAAAGCGGTGGCACTTAACATCGCGAAAGAAGCCGCAAGCAGTACCGTTGAAATCTTTTTCATTGTATATCTTCTATTCATGGGGCGTTAGTGCCTGTTTTTGAGCTTAATCTGTTTTATTCATAATTAAATTAAAAATTTGTTGATCAAAAGATAAGTTTTCTTGTTGTTTATTTGTCTTAATTTTGCTTTTAATATCAGGTTAAGCTTCATCACGTTTGATGTGAAGTTGGCTTTCAAATACTTTATATTTGTTTGTCAAAAAGTTCGCTTATACATAAATTACATACGTTCATGTAGCGAACGTGTTCGCTACATGAACGTAGTTTACTATCAATGACCATCAGCTTGCTTTGGCAATTTCGATCACTACTTTGCCTTGTGTTTTGCCGTGCTCGGCCTGATGCAAACCATTTTCCAACTCATCCAATGTGATCACGTTTTGAATCATCGGGTCGAGTTTGCCATTTGCCATAAGGGTAGCTAAGAATTCACCACCAGCAGCAATATCACGTAGATTTTCATCATCGCCGTGTTGATAGGCAAAACCTAAAGCCACTTCATGAATTGAAATCGCTTTGGTAAAAGAAGGAATTGGATTCTGATCAATCCGTCCTGATACCGAAATCAAATGTCCATTATGACGCAGCACAGTTGCAAGTTGTTGAGAGGTTTCAGATGAAATCAAATCAATCACCGCATCCACACCACGACCTTGAGTAAGCACATGAATACGTTCAACAATATTGTCTTGTTTGTAATTGATGATGTGGTCGGCACCAAGTGCTTTGATGCGTTCTGGTTCGCTAGAGGCAGTAGCATACACTTCCAGACCCATGAGCTTAGCCAGTTGCACAACGAAACCACCGACACCGCCACCCGCACCATTCACCAAAATTCGCTGACCTGCATGAAGTGGTGCCTTACGATATAACGCTTGCCAAGCGGTAATACCGGCACATGGAATAGTCGCGGCCGCATTAAAATCAAGCTGTTTCGGTATTGCACTGATACTATTTGCATCAACCACGACATATTCTGCAAAACCACCCCAGCGCCATAAATTGGTTAGACTGATGACTCGGTCGCCTTTTTTCCAAGTGGTGACGTCATGCCCTACAGCATCGACAATACCAGCAGCATCAATTCCCAAAATATGGGGTAACTGAAGAGTTGTACCGTTTTTGGCAAACTTGTAGTCGACCGGATTAATACTCGAACTCATCACTTTGATACGAACTTCACCAGCAGCGGGTTCGGGTATCTCGATATCGGTTTCGACATGCAGCGTGTAAGGCGTTCCGACTTGAGTTAAAACTAATGCTTTCATGTGATTTTCCTCGGTCTTAAGTAGTGACTATCATTCATTAAAATTCTCATGGGAGTAGATAGCACTCCATTAGAGTGCTTTTTCAAGAATTTGACGACTGATTGCCAAAGTCACATCACTGTGTTCGCCCAAAGCGGTCATACCATGATGCTCAAGTTGAGCCACAACCTTGTCGATTGCTTCATGACCTAAGTCATAATCGCCAAGTTGAGTTGGAATTCCCATTGCTTTAAAAAATGCTTTGGTTTGCTCAATGGCAGCATCAATACGCGCTTGCTCTGATCCTTCACGGATCTGCCATACACGTTCTGCATATTGCAGTAACTTGGCCGCTTTACTTTCGCGTCTTACACTTAGGTTTGCTGGCAACACCACGGCAAGTGTACGTGCATGGTCAATCTCGTACAGTGCGGTGAGTTCATGACCAATCATATGTGTCGACCAGTCTTGTGGGACACCTGCACCGATTAGACCATTCAGTGCAAGGGTTGCTACCCACATTAAATTAGCGCGTGCTTCATCGTCTTTTTCAGCGCTTAAAACACGTGGGCCAATTTCAATCAGGGTTTGTAACAATCCTTCGGCCATTCGATCCTGAATATAACCGCCTGCTGGATAAGTCAGATATTGCTCCATGACATGGGTAAAGGCATCGACTACACCATTGGCCAATTGACGCTCTGGCAAAGTATAGGTTTTAAGCGGATCAAGAATTGAGAACTGTGGAAATACATAGGTACTGTTAAAAAACAGTTTGTCTTGAGTTTCACCGCGGGTGATTACAGCGCCCGCATTCATTTCAGAACCAGTAGCCGGTAGCGTCAGTACACAACCAAATGCCAGTGCTTGTTCTACGTCGGCACCCTGATTTTTAAGGATGTTCCATGGTTCGCCCGTGTACAAGGCTGCCGCTGCGATAAATTTGGTACCATCAATGACAGAACCGCCACCCACAGCAAGCAAATAATCAATATCGTTGCTTTTGATTAGCTCTACTGCGCGCATAAGTGTTTCATAGCGTGGATTTGGTTCTACACCACCAAATTCCTTTACAATACGGTGCCCTAACACATCACGAATTTCTTTGAGTGTTCCTGTTTTTTCCGCACTTTGTCCGCCATAAATCATCATGATGCGCGCGTCGGAAGCAATTAACGTCTCAAGCTGTTCGACAGAATTTTGACCAAATACAATTTTTGTTGGGTTGTAAAATGTGAAATTTTGCATGGAAATTCCTCTAGATTTTAGTTAAGTGTTGGGTTTGAGTAGCAAGTGCTTTAAGTAACGCTTGGGCGAGCGCATGGTCTGAATATGGGTTTTGACCCGTAATCAGTTCACGGTCAATCACAACATGTGGTTGCCATGCCTTGGCAAACTGCATATTGCCGCCTGCTTTTTTCATCGCGTTGGCTGGGTAATAACGTAATTTGTCGCCGTGAAGTGAGTTTTCAAACACGTGTTCTTCTTCATTCGAGAAAATGGTCATTTGATAACCATGATAGATCCAACCCTCAGCATTCATTTTTTGATTTTGGATCAGTGACTGTTCAAATGCCTTAGGATCTTTTTGCGCAGCTAATAGGGTAATCGGGCCATGACAAATCGCTGCGGTTGGTTTGCCTTTGCGATGAAAGTGTTGCAGGGTGGTACCCACCATCGGATTATTCGCTAGGTCAATGAGTGGTGCATGTCCACCCGGAATAAAAATAGCTGAATAGCGATCAAGCCCTTGTTGCATCACATCTTGTAATGAACGTACGTTCTGCGCTTGAGTCAATTGTTCAGTCAATTTTTTGATTCGCAGCATTTCATTGCGATTTTTTCCAAAATAGAGCGGATCAATCGAGCGGACGTCTGGCTTGGGTACATTACCTTTTGGGGTGACAATTGTCAGGGTGTATCCTGCTTTGATGAGGGCATCGGCTGGCACACCAAACTCATTGACATAATAACCCGACGGAAACGATTTCTTTCCTTGTAGTGGAAGCTCGGTTTCACTCGAGAGTAACACCAGAACTTCACCTTTAGATGCGGCGTGCGTGAATGATGCCGCACCCATCAGCAACAAGGCAAAAATACGAAATAAACGTGACAGAAACATGTTTTCTCACTAACCAAATACGTTGCAGTTATTTCAGCCTTAAATCAGGCATCTTTTGTAACTGCAACTTTATTAGAGTGATAAATAAAGATAAATTAACCGAATGGTAATTTATTTGTTACATCAGAGAATAAATGCGACATTTTGATTCGGTCCAATTGGCCAGTATAGAATTGTTCTGTAAAGCGGCAGAGCTGGGAAGTTTTACCGCTGCGGCAGAAGGTTTGGGCATTACACCGGCTTCAGTCAGCCGTTCTATCGGACGCTTGGAAGCAAGGCTCGGTGTGCGCCTTTTTGCGCGAACTACACGTAGTATTAAGCTAACGTGTGAAGGGGAGCTTTATTATCAACACTGTCAGCAGGCACTGGAGCAAATTTCAGAAGTAGAGCGCATGATTACAGGCGATCAGCACAGTCCAAGTGGTACATTAAGGATTAGTGTTGGAACACCGTATGCTCATTATCGGCTTCTGCCTCTGCTGCCTAAATTTCAGGTAAAATATCCACAAATTGAAATTGAGCTAAATATCTCCAATCGAGTCATCGATTTTGTGGAAGAAGGTTTTGATCTGGCCATTCGTTTGGGTATTCCCAAAGACTCCCGACTCATTGCGCGTACGCTTGAAGATGCAACCTTGGGCGTTTTTGCTGCTCCTGAATATTTACATCAATATGCGGAACCTAAAACGGTTGCAGCGCTTGATCAGCATCAGTGCATTCAGTTTATTCTGCCCAGTACAGGCCGCACCATGCCATGGATTTTTAAAGATAGCCACGGCAATGATTTCAATTACGGCTTTAAAAGTCATCGACGGGTTTATGATGATGTTATGGGGTGTTTGACATGGGCAAAAGCAGGAGGTGGTTTGTTTCAGATTTATCACTTTATCGCACAACCAGCAGTTGAGCGCGGCGAATTGGTTGAGGTACTTACCACTTTAACGCCTAGGACTCGTCGCTTTTCTATTTTGTATCCACAAAATCGGCACATGTCTGCAAAAATCCGTATATTTGTAGATTTTTTAATGCAGGAAATTGCAGCACTCCAGCATCATGCATCATGAAAATTTGCATAGCTAAGCTATTCTATTACGCCTTCTTTTAAATTGAAGCTATAAAAGCTGGACTGCATGATGTTTTATTGCATTTTGAAGCAGCATAAAACAAATCGCAATCCAGCACAGAGGATCAATCACTCATACTAAACGAAGAATTAAAATTATCAGTCCTGTGATTAAAATCAAAATACCAAGCAGCAATCGAAACACATGAAAAAGGGGCATTTCATACAGACCTGTTGTTGTGTACAAATGAGTTAACTCCTTATTTCAATGTATCCTGATAGCGATGATTGACTTCATCCCAATCAATCACTTGATAAAATGCCGCGATATATTCAGGGCGACGATTTTGATACTGTAAATAGTAAGCGTGTTCCCAAACATCAAGACCCAAAATAGGCGTGTTGCCATGCATGAGTGGTGAGTCCTGATTGGCGCTGCTTTCAACCACCAGCGTTTTTTGTGGTGTCACACTGAGCCATGCCCAACCACTACCAAAGCGAGATAACGCGGCTTTGGTAAAAGCTTCTTTAAATGCATCAAAGCCACCTAATTGTTGTCGTATTGCATCGGACACAGGGCCATGGGGTTCACCACCACCTTGAGGGCTCATGATCGTCCAAAACAGACTGTGGTTGGCATGACCGCCAGCATTATTGATCACGGTATGTTTTAAATCGCTTGGCACCTCATGCACCTTTGCAACCAAATCTTCAACTGACAGTTTTTCCCATTCAGTGCCTTCAATCGCAGCGTTGATATTATTGATATAAGTTTGATGATGCTTGGTGTGATGAATCTGCATTGTTTTGGCATCGATATGCGGTTCAAGTGCGTCATAGGCATAATTCAGTGCAGGTAAGCTATAGGCCATGGAGTGTTGTCCTTTGAGATATTTTAAGTCGTTCTTTCCATGTGAGTTTAGGCGATGGATTAGAATATGTAAATATATTGATAATGATTATCATTGTAATTATTATTTAATAAATGTTTGTAAATTTAAAAAAGGCCAGCATGAGCTGGCCTTTTTTGAACGAATATTTTATACGTTAAAACGGAAATGCAGCACATCACCGTCTTGAACAACATAGGTTTTACCTTCAAGACGCCATTTACCCGCTTCTTTGGCACCTGCTTCGCCGTTGTACTGAACAAAGTCGTTATAGGCAACACATTCTGCACGAATAAAACCTTTTTCGAAGTCGGTATGAATCACACCGGCTGCTTGAGGTGCAGTCGCACCTACTTTTACGGTCCATGCACGTACTTCTTGTACACCGGCAGTGAAGTAGGTTTGTAAACCAAGTAGGGCATAACCTGCACGAATTACAACATTCAGGCCTGGTTCTTCCATTCCCATAGCTTCTAAAAATTCGGCACGGTCTTCATCTTCTAGCAATGAAATTTCGGCTTCAATCTGATTGCATAGCGGCACGACAATCGCATTTTCTTCTGCTGCTAATTTTTTAACGGCATCAAGATGCGGGTTATTTTCAAAGCCATCTTCAGCAACGTTCGCAATATACATGGTTGGTTTTAAGGTCATCAAACCAAAGCCACGAATCAATTTACGCTCATCATCGCTTAAGTCCGCTGCGCGTGCTGGCTTGCCTTCATCTAACAATGGCTGAATTTTTTCTAGCACGGCTTTAGTTGCAAGTGCTTCTTTATCACCACTTTTTGCAACTTTGGTCAAACGTAGCAAAGCTTTTGCTACAGTGTCTAAATCTGCAAGTGCAAGTTCGGTGTTGATGGTGGCAATATCGTCTAGCGGATCGATTTTACCATTCACGTGAATGACGTTTTCATCTTCAAAACAACGTACCACGTGCGCAATTGCATCAGTTTCACGAATATTTGCCAAAAACTGGTTACCCAAGCCTTCACCTTTCGATGCGCCCGCAACCAAACCAGCAATATCCACAAACTCCATTGTAGTTGGAATAATACGTTGTGGTTTTACAATTTCTGCAAGTTTATCTAGGCGTGCATCTGGAACAGGAACAATCCCGGTGTTTGGTTCGATGGTACAGAACGGGAAGTTTTCTGCTGCAATCGCTGCTTTGGTCAATGCATTAAAAAGCGTTGATTTACCGACGTTTGGTAGACCCACAATACCGCAATTAAAACCCATGAAATGACTCACAAAAAGTGTAATGTAAAAATTGAGGCTGATTTTACATGAAAGCCATGACAAAGTCAGGTCATGGCGAAGTGTGAATCATAAAGAAGTTTAGATTTTGCGTTTATCGAGCTGGTTGGAAAGCGCATCACCTGTGGCTTGTATTAGCATCACCAATACAATCAAAACTAAAATAACGGCAAACATAATGGTCAGATCAAAACGCTGATAGCCATAACGATAAGCGATATCGCCTAAACCACCTGCACCAATTGCACCTGCAATTGCCGAAGAATTAATCATGGTAACCACAGTAACGGTAAAACCCGCCACGATGCCAGGCATGGCTTCTGGTAGGAGTACATGCCAGATGATCTGTTTGCGATTACAGCCGATGGCCTGTGCAGCTTCAATCAGGCCCTGATCGACCTCGCGCAAACTGACCTCGGAAATGCGCGCAAAGAAGGGGATTGCAGCTAGTGTAAGTGGAACAACAGCCGCCCACACACCATAACTGGTACCGACAATCCAGCGGGTTACTGGAATGAGCGCCACCATTAAAATTAAAAACGGAATAGAGCGGGTAATATTAATGACCCAGCCAATGGGCTGATTAATTTTAATAGAAGGATAGATCCCATGTTCAGAGGTCATCACCAGTAAAACGGCGAGTGGTAAACCAATCAAAAATGCCAGTAAAGCGGATACGCCTACCATCAGTAAGGTATCCAGTGTACCTGTAAGCAATAAATCAAGAAGTTGGTTGTGCATAGCCAATCACCTCCACATCAAAAACAAAATGAGACAGTTGTTTTAGTACCTGCGCATCAAAAGCTTGCTCTGGTATGGCTAAAATTAATGTACCAATTAAGTGATCCTGAACAGTATCGACATGGCTCTGGTATAAAGAAGTATGTGACCCGAGTAATCTCAGTAAATCTGTTAAGTTTGGGGGATGCTTAAGATCGGTTTGATAACGAACTTTAATGATTCGATGCGTTAAGTGATCTTGTGGCGCTTCATAAAGCGTAAAAGGTAAATTGAGTTGTTCAAGATTCAGCAGTTCTTGAGTGATTTTTTGCTTTGGATTTGAAAAAACTGACCAGACTAAACCAGACTCTACAATTTCCCCTTGATCTATAACCACCACTTGATCACAAATTTCACGAATGACCTGCATTTCATGCGTGATCAGCACCACCGTAATGCCTAAATCCCGATTAATCTTTTTTAACAAGGAGAGAACAGTGGCGGTACTTTCGGGATCTAACGCCGATGTGGCTTCATCACAGAGTAAAATTTCAGGATGATGCACCAGCGCTCGGGCAATCCCGACACGCTGCTTTTGCCCACCGGAAAGCTGTGATGGATATTGCCCGGCTTTATGTGCCAAATCGACCAAGCCCAAAACTTCATCGACGCGGCGTTGAATTTCTGCTTTATCTAGACCTGCAATTTTAAGCGGTAACGCGACGTTGTCCCACACCGTTTTAGCCGACATCAGATTAAAATGCTGAAAAATCATGCCAATTTTCTGACGCAGATGAATGAGCTGTGCGTGGTCAAGTGTGGTTAATTCATCTTGATGAATTTTAATAGAGCCAGAACTTGGTGTTTCTAGTCCATTTAGCGTGCGTAACAAAGATGATTTTCCAGCACCACTTTTTCCAATCACGCCTAAAATTTTGCCTTGTGGAATATCCAGATCAATGGCTTTAAGCGCCTGCACAGTCTGGCCATTCGATGTATAGGTTTTATTGAGTGCACGAATCTGAATATGTGGCGGTGAGAAATCGACCTGTGATCCAAAACTAACCATGATTAACCTCCTAGACCCAACCTGGGAACCAAAGTTTTGGTCCAATGTCTTCATCAATGGCTGCTTTTACCGCCGGTGAATTTTGATAAATCTCAATAAATTTTTTCAGCTTACCGTCTTTATCTTCATAATCATCTCGGACTACAAACAAGATGGCATAACGTTTATTGGTTGTGTCGTCTAAAAATAGGGCACTATTTGGATCGGCTGTTTTAGCCAAACGCAGATAGTGTGGATAGCCAAATGCCAAGTCGACATCATCAATTGCACGTGCAGTTTGAGGACCTTCAACTTCAATAAATTTCAGATTTTTTGGATTAACTGTGATATCACTTAGTTTAGACAAGTAATTGTTTGGATCTTTAAGCTGAATCAGTTTGGCTTGTTGCAGTAAGAGCAAAGCACGCCCTTGATTGACTGGATCATTCGGAACCACTACACGTGCATTTTGCGGTAGTTCATCCAGTGACTTATATTTTTTTGAATATAATCCGACGTGAGATGCTGCGCCAACACCAAAAGCTTTGAGTTTATAACCACCTTCTTTAATTGCATTGCTTAGAAAAGGCTGATGTTGAAAGAAATTGGCATCAATGTCGCCATTATTTAAAGTGATGTTTGGCGTATTCCAGTCGGAAAACTCGACCAGCTTGACATGAATCCCTTGTTTTTCAGCTTCTTTGGCTGCCGCTTGCAGCGGGTGAGCAAAAGGAGGGCTAATACCGATCACTAACTCTTGATGCTGACTTTGTCTATTCTGATTCCAGATTACAAGTCCAATAATTAAAACAACAAATAATGCCCCAAGAATAATGAGTTTTTTTGATGAAGATGACTGTGCCATCGAAGACTCCAAGAATTATGCTGTAATTTTTTCGTGTTGATTTAAATTGAATGAATGTGTAGAAGGTGAACATCGATATTGCTCGACGGGATGCGTCGATGGAAGCAAATCGCCGTGTCCTGAAATTTTTTGACGTAACGAGCCTTCGTTATATGCAGTTTTAAAACGGCCTCGTTGTTGCAGCTCAGGAATCACGTATTGAATAAAGTCATGATGTGACTCTGGTGCGACGGTACGCGTTAAATTGAATCCATCTACGCCGGTTTGATCGACCAGCTCAATCAGTCGCTTTGCCACGTCTTCACCACTGCCAACAATCAGTGGGTAACGCCCACCTAAAACGTGTTGATCTTTTAAATCCTGAATGGTGATTTGTTGGGTTTTAAATTTTTCATTTACCGAAGCGATGCTGTTACTTTTTTGATAGGGAACCACCTCATGATCGGCATATTTCGATAGGTCGATACCGACCGAACTTGCATAATGGGCAAGCCCAGCTTCGGGAGAAGCATAGCGACGATACTCCGCCAGTTTATCTTGTGCTTCAGCCGTTGTTTCGGCAGTGACCACGGTAATGCCGACAAAAATCTTGATATCGTCTGGATGGCGCCCATGCTGTTTGGCGCGCTCACGAATTTTATCGACATTTTGTTTGATCTTGTCGGGTTGGTCGCCACCAATAAAAATGCATTCGGCATGAGCAGTTGCAAAGGCCATTCCTCTTGAAGAGGCGCCTGCTTGAAACAACACTGGCGTGCGCTGCACCGAAGGTGCAACTTGAAATACACCTTCACTTTGATAAAACCGCCCAGAGTGATGAATCGAATGTACCTTGTGTGGATCTGTAAAAACCCGATGTTGTTTGTCCTTGAGCAGTGCATCGGACTCCCAAGAGCCTTCCCAGTATTTGTAACAGAGTGCTAAAAACTCTTCTGCCTGATCGTAGCGCAGATCGTGATCTTTAAGCGCAGACTGCCCAATTAAGCGTTGCGCACTATCAAGATAGCCTGTAACAATATTCCAGCCAATACGCCCTTGCGTGAGATGGTCGAGTGAAGCAAAGCGCCGTGCAAACTGATAGGGCGTTTCGTAGCTCAAATTCACCGTAACCCCAAAGCCTAAATGTTGTGTGACGGCTGCCATTGCCGAGACCAACGTCGTTGGGTCGTGGCTGGGGAGCTGAATTGATTCTCTTAACGTGAGATCGATATTGTTTTGATAAACATCATACACCCCTGTGATGTCGGCTATAAATAAGCCATCAAATAATCCGCGTTCGAGTGTTTGTGCCAGTTCTGTCCAGTAACTCAGCTCATTAAATCGATGCGACTGATCACGCGGATGAGTCCATAAACCATGATTGATATGGCCGACACTGTTCATGTCAAAAGCATTCAGTAAAATGTGTTTGTGTGTTTTATTTGTCATTACAATGTCCCTCGTCGTGGAGGAAAAATTTGATTCAATGCATAATTGCCAATAAAAAAGTATTTCCAGCGCGCAGCATCATGTAGCGTGTGTACCCGTGCATTACGCCAAAAACGGTCGAGTCCATCTTGACGCTGACTACCACGACTCCCTGCAAGTTCGATCAGTTTCGAACTGGCTTTAAGTGCGGTTTCAGTACTATGCGCTCTGACCTTCGCAACCGCCAATGAAGCTAATGCAACATGCTCTGCTGTGGTGTCTAAACGTGCCGTATCGATTGATTGAGCTGCACGTTTGAGTAAGACTTCACTTGCTCTTACATCAATTGCAATACGTCCAACATCGTAAATGGTGAGTGGGTCCTGAGCCGCGTTATCAACATTTGAATCAATCCAAGGACGGGCTTGATGAACGCGCTTTAGCGTTTCTTCGAACGCGGCACGGGCAATTCCGACTTCAATCGCGGCATGCATGATTTGTGCAAAAGGGCCAACCAGTGTCGGGTGATCAAAGGCTACATCAAAGGGAATAACATCGTCATGAGCAACAAAAACACGATCAAATTTTACCGCACCACTGCCTGTCACACGTTGTCCAAAGCCACTCCAGTTATCAACAAGGCTCAATCCCTGACTTTCACGTTTTACAAAAGCCAAATATTCGCGACCATGCGCATCTATGACCAAAGTTGGAATGCGATGTGCAAATAAACTGCCTGTGCAATAGAACTTTTCACCCTGAATCAAATAACCATTCTCGGTGGCTGTAATCGTTGTATGTTTCTGAGCCGCTGTTCTGGGTTTAAATTCTGCAAGTGCATTGCCAAAACGTGCGCCTTGCAATACTTCTTTATAGAGCTTCTGCTTTTGTTGCTCGGTACCAGTATTACGAAGTACCTCAAGGGCATAGAAGTGATTTTGAGGAATCTGTCCAATCGAGCCGTCAACGCTACTAAACAGTGCAATGATTTTTGCCACTGTCAGGCTAGAAACATCTGCACCGCCAAAGCGTTTTGGTACGGTAATTGCCCAAAGGCCAGACTGACTAAATTGCTCAATTTCCTCAAAAGGCAAAATCCGCTCGGCATCACGTTGCACACTTTTTTCTTTAAAACGCTCACTCAATGTGGTGGCAATTGAAAGTGCCTCGGCATCGTCTCGGATAATATGTGCCTGTGTGGAGTTTGATGAATTAAAAGATGCGATTGCTTGATAAGATGTCATGAAGCTCTCCTTAAATCCATGCATGACGTGCAGGGAAGACGCCATTGAGGTAATAGTTGCCAATCGCATGGATTTTCCAGCGCACAGGATCATGCAGCGTATGTACACGGGCATTGCGCCAGTGCTGATCTAAATTGTGCTGACTTAAACTGGCACGACTACCACCAAGTTCGAGTAATTTTTCAGAGATAGTTAGTGCTGCATCATTGGCATAGACTTTGGCTTCTGCCACCAAAATAGAGGCGCGGGCAGCCTGTGCATCCGTCACTTCGAATTGTGAATCCAGTTCATCCAGATACTCGGCAGCATCATCAAGTAATGCTATCGCGGCATCAAGTAAGACTTGAAGCTTGCCTGTTTCCTGAATGGTGAAATGTTCTAAACTGGCTTTTTCAACATTGGCATCGATAACTGGGCGCGCTTTTTTTACCGCTGATATAAGATCAGTAAATGCAGCTTCAGCAATTCCGACATCGATTGCGACTTGCATCAGTTGCGAATAGGCACCTCTATAATTTGGAGCTTGTGTCAATAAACGCTCATCAAAAATAAGTGCAGGATCGATGTGTACTTGATTGAGTTTTATCGTGCCACTTGCGGTAGTACGCTGACCAAATCCATTCCAGTCATCTTCAATTTCGATCCCATTTGTAAAGCGATCAACCAATACCAAAACCACATGACCTTCTGGGTGAAGGGCTTTAATTGCCAGCCAATCTGCAAAAATGCTACCCGTAGAATAAAATTTTTCGCCGTTTAAGACCCAAACTTCTCCATTTTGTATGAGCGTCGTATGAACGGTTTTACTGTCTTTACTCTGGCGCTCAGGCCCGCCGTTGGCGAGGCGTTTACCTGCCAGTATTTCGCCAAATACACGTTTTTTTTGTTCTTCATTTCCCATTAAATCAATTAAATTTAACAGGCTGATTTGATTTTGTGGGATTTGGCCAACATTAGAATCGGCTTTACTTAAAATACGAAACACCTGAGCTAAAGTTTTATTTGATACAAAAGCACCACCATAACGTTTAGGAATTCGAATACCGCCAAGGCCTTTTTGACTCAAGTGTTCAATTGCCTCATACGGCAAAATACGTTGTTGATCTCGTATGTTTCGGTTTACAAGTGCTTCATCAGCAACTTGATAGGCCGCGTTTAATGCTTGTTGGTCGTTTTTAAGAATGTGAACCGAGCGTTTAGATGACGAACTTAACTCAGACATATTGATACCCTTATTTGATATCAATACTTTAGGTAAAATTCTGTGCTTTTCTAAACGATGTATTTGTCAAAACTAATCGATAAAAATGCTAAATTTTATTTCAGCTAAGAAAATCACTTTTTCATATTTAACAAATTTTTTAAATTCAATTGCTTATATTAATTCATCTATTAAATTACATCTTAAATATCTATTTTTATCGATCTACTTCATATGCTTTGAATAAAAATTCATAGTTTTCATATCGCGGCAATAGGTGATTTAGACAGAGATTTGGCACAAAAAGTACATTGTTTTAAAGCGCGCTTAATTCTAAAGTAACAAGGCAAAACAATGTTTTTTACATTTGGTTGACTAAAAAAATAATTTGGAGTTTTTATGCGGGTTTTATACCAGTTCCCTTTGTCTCATTACTGTGAGAAAGCTCGCTGGTTACTGGATCACAAAGAGCTTGATTATGTTGCTCATAATTTGATTCCTGGTTTTCATCGTGCGTTCGCACAGTTAAAAACAGGTCAAAATAAGTTACCCATTCTAAAAGATGATGCAAGATGGATTGCTCAATCGACTCCGATTGCACTTTATCTTGACGATACTTACCCTGAACATTCCTTGCTGAGAAAAGATCCTGCACAACGACGCGCAGCCTTAGAAATTGATCAACTTGCTGACGAGCTTGGGATTCATGTTCGCCGTTGGTCATTGGCACATGCGTTGTCTTACAGTGATGAACCGATTGAAATCATGATGGGCGAGCAGGGCTACTTGCGACAATTTGAAAAATTTTCAAAACCAATTCTTAAGACGCTGGTCAAAAAAAGTTACGAACTCGAACAAGATAAAGTTGCCCAGTCTAAGGCGCGTCTAGATGAGCTTGTACTACTACTTAATGATCGTTTAGTCGAAAACTACGGACGCTATATGGTAGGTGATCGTCTTGGATTAGCTGATATAGCGGTATGTGCCATTTTGGCCCCTTTACTGCATCCAAATGGCACACCTTGGGAAGTGGAAAATACTGAATTTCATTCGCCCGAACTCGATACCTACAAAACCTACCTGCTAAGTTTGCCTTTGGGGCAATATGTACAGCGAATTTACGAAACCGAACGAAATGCCAGAGTGGATTGGCGTGGTATGTAATGCCAATCCAAAAGGGCACATCAAAAATAACGAATTTCAAATAAATTAAAGATTTAAATGTTTGAATACAAAATCAATAATGTTTTTGTATTCAAATACCTGCGTAGTCATAATCTAATTTTTTAGCAATTAATAAGTTTTAATTAACAATGAATGAAATTTATTTTCATTATTTTATTTGGTGATGATTGTTTTTTAGATATTTCGTTCACTTTATATGCAAAAAATGCATAGATTCAAAATGATGCATGCAGAATGTTGCTGGCACTAAAAAGATGCAAATAATTTAATTTAATGTGATTTAAATCACGTTTTTTTGAAAATAAAACTTTAAAAAAAAGATTTTGGCGTTAAAATAATCTAAAGCAATCAAAGCTAAGACTAAAGTCTAGCGAAAAACTGTATGAAGTGCTTTCAATTAGGATAAGAAAGCATGTAAAAATAGTGGAATCGGTCGATGATAAGCAACAATTAAAAGTTGGCTTGATAATTGCTTTAAATGAAAGGAGAGCTATTTTTTAGGTAGGTTGAATAATATACAGCTTTCTTAAAATTTAGCGAAATATAATCAAGGAGTTTTTATGAAACATTCTGCAACCTCACTAATTGTATCGGCATTGATGATTTGTACAGTTGGAGGGGCAACTCAGGTTCAAGCTGCGGATACTTTGGCTAAAATTAAAAGCAGTGGAAAAATTATTATTGGACACCGTGAGTCATCGGATCCTATTTCCTATGTTGTCGCAGGTAAACCAGTGGGTTATGCGGTAGATATTTGTAATGCTTTCGCAAACGACATCAAGAAAGAGCTTAAAATGCCGAATTTGAAAGTCGAATACAAAGCAGTTACATCGTCTACACGTATTCCAGAACTTCTTGCAGGCAATATCGACATGGAATGTGGTACAACCACTAACTCCAAACAACGCCAACAGCAAGTAGGATTCTCTACAAACTACTACGCAACAGAAGTGCGTATGGCAGTGAAAGCAAATTCAGGTATTAAGAGCTTGGCTGACCTGAACGGTAAAGCTGTCGTGACCACTCAAGGCACAACATCAGACAAATACATCAAAATGAATGAAAAAGGTCAGTCTATTAATGTGCAAAACATTTATGGTAAAGACCACGCAGACTCATTTTCAATGATGGCATCTGGTCGTGCAGCAGCATTTGTGATGGACGACAATATTTTGGCTGGTTTGATTGCAAAATCATCTAACCCGAAAGAATTTGCAATTGTTGGCCCTGTATTATCTTCTGAGCCATATGGCATCATGATTGCAAAAGATGATCCGAAATTCAAAGCGGTTGCGGATCGCACCGTAACTGGTATGTGGAAATCAGGTCAAATGGATAAACTTTATAAAAAATGGTTCCAGTCTCCAATTCCACCTAAAAATACCAATCTGAACATGGCACAGAGTGCTTCTTTCAAGAAATTGAAAGCACATCCGACTGATGAAGGCATTTAAGCCCTAAAACTCTTTTGATTTGCAGCTAACCATTTTGCATACAGTAACTTGCGTACTGTATGCATGCTGTATTTTTAATATTTTAAAAAGGGGCATTTATGTCAGTCGGCTCACTAAACTGGACTGTATTCTGTGCTGAATCGAACGAATTTAGTGTCGAAAAAGCAGCTTGGGCGGAATCGGTCTGTAAAGCGATAGGCAGCTCAAGTTATTCTCAATACGCCGATGCACCAACATGGCTTCAAATGTTAGGTTCAGGTGTTTTAACCATGATATGGACTGCAATTGCTGCATTCTTTATCGCATTCTTTTTGGGTTCTTTACTTGGAATTATACGTACCTTACCTAATAAGCCATTGGCTTTGATTGGTGATACGTACGTTGAGATTTTCCGTAATATCCCACTGATTGTTCAACTTTTCTTTTGGGCTTTCGTTTTTCCTGAACTTTTACCAGCCACACTTAGCTCTGGGAGCGGAGAAGTTGTTGCCGGCGGATGGTGGAAAAACTTGCTGAATGATCATCCTGCGGTTATTGGTGTTTTTGCACTCGGTTTATATACTGCTGCGCGTGTATCAGAGCATATTCGTGCCGGAATCAACACGGTATCACGTGGCCAAAAATTTGCAGCATCTGCAATGGGTTTTACCACAGGCCAAAGTTATCGCTATGTGATTTTACCCGTTGCTTATCGTACGGTATGGCCGACGATTACGTCTGAAGCAATGAACGTGTTTAAAAACTCAGCCGTTCTATATGCGCTAAGTGTACTCAATTTTTTCGCTTATACCAAAACCATGCGCGAAGAAACGTCTCAAGATATTATTATTTTGATTCTTTCAACGCCTGTATACCTGATCATCACTTACACCATCAAATTTATTATGGCGTGGATTGAAAAACGTATGGCAGTTCCTGGCCTAGGTTCGGGAGGGAAATAACCATGGATTTCAGTCTTTTACAATCTCCTGATGTTATCAATGCACTTAAAGAAGGTTTTGTTTTTACCTTAACCGTTACAGTGCTTGCAATGCTAGGCGGTATCATCATCGGTACACCTTTGGCCATGATGCGTCTGTCGAATAACGTTGTGGCAAGTAACTTTGCTAAATTCTACGTGGATCTATTTCGTGGTATTCCACTGATTCAGGTTATTTTTATCTTTTACTTTTTACTTCCAAAAGTATTTGAATTCCAGTCTGATACGTATTGGGGGCCACTGTTTTCGAGTGTCATTACGTTTGCAATTTTTGAAGCTGCGTTTTTCTCGGAAATTGTGCGTTCAGGTATTCAATCTGTTTCGCGCGGACAGGTCAATGCAGGTTATGCACTCGGTTTTACGTACGGCCAATCGATGAAATATGTGGTGTTACCACAAGCATTTCGTAATATGTTACCTGTACTGTTGACCCAAACCATTATTCTTTTTCAGGATGTGTCATTGGTCTATGTAATTAGTGCACCAGACTTCTTAGGTCGTGCCGACACGCTTGCCAATACTTATGGTCCTGAAACAAAAGCAACCTTTTATTTAATTGTAGCAGTGGTTTATTTCTGTAGTTCGTTCTTGCTTTCAAGACTTGTAAAACGATTACAGCAAAAAATTGCCATTATTCGCTAATTGGAGATTTTAAATGCCAATGATAGACATCCAACATATCTCTAAATGGTATGGTGATTTCCAAGTACTCACTGACTGTACAACCAGTATTGAAAAAGGCGATGTGGTAGTAGTATGCGGACCATCTGGTTCGGGTAAGTCAACATTAATCAAAACCGTGAATGCATTAGAGCCAATTCAAAAAGGCGACATTTTTGTTGATGGTACTTCTTTACGTGATCCGAAAACCAATCTTGCAAAATTCCGTTCGCGTGTGGGAATGGTGTTTCAGCATTTCGAGTTATTTCCGCATATGACTGTGCTTGAAAATTTGACTGTCGCACAAGTCAAAGTTTTAAAGCGCTCGAAAGAAGAAGCTCGCAAAAAGGGATTGGGATATTTAGACCGAGTGGGGCTTTTGGCACACAAGGATAAATTCCCAGGTCAGCTTTCTGGTGGTCAGCAGCAACGTGTTGCAATTGCACGCGGTCTTTCAATGGACCCAATTTGTATGTTGTTTGATGAGCCAACTTCTGCACTCGATCCAGAGATGGTGGGTGAGGTGTTAGATGTAATGGTTCAACTCGCTAACGAAGGGATGACCATGATGTGTGTGACACACGAAATGGGCTTCGCGAAAAGAGTTTCAAACCGATTAATTTTCATGGATCAAGGCATGATTCTTGAAGATTGCCCAACATCTGAGTTCTTTGGTAATCTTGATGCACGTCATGAACGTGCCAAATTATTCTTAGACAAGATTCAAGCCATGCATTAATCTGCTTAAAGCACAAGCATTAAAAAAGCCCAGTCAAGTGACTGGGTTTTTTATCTATAAAGTAATTGTGCCAACCTTAAAACAGAATTTTGTTCGCAACTTTAATTTGATTGCAGCTTTTGATCGCTTAGCCAAAACATAAATAAAAATATAAGCGTAGTTAAGAGATTTGATTTGAGTATTAAAGCGCTCATAACGTAAACATGAGATAGATGGATCAAAAGACAGTTTAGTTGCAATGATACGTCTTATTTTATAAGTAACTTAATTATCTTCATAGTTTCGTTTTAAAGCGTATTAAAAAACCCTGCATATGCAGGGTTTTTTAGATACTCGTTTAACTTAAATTAGAAGCTATACTTCGCCATTAAGTTAAGACGTGAGTAGTCGCCTTTTTGGTCAAGGAAAGTTTTACGTTGGCCATAAGTATATTCAACACCTAAATCAACATTCTTCACAGGTGTGTAGAATGAGTTAATCAAAATGTTGTATAGATCTTTATTTAGAGTTTTACTGCCGGTAGTCGCAGCAAAGTTAGCATATGCACCGTCATCTTTATACCAGATCCCACCGGCCGCAATTGTTGATCTCCACTTAGGATTCCAAGTGCGTGAATAGCCTACAAGTGCAGAATCAAACTCACTTTCACCAATATTTAAGCTGCCGTCAGTATTCTTTGATGCAACGTATGCTGGATTTGTATAGATTAAGTAGCGGCTATCGCCTTTTACGTGGTAGTAGTTAGCGAATAAAGTGTCTACGTCAGTCACTTTATATTTTGCACCTAAACCAACACCCCAACCTAGCTTTTCTTCATCATTGCTGTCATCAGTTGAAATACGGTTTTCGTGTAAAAGTGCGTGAGCTTGACCTAAGAATTTATTGTCTGCAGTTTTATAGTCATAACGTGCAGTTAGAGCTGGGAAGCGGTTACCGCCAGAAGATGTTACACCGGCTGCGTTAACAGTTGTATTACCTGTAGTAATGTTATCTACATCTCCACCTTCTAATGCTAGTAATACTTTTTGATTGGCATCGATCGGTTGAGTGTAACGTACCTGTACCGTACGTGTAGAGCCGTAACCCATAGGACCATTAAAGTCAACTGACTCAGGTGCTGTATCAACGTTTACAAATGGCGATGTAGTTTGACCTGCCAACCATTTACCTAAAGAAACGTAAGCATGACGAACACGCAGCGAACCATTACCGTTGGTTGTTTGTGAACTATTACCAGAAATACCGCCGGCAAAGTCGGCTTCAATTTTACCGTTTAATTCACCTAAGCTTGTTGGGCGCGAAAACTCAACACCCACTCGCGTTGGTGCAGCAGATACGTTAAGCGCATCCTGAGTTGCATTAGCAGAGTTTAATGGTACTTTGTTTGTAGGGTTATTAATATTAGTAGTATCGCTACTTGTACCTTCAAAGTCATAAGTTGAGTCAGCACGGATACTGCCGTAGAATTTAACTTGTGTTTGACCATCAGGTAACGTGAACCAGCCTGGTTTTGCATTACTTGGTGCTTTCGGTGCTGGTGCTGCGGCAACCATTGGCGCTGGAGCTGGTGGTGGAGCCATCACGACAGGTGCAGCTTTTTGCTGTGTAGATAATTGTTGAACCAACTGTTTAAGTTCATTGACTTCTTTACGTAAAGCATCCACTTCAGTGTTGCTCGCTGCGTAAGCAGGAATGGCGAGAGAGGATAGCCCGATAGTACCCATGCTAAGGGCTAAAGTTTTAAGTTTATTCACGATAACTCCGTTAATTATTAAAAAAAAGTAAAACTTACTTTTGGGATTTACATAACAAAAAGAATGCCAATCTCTTAAAAATTGTTAATAAACGTTCCCTTTTGTCTAAAAAAACTACTTCAATGTAGCTTCGCTTAATAATCCTGTATTTTATTGTTACAAGTCAATATTACTAAGGTCTAAAAAGAAGCAATATTTTGAAATATTTTACTTAAAGCACAAAAAAGATACTTAACTTTACACTTTCAGGTCAAGCATCGTCTTAGATGAAATTTTTACAAGCTCGTTCAATTTTTTTATATGTACTTTTCACTGTAAAGTGAATGTATTTTTTGAGAATGCTCAAAACTACAATACAATGGCCAGAAGTCATTAAAATCATGAAAGATAAGTGGGGAGCAGTTATGGAGCTTGATCGTTACGACAAACAGATTCTTGAGATATTGACCCATGAAGACCTCAATCTGAATGAGTTGTCAGAACGGATTAACCTCTCGGTCAGTTCAGTGCATCGACGGATCAAGCATTTAATTGAATCCAAAATCATGAGTAATCTCAAGCGTGATATTAATTTTGTTAAGCTTGGATTTTCTTTACATATTTTGCTTCAAGTTTCTTTAAGCAAACACGATACCGAAACTTTTGATAAGTTTTTAACTGAACTTGAGGATATCCCAGAAGTCACCAATGCGTTTTTGGTTACAGGGCAGAGCGCAGATTTTATTTTAGAACTTGTTGCGCGTGATATGGATAATTACAGTGATATTTTGCTACGCCGGATTGGTAAAATTGATAATGTCGTAGCCTTACATTCAAGTTTTGTAATTAAAGAATACAACGTCTTTAATTGTTATAAGCTACTCAATAAAGTTTAAAAAAAACGCACCTGTGCGGTGCGTTTCATATTATTTAGGCATCAAGTTGAGCCAAAACTTCGTCTGAAAATTCAACGTTTGTATAAACGTTTTGAACATCGTCCAGATCTTCAAGCATATCGATCATTTTTAAGATTTGTTTCGCTTGGTCGATATCGGTAATTTCAGCTTTGGTCGATGGACTCATCACTACTTCTGCATTGTCAGATTTCAGGCCTGCTGCTGCAAGTGCATCCTGAACATCACCAAAGCTCTCTGGTGTTGTGATGACCAAAATGCCATCTTCTTCCACTTCGATATCTTCAGCGCCCGCTTCGAGTGCGATTTCCATGATTTTGTCTTCTAAACTGACATCCTCAAAGCTGATTTCACCACGCTTGGTAAACAGATACGAAACCGAACCGTTAGTCCCCAAATTACCGTTGGTTTTACTGAAGCAGTGACGAACATCTGGTACTGTACGGTTAAGATTGTCTGTCATGGTTTCGACCAGAACAGCAACACCACCGACACCGTACCCCTCGTAGGTTACTTCGTTCAGATCATCATTGTCTTCACCGCCAGCACCACGCTGAATCGCACGGTTGATCGCGTCACGTGTCATATTTACAGATAAAGCTTTTTCAACGACCGCACGTAAACGAGGGTTGCTGGCTGCATCACCACCGCCTAGTTTTGCCGCAGTTACAATTTCACGAATATATTTTGTGAAAACTTTAGCACGGCTTGCATCTTGTTTTGCTTTACGATGCTTGGTGTTTGCCCACTTGGAATGACCTGCCATGTTGAAATATGCTCCTTACAGATTGGTACCATTACCAGATCAAATGTTTGCAATTCTATCATAAGCATATTTTTTGAAGAAAGTGCCTGATGATAGAGAAAATAATCGATTGGTCAGATAAAAACGTAATAAATACAGCTTTGATCGTTAATTTGATTGTTCTGGAATACAGATATCTAAGCCAACTTTTTCTTTATAAAGTGCCTGAATAAGCTTAAGGTCTGCTTCAAGATTTTCTGGATAAATTTTGCCTAAAATGCCGCCTTCTTTAGTAACAGGGTTGGCATACATCAACACAATTGGAACATTTGCCGCACGCGCGATGTGCCAGAAACCAGTACGAATCGGTTTGCGTGTAGAGCCGTCTTTTGCTCGCGTTGCTTGAGGTGCAATCACCAGATTAAATCGATCATTTTGCTCAAATAGCTTGACCATTTGCGAGACGATATCTGATTTTGAATGGCGATCAACCGCAATACCGCCGAGTTTTTCTAAAAGTGGTTTGAGTGGTCCCTGAAAGAGCTCTTTTTTAATCAGCGTGTGAATTTTAATTTCTAAAATTTCAAACAAAGCAACTGAGAGTACAGCATCAAGATTAGATGTATGTTCAAATCCAATAATGACCTGCTTATTTTCAAGAATCTCTGGCTCAATGTGATAGCTCCAGCCAGACAATTTAAAAATCATTTTTGCAATTTGCTTTTTCATAAAACTCACGCCCAAATCAGTGCGCATAGTTTAATGTCGTTAAGGTGAAAGACAAGAGATTTTATCTTAAAGTTTGAACACCGAGTGTAAACACACCTCAATTATGAATAAGACATGAATAGACTCGGTATTTAATGTTTGTTTATCCAAAATCACTTTGGAGTGATCTACTGACTGAATAATTAATATTTAAATTTGACCGTAAAGTTAATTTGACGTGGATCACCCAAGGTCACCATATTGGCATTGAGTAATCCTGCATAATAGTCTTTATCAAACAAATTTTTAATCGACAATTGCGCGCCCCAGCGTGTTGCTTCGTAACCTGCTTCGGCATCGTAGAGTAAGTAAGATGGTGTGTGTACATCGAGTCCTTTATACGATTTTGAGCTTTCACCTCGAATGCCAGCACCGACGAACCATCCCGATGTTAAATCAGTCAGATAATAACGTGATGAGAGACTATAGCTATTTTGAGGGACATTATCGAGTGCTGCACCTACATTGCTCGCAACCGAATCTTTGGTAATTTTTGAGTCAAACATATGGCTAAAACTGGCTGTTAATCGCATGCGCTCAATGACGGTGGCACTGAGCTCTGCTTCAATACCACGGGTTAATTGCTCGCCATTAAGCACGTAAGCAGAGGTATTATTCGGGTCGCTGACTGCAACGTTTTGACGACGTAAATCGTATAAGACCAGACTCCCTTGAATCAACTGGTTCGGGCTTTGTAGTTTTACACCGATCTCAGCCTGCTGACCTGTTTCGGGTGCCAGAATGCTGCCATTGACATCGGTACGCGTATTCGGAAGAAACGACGTGGCATAACTGGCGTAAGGAGCCACGATATCATTAATGCTGTAGAGCAGCCCCACATTTCCGGTAAACTTGTTATATGAGTTTCGGTCGGTCAGTCCTTTGGCTGCAATTCCCGACTTTGAAACATTTTGCGTTGATACCTCGGCCCAGTCTTGACGTCCTGCAAGGCTGAGTACCAGTTGATCTGTTAGGTTAATACGATCACGCACATATAAACCGCTATAGCGTAAACGGTTAATATCTTCGGTACTATTTGTTGCTACATATTTAACTGCTTGCCCATACACAGGGTTGTAAACGTTTAAATTTCCTGTGGTATATCGATCATTGATATAATCGTCTTTTGACTGCATTGCATCAACACCAATGCTGAGATCATGCTGCATACCCAGTAAATTAAACGCGCGCTGGAAGCTGTTATCTAATGAGTAAGTCAGCGTATCATGACTTTGATAACGCCCGTTATTGGTTCGATTGAGTGTGGTATAAGCAGGTGTGGTATTGACCCAGAAGTTTGTACCGGTTTGTGTAAACACAACCCGACCAGTCGATTTCAGTTGCTGAACCGCTGCATTTTGATTAAATGTCCAGCCGTTATCAAACTTGTATTTATAATTCCAGCCAGTGCGGTAAACATCTGCTTCATACCCACCAAAAGTTGGCTCACCTAAATATAAGCTTCGGTCAATCGCGCCATTCGGATTGGATTTTAAGGTGCCAATCACTGGTAAACCTTGTTGACGTAAATATTCTCGATGTTGATAGCTGGCAATCACCGATAGTTCGGCTTTATCGCCCAAATCGAAATTATAAGAAGGCGAGATATAAAAGTTTTTAAAGTACACATAGTCGGTTGGATCGTCTTGATCGGAAACACGACCTGTCAGTCTGAATGCACCTTTTTCAGTTTGCTTTGGCGCATAGTTCAAATCAAATGTGGCTTGTTTGAAGTTGTAGCTTCCGTAGCTCAGATCGGCAGTTGCAAAATTTCCGGCTTGGGGACGTTTAGTCACTAAATTGACCATGCCACCCGGTTGCACCAATCCAAAGTTCACAGACGCTGGCCCTTTAATGACCTGAACTTGATCCATACCAGATAAATCGACTGCAACACCATCTAAGGGTGACTGGCTTTGTCGAAGTCCATCGATATACACTTGATCAGACGAATTTTGACCACGAATAATAAAATCGTCCCATCCTCTACGCCCTAAATAGCCAGCACTGACCCCAGCAACACCATTGATGGCTTGTGAAAGTGTAGTTGCTTGCTTTTGATCGAGTTGTTCTCGCGTAATGACACTAACAGATTGCGGGGTTTTAAATAACGGTGCATCAGATTTCAGTGCTGAACTTGCTTGGGTTGCAGCATATTTTTTCTGGTTCGAATCTGCCTGTAATGAAATAGTGGGTAAAATATTTGAAGATGTAGCAACATCTGATTGCGTTATTTCTTCTGCCCAAGCACTTGTAGATAAACCCGTAAAAAGAACGATATAGATTGCATGCGATAAACAATTCAATTTGTGCATGATGATGCTCAGGCAGTCGCTGTTAAAAATGATTCTTATTATCTTTATTTCGATTTGATTAGCAAGCAGAATTTAAGAGTGATCTTATATTTTTAATTTGAAATTAAAATCTTAGAATGAGATAGATTGCTTTACATCAACCACCATCCTAAAAGACCCCCTAAAAAAACCACCAACCATACCGGAAGTCGCCAAACCATCAGTGCAAGGAGCGCAAGAAGTGCCAGACTAAAGTCTTTTGAGGTATAAATACTATTGGTCCAGATCGGTTGATACAAAGCTGCCAACAGCAGGCCCACCACGGCTGCATTAATTCCTTTGAGCGCAGCAATCATCCATGCAAGATCACGAATACTTTGCCAAAAAGGTAAAATGCCGATAAGAAGAAAAAAAGATGGACTAAAAATTGCTACAATACACAAAATACCTCCTAGCCAAGGCGTGATCATGTGAGGCATCGAGGCGCCTAAGAAGCCAGCAAAAGTAAATAATGGGCCGGGCACCGCTTGAGCCAGTGAATAACCGGCTAAAAAGGTATTTTGCTCAATCCATCCAGTTGCGACGACTTGGGTGTTTAATAAAGGTAAAACAACGTGCCCACCACCAAAAACCAATGCTCCAGTACGATAAAAGGCATCAAAAATCGCAAGGGCTGGGTTTGAAAACGTAAAACTCAGCACAGGTAGCGCAATCAGTAATCCAAAAAATAGGATCAATCCAGTGAAACCAATATGACGAGAATTTGCTGTCAATACTTGTTGTTTTTCTGTGCTTTGCGATGATCTGAAAATCAATGTACCTAATATTCCCGCCACAATAATCACCACGAGCTGAGTCCAGAGCGAGGGAAGCATTAACATCATGAATGTGCTTAAACTCATGAGGGTAATTCGGGTTGCATCTGGGCATAAAGTTTTTGTCATTCCCCAAAGTGCTTGTATCACCACCGCTACAGCGATAATTTTCAAGCCATGCAAAATACCAGTAAGTTGCATGCTTTGCAGATGATCAAAACCCAGTGCAAATGAAATTAATATCATGGCTGAAGGAAAGGTAAACCCTAGCCAGGCAACTAAAGCACCTTTATAGCCACCGCAATAGTAGCCAATTGCCATACCCACCTGACTACTGGCTGGCCCAGGTAAAAACTGGCACAGTGCAACGGTATCGGCATACTGAGCATCGGTTAACCATTTACGGCGGATGACGAACTCATCACGAAAATAGCCAAGATGCGCAGTCGGACCACCAAAGGAGGTGAGTCCTAAGCGCAAAAATACAAGAAAAATTGTCCAAAGTGACTGGGTGGAGGTCATCATAGGCATCTGTGATACTGATTATTTTGAATCTAAAGTATCAGAAAGCGTATGAAAGCATCATGAATATGCATGATGATTTGTTTTATTTCAAACGAAACCAGTAATCCAGACTGACATAACGCCCACCGCCCAATTTGATTAGTGCAAGTAGCATGATCAGATAAGTGACTGCAAACTCGATTCCATTATTTAAAATCACAAAATTTCCACTTGAGGTCAACCAGTCATAATTGCCATGTTCGGTCAGAATTTGTCGTGCTCGCTCTAACTTTTCAGCAGAAGCAAGTACCTGAGCATTTGCAAAAGGCGCCGAAGGATCGGCAATTGCTTGCCAACCGTTTGGCAAATGAACAGTCAAGATTGCAACCAGCATGGTGATGATCAAGGGAATGCTGATCCAGCGAGTAAATATACCTAAGCTCAGACAAACTGCGCCAGCCAATTCAGTTGAGGTTGCAAGTGCAGCCATGACATAGGGGAAGGGCAAGCCCAATCCCCAGTCAGTATTGCCAAACCACTCTACAATATTGCTAAAGTGCATTAATTTATTTGTCCCTGCCATCCAAAAGATCGGAACTAAATACAATCGCAGTGCTAATGCGGGTAAGCCATCAAACGGTGTGCTCGCTTTTTTTACAATTAAATAGAGCTGATTGATTTTTTTTGTATAAATATTCATCATTTTTTCACATCCGATGCGATTTAATTCACATTAGTCGAAAGGATCTCGATTTTCTTACACAAAAAATTTTTTTTAATGTGTAATAAATTCAGATGAACTGCGTCTAACACCAAGTACACCCCGTACACACAATCAAAAAATGTAAAAAGGAATCGATCATGAACAAATTAAACTCTATGACCACCGTGACTGCGCTATTGGCTTTGTCTGTCCTTGGCCCAACTCAGATTGCAACAGCTGCAACCTCATCTTCTACGGAAACCCATGCCAGTAAGGCAGCAGATGGTAAGTGCGGCAGTGCTAAATGTGGTGCGGATCATGCCAAGAAAGGGCATAAGTCGGCAGATGCAAAATGTGGTGCAGATAAAAAAATGGCAGATGCAAAATGTGGTTCTAAATAAACCGATCAGATATGTACAAGATCGGCTCATTCAATGGATGGGCCGATCTTGATCTGGATAAGGAGCTTGCTCATGATTGAAACTGCACACGTTGGGCTTGGTTTAAGACGAGAGTTTATCGATGATTTTTTAAGTGCAGCTTATCCGCCTGATTTTATCGAAATTGCACCTGAAAACTGGATGAACTTTGGCGGTCGACACGCAAAACTTCTTGCGACCTGTGTTGAAAAGTCTCCTCTTGTTTGTCATGGTCTTTCTCTCTCAATTGGCGGGCCACATCCGCTCAACCTTGAGTTTATTCATAAAATCAAAGCATTTTTAAATACTTATAATGTCAGTATTTACTCTGAGCATTTAAGTTATTCTCATGATGGCGGATACTTATATGACTTGTTACCCATTCCAATGACTCAAGACGCTGTTCGTTATGTTGCGGAGCGTATTTTACGTGTGCAGGATATTTTGGGGCAAAAGCTAGTCATTGAAAATGTATCGACTTATTTAATGCCCGGTGCTGAGATGACCGAAGCAGAATTTATTGTAGAAGTAATCAAGCAGGCGGATTGCGAATTACTTTTAGATGTAAACAACGTATACGTGAACAGCATAAATCACGGCACTGATGCTCAAGCGTTTATTTGTGCGATGCCTCAAGACAAAATACGCTATTTGCATATTGCAGGTCATGCGCAAGTAGAAGATCACCTGATCATTGATACACATGGTGATGCGATTACGGATTCTGTATGGCAACTTCTAGCGTTTACTTATCAACAATGTGGAATCAAGCCAACATTATTAGAACGGGATTTCAATATTCCGAGTTGGGAAGAACTCAATAAAGAATTAAAAAAAATTAAGACCATTCAAGCCATGGAGAGTGGATATGAACCAAATTCAGAAATCATTTCAGCACACGCAGCAGCAATTCTGTAATTGGATTCGCCATCCACATTCTGATTTGGCTAGCGTTTACGATCATGAGCGCATGCAAGTGTATCGTGATTTGGTATTTAATAATATTAGCTCGTTTATCAATCTGGTTTATCCGATTACGCGCAGATTATTGCTCGAATGTCAGTGGCAAGCACTATTACAGGATTTTGTCGCAAATTCGAAATGTCAATCTCCGTACTCAAACGAGATAGCGCTAGAGTTTCGTGAGTATTATTCTCATCAAGCTCATCCCATGTTTAGTCAATATCCTTGGTTAGCTGAGCTTCTACAATTTGAGTGGCTTGAATTGTATTTAGACACTTTGGTTATCGATCAACCGGTATGTGTAGAACCTTATCAATGGCAGTTAAAGCAGGCTGTTTGGGTTTTGGTTTATCAATATCCTGTGTATGAATGGACACTCAATACACAACCGAATGACATTCAGCTTGCACCTGGTGTGATTATGGTATGGCGTGATGAAATTGATCAAATCCGTTTAGAGCGATTATCGCCGTTGTTTGGGTTGCTCATCGAACATCTGGTCGAACATGGTGGCGCTATGCAAGATACGCTTCATGATTTAATCGTATCGATATTGGAAGATCAGCCTAATGACGTGGTTGAAAACCAATTAAATGAACTGAAATCGTTACTGCTTAAGTTTGATTTGGTCTCCATTTCTGTGTCTAAGTGAGAATTCTTCATGACCATAGCTGCGTCGACTCAAGCGGATCACATTACTGATCAGTTGAATGATCCTATTTTTATTGCCGATCTTAGACATCAAATGATTAAGTTTGCCGTGTTACAGATGTCTTCTATCCAAAGCGCCGAAGATGTCGTGCAGGAAGCGCTCATCAGCGCACTAGAACATGCCGCTTCGTTTTCAGGTCGGTGTGCGTTTAAAACGTGGGTATTTGCAATTTTAAAAAATAAAATCATCGACTTTATCCGTAAGCAATCACGCTTGATCAGCATGACAGATTTATTCGATGATGATTCTGAAAAAAGCATCGATACATTGTTTAATGACAAGAATCACTGGCATGCACATGAAGCACCACAGGCATGGCCAAGTCCAGACCAGATGCTTGAACAAGAAGACTTCTGGGTAATTTTTGATGCCTGCCTCAATCATTTGTCTGCACAGCAGGCACAAGTGTTTATGTTGCGTGAAATGATTGAGCTAAGCTCACAGGAAATTTGCAATAAGCTAGGGTTAACTATTTCAAATTTTAATGTATTGATGTACCGCAGTCGAACACGCCTAAGAGAATGTCTCGAAAATAAATGGCTTTTAAAGGAGGAATGTTCATGCTGACCTGTCGAAAAGCGACTCAACTACTCTCGGAAAAACAAGATCGTTCACTTGCATTAAATGAACTTACACATCTTCAATTACATTTATTGATGTGTATATCCTGTCGCCGCTATGCAAAACAAATTAAAGTAATTTCAATATTATCAAGTAAATTTAAACAATTAAAAGATGATGAATTAAATAATGATTAAGCTTAAAAATCGTGAAGATCATTCATGTTTTATGGTGCTCTTGTTTTGTGGCTTTGGTTTAAAGCTTGAAATATATAAAAATTGAATTAAATTAATACAATGATAAATATAAATAAAAAGTAATAGTTTTATTCTTATTTTTTTAAGCTGTTGTTTTTAATATAATTAAATTTAATGATTTAAATTTTTAGAATTTATCTTTATTTGTATCTAAAATATGCAAATGATTTTCATTTAATAAAGTATTTTGTATATGAATAATCCAGATTTTAAAATAAAAATCATGTGAAATCAGACTGCAAAGCAAATACTTGACTTCATAAAAATATTGAGTTCATCCGTTATTTTTCAAAATGATCACATAATATTCACATTCTCTCCTATATGTTAATATGGTCCCTCATAATGATTTAAAACAATGTAGGGATAAAAAATAAAGTAATAACGATGAAATTAAATATTGGTCAAGGAGATAGCCAATGAACAATCGTATCGCACTAGCGATGGCATTAATGGGGTTAAGTGCTTGTGCACTTGCATCCAGTCACCGTGAAGCTCCATCCATCACCAAAACACCTAAAGTAGATGCCACCGATTTTTATATGTTTAAAAGCTATGAAAGTAATCGGGGCGACTATGTCACCATTTTAGCCAATTACCAGCCACTTCAAGATGCTTATGGTGGCCCGAACTACTTTGCTTTAGACCCCAAAGCGCTTTATGAGATTCATATCGATAACAATGGTGATGCGCAAGAAGATATTACTTTTCAATTTAAATTTGATCAGGAGTTAAAAGATCTACAAGTACCTGTAGGTGGCAAAAATATCTCTGTACCATTGTCAAATATTGGAAAAATTACCAATGATGGCAGTTCTGCTCAAAACACGGCTGAAACATATACCGTAACTATGGTCAAAGGTGATCGACGTAAAGGCGATCGTAACGTGTTGGGCTCCTTTAAAAAACCTTTTGATAATGTGGGCGCAAAATCAATTCCCAATTATCAGTCTTATGCCAATAGTTTTGTGCAAAATATCAACTTTGGCAGCTGCGGATCAGGCAAAGTATTTGTTGGTCAGCGCCAAGATCCATTTGCGGTCAATCTTGGCGAAGTTTTTGACCTTGTGAATATCAAGATTCCTGCTACGCAGCTTGCACCATCGGGTGTGAATGCTGAAGACCAAGGACTTAATACCATTGGCAACAAAAACGTGACGACCATTGCACTTGAAGTGCCACAATCATGTTTGGTGTCTTCGGGTGAAACAGTAATTGGTGGTTGGACCACAGCCAGTTTACCTCAAGCGACTTTACTTAACCCGACTCCAGAGAGTAATTTGACCAGTGTATCTAAAGTGGGTGGGGCATGGACGCAAGTTTCCCGTTTGGGTATGCCTTTGGTCAATGAGGTGGTGATTGGTTTAAAAGACAAAGACAAATTCAATGCCAGCAAACCAGTCAATGATGGTCAGTTTGCCGATTATGTTACCAATCCAACATTACCAACATTGATTGAAGTGTTATTTAAAGACGCTACAGGCGGTGCCGTGGTTGCGCCAACCAATTTCCCACGTACTGATCTGGTCAATGCATTTTTACTTGGAGTACCGGGTCTGAATCAGCCTAAAAACGTGAAAGCCTCTGAAATGTTGCGCTTAAATACTGCAATTGCAGCGCAAGCCAAAGACAAGCAAAATCGTTTAGGTGTGATCGGTGGAGACACCAGCGGATTCCCAAATGGTCGCCGTCCGGGAGATGATGTAGTCGATATCGAGCTACGTGTTGCGATGGGTTTACTGTGTACCATTGATGGTGTGAACACCGCAGTGGGCTGTAAAGCGTCGGATGCGAAAGCAGGTACGATTGGATTTACCGACGGTGCATTGCAGTCACCTCAGCAGTTTGGTACCACTTTCCCGTATCTTAACACTCCAGTTGCGGGTTCACCGTTCAATACTGCCAGTAAGTAATGAGGAGTCATTACCATGAAAAAAATAACCTTGATGTTCATGGTTGTTTGGGGATTGAGCGGTTGTGGTGGCAGTGGAGATGATCATGCTTCCAATAACACCCAAACGCAAAGCGATCCTGTGTTACGAGAAACTTTGACGTTAACCAACCAATCACAAAGTAGCTTTAGTCAGTCTGAACCCAAATCTCTGAAAGATATTTCAGAAGCTTCGATTGACAACAAAGCAGAGCCGCTTGCAGTTAAATTTTAAGGATTTGCGCCCTAGGTGTTGAGCCTCGGGCGTATTTAAGAGGGATACCCAATGTTGATGCGTAAACTGTCGTTCGCCATAATTTTAATGATTCCTGTAAGTTCGATTTATGCTCATCCAAAGCACCATCATAGCTATAGCGGTAATACTGAAAAAAACCAAAATTCCAAAGCCACTTATAGTGACGCAACGCGTAATCAAATTGTGAATGTATTACTTGAAAATGCCTACGCCAAAGGTGACGGTGATTCACTCGAAAAAGCTGAACAATTGATGCAAAAAAGCAATGATCCATCAGATCTTGAAAATCAGTTGTTAAATACCCGTATTGAACAAGCGAATCATAATTTTTCGGCTGCAGAACAGCGTTTAAAACAGCTTTTAAAAACTCAACCCAACAACAGCGATGCTATTTTACAGCTGGCCAATATTTACCGTTTGCAAGGAAAATACAGTGCGTCTACCCAATTATGCCAACAGCTGACGCAGCCTGAAGTCATGCTTTATCGTGCAGGATGCGAGTTGCAGGTTGATGCAATGACAAAGTCTTATTCACAGCTTAAACCTCAAATTGATCAGCTTCTTTCGCAAACACCACGTATGAGCCGCGCAGATCAACAATGGTTGGGAAATATCTTTATTGAACTTGCCACACGGTTTAACGATCCGGCACTTGCAGATAAATCTATGTTATTGCTGCAAACCAATAACTTACCCAATACATTAGCAAAAGCGAATTGGTACATCGCACAACATCAGTATCAAACCGCACTGAAGCTTTTAACACCTTACCGCTATCATGACGGTGCGATGTACCGCATTATTTTGTGCAAACAAAAACTGAATGATCCAAGTGCCCAGACTGATCTCAATGAGCTAACCCAGCGCGTACAAGATTTACTTGACCATCATGACCATATTCATTTACGTGAGCAGGCACAGTTTCTCTGGATTTCTAAAAAATACAATGAAGGACTCAAAATCGCGGCTAAAAACTGGGATATGCAACGAGAAAATGATGATTTTGAAGTGTATGCAGCACTTGCTATCGCAGCTAAAGATACTGATATTTCTAAAAAATTACTAACTTGGAGTGAAAAAACTGGTTATCAACATCCAGAATATATTCCTCAATTACAACAGATCGTGAATCAGTCATGATGTGAAAATTTAAACTGAACCAGCCTATAAAAACTTAAAAATAACTGACTTTATAAATGAGATAAACATCATGAACAAAACAATGTTAAGCGTATTACTGCTGAGTAGTTCGGGGTTTTATACCAGTCAAACGGTCTGGGCAGGGGGAGAGTACATTGCCAATTTACCTACCATTACCATGCAGGCATCAGGCGATAACATAGATCCTTTAAACGGTGCGTTTACTGCATCTCAAGGAACAATTACACAAGAGCAGATCGAAACGCGTCCTTTGTCTCGTCCGGCTGAAGTATTAGAAACCATCCCTGGCGTCATTGTGACGCAGCACAGTGGTTCCGGAAAAGCGAACCAGTATTTTCTACGCGGTTTTAATCTGGATCATGGTACAGACTTTGCCACATCAATAGACGGTCAACCGCTTAATATGGTGACACATGCGCATGGGCAAGGTTATACCGATCTAAATTTTTTAATCCCAGAACTGATTCACAATATTGATTATCACAAAGGTGCAACTTCTGTCGATGATGGTGATTTTGCCTCTGCTGGAACAGCAAAAATTTACACCCTTCATACGCTGGAGCGTCCATTTGCACAGGTAACATTGGGTAATCATGATCTACTACGGTTTTTAGGTGTTGGGCATGTAAAAATAAATGACGGTGAGCTAATTGGTGCCTTTGAAAATCAAAGCAGTGACGGGCCTTGGACAAATCCTGAAAATCTGTCTAAACAAAATCTCTTTTTAAAATATTTTAAAGGCGATGAAGATCAAAACACATCGTTTGGTCTTCAGCATTATCAAGCAAAATGGGACGCCACAGATCAGATTCCTGAACATCTGGTTCAAAATGGGCAGCTTGATCGTTTCGATAGTCTAGACCCTTCCGATGGTGGAAAATCTAAACGCACAGCATTGTGGTTCAATCGCAATCAGCGTGCAGATCGTGAGTTTTCACAGTTTTCTGCCTATGCGGTCCGTAGTGAACTGAATCTTTTTTCAAATTTTACTTACTTTTTAGATGATCCGCTGCGTGGCGATCAGTTTGAACAAGCTGAAAAGCGCACCTTACTGGGTTTGAAGTTTCAAAAGGGATGGAGTGATCGATGGTACGATAAAGAAATGCTCAATATTGTCGGGTCATCTCTTCGTTATGATGACATTGATGGTCTAGGCTTACATCAAACTCAAAATCGTCAACGATTCAATACAATACGTGAAGATGATGTCAAACAAACCACGCTCGGCGTTTGGGGACAAAATCAGATTGCATGGCAACCTTGGTTGCGCTCAATTATAGGTTTACGTGGTGACCTTTATCATTTTAATGTGAATTCGGATCGAAATGAAAATAGTGGCCGAAAAACAGATCACATTCTGAGTCCGAAATTCAGTTTGATTTTAGGGCCATGGAAAAATGTCGAATATTACATCAATTATGCCTACGGATTTCATAGTAACGATGCAAGGGGCGTTACGACAAAGCTCAATGTAGATCCGCGTGACGCAAATTACTTACAACCACTTGATTCGGTTTCACCACTAGTACGTACAGTGAATAAAGAGCTGGGTTTAAGAGCACATTTGATTGATAACCTCACCACCACACTGGCATTATGGCGCCTGGATTCTGACTCTGAACTACTGTTTATTGGTGATGCGGGCACCACTGAGCCCAGCCGGCCCAGTAAACGCCAAGGGATTGAGCTGAGTAATTTTTATCAACTCAATGATTGGGTGATGATTGATATTGATGCGGCATGGTCAAAAGCGCGCTTTAAAGATAGCAGTGAAGAGGGCGATTTTATTCCCGGAGCCATCGAAAAAACGCTTAGTGCGGGTATAAGTTATAAATTGAATGACCAATGGAGTTTTGGCGGTCGTTTACGGTATTTCGGCCCTCGAGCATTGATTGAAGACAACAGTGTTCGCTCGGACTCATCGACAATCGTTAACTTACTAGCCAGCTATCAACTGAATAAAAATATCTTCACACAAATAGAACTACTCAATGTATTGGATAAAAAGGTGAATGATATCGAATACTACTATGCATCGTGTGCTGCACAAGATTTCAATACTGCGGCATGTGCGCCTGGTTCTGCTGAAAGAGAAGGAATTTCAGATAAACATATCCATCCGAGTGAAGGGCGTAACCTAAGATTCACCTTAAGGTATTTATTTTAAATCGCTGGGGAGTCAGCTATGAGACTTCATGACCAATCCAAGATTTCACCTGTTGCTTTATTTTTCACTGCAATATTGCATATTGGATTGGTCGTGTTTGTTATTTCTCGTCCAGTTGAGCAAACGCCAGAAATCAAAAAAGGTATGAGTGTTGTCTTCATGCCAACAAGCGCTGTTGAACAAAATGATTCGTTGAGTTTTAAACCCGCCGTGAAAATGTCACCCATGCCAGAAACATTGATTGAAACGCCTTTTGGTCAGTATGATGCGCAGAGTTTGGAGCAAACAGCCCAGTTAAATCTGCTGGAGTTTAGCCATGAGGCAACAAAGGGAAATCAAGCAATTGATCCTTTACTGGCAGCCCAGCTTAGAGCCAAACAAGCCATTCGTCGTGCTAAAGTCACTTCAGATCAATATCAGTTGAATCCTGAAAAAATCGATCCCGCTTTGCTATCACAATTAAATTTAGAGCCCAAGCATCCCGATACATCACATGTTAAGAATGTTCAAGCGCCTCAAAATAGTGAGCTTGTCCAGATCATCGAAATATATCCCTTTATAAGCGATCAAATAGAAATTGAGCAACTTACTCAAGCATTAATGAATCAGCCCTATACTCAAGAACAGATTTTTCAAGAGAATCAGTTGAAACAGCAAATTTTGAGTAAAACAGAGAAACAAATACTTCAAAGCTTTGCTCAACATATCGATGAACTCGTTTTCCTGATTTTACCTTCACAGTCTCGCGTTATATTGGTTCAATATACTGCCGATTTAATTCCCTCCGACGATGTTCAATCATTTTTAAAAACGCTCGATATTGAGCCACTCATTCAGAATAAAAAAGCTAAACCCTATCTGGTGAAAGTGAATATCAACGAGTTGATGAACATCACAACACAAAACGGTGTTTAGCTTTTTTGTTTATTGCATGACCTGTTGAGAGTAGGGCTGCACCTATTTTCCACTCTTTTGAATGATAGGTAACCAAGCCTATTCAAATCATACGATTGAAAAGATCAAATCACCATGCCATTTCATGACCTTGAAAATCAATAAATTTGTGTTGGTTGCTGCCAATAGAAGCCTGTATTACCTTTACCAGTCCTGCAGTACTTTGTTTGACCGTAACAGGCGCTTGGCTTCCGCCCATCTCTGTTTGAACCCAGCCCGGATGTAAATTCAACACACCGATATTCAGCGGAATCGCCTCATTTTGTGCAAAACCACGGCTGATACTGTTTAAAGCGGCCTTACTGGCACGATACAACTCCATACTGCCATCGTCATTGAGCGCAACACTGCCCATTCTTGAACTCATAAATGCAATAAGGCTGTTTGCTTTCATGAGTGGAAGGAATTTTCTGGCAATGGTCACAGGTGCAATGCTGTTAACCCAAAACAGGTCTACAATTTCATTTGGCTGTGATTGTTCGACGCGCTGATGTTCTGGCCCCGCTATACCAGCAGACACTAAAAGCAGATCTATTGAACCTTCTGAATATTTGCTGGTGATCATATTGGCAGTATCTAAATGACTCAGATCTAGCTCAGCCAATTCCAGTTGGTCTGGATATTCTGCAAGCAATTGTTTGAGGTCATCGGGTACACGAGTTATATCTCGAAGTGTGGCAATAACGCTCCACTGCTGAAGAAGTAATTCCCGAACCAGTCCTAAACCAATTCCTCGTGAAGCACCCACGACAATAGCACGCTGATTTTCTTTCATTATGACTTTTCCTGTTCGATTTTGACCGCGGCTTGCCAGCTTGGCAGTAAACTCAAGCCCTCAACATAGCGTTGAATATTTGGATACTTTTTACCCTGTTGCATTTGATGAACTAAAGCATGTAATCCAAAGCCCATCATAAAGTCAGCACCAGTTAAACGCTGATCAACAAAGTACTTTTTATCTGCCAAATAGTCATCTAAGAAACCAAATACTTTTTCAAACTCAACTTGCGTATAGCGTTCTAAAAATACCAATTCTGTACCTTGCTTTGTTTCCATTGCATTAAATGTTTTTAACAAAAATGGCAACATGGCAGAGCTTTCAGAAAAATGAATCCATTGCAGGTAATCTGTATAGAGATCTTCACTTGAATCGGGTGCTAAATGTGGTGCAAGTTTAGCAATTAAAAGCTCAACAATCGCACCAGATTCTGTAATCACTTTACCGTCCCATTCTATGACAGGCGATTTACCTAAAGCATGGATTGATTTCAACGAATCTGGAGCCAAATGCGTATTCAGATCACGATAGTAGCGTTGTAACTGATAAGGCTGTTGAATCTCTTCAAGTAACCATAAAATACGAAAAGAACGTGATTGATCTAAATGATGCAGTGTAATCATAAGGCTTCCTTGTTAGAGTTTGACCACGACTTTGCCAAAATTTTCACCCTTTAGCATGCCATTGAAAGCGTCAATCACGTTATCTAAACCTTGCACCATATGTTCTTTGTATTTGATTTTACCTTCTTTTAGCCACTCAGACATTTGCTGATTAAATTCAGGGTACTGGCTACCATAATCATCAAAAATAATGAAACCTTGCATGCGAATTCGTTTCTTTAATAGGGTAGAGATAAAACCAGGCAGGCGATCTGGCCCCTGTGCTTGTTTGGTCGCGTTATATTGAGCAACTACGCCACACAAAGGTACACGTGCAGCCGAGTTAAGTAATGGCCATACAGCCTCAAAGACTTTTCCGCCTACATTTTCGTAATAAATATCTATACCATCAGGAACAGCCTGTTTTAATTTCTCTGTGAAATTTTCATCACGATGATCAATACATGCATCAAAACCGAGTTCTTCGACAGCATAACGGCTTTTTTCCGCTCCGCCAGCGACACCGACCACACGACAACCTTTAAGTTTACCAATCTGTCCGACTGTTGCACCTACGGGGCCAGTTGCAGCGGCAACCACTAAGGTTTCACCTGCTTTAGGCTGACCAATGTCCAAAAGCCCCATATATGCGGTAAAGCCAGGCATTCCTAAAATACC
Source organism: Acinetobacter sp. V89_7 (assembly GCF_029967895.1). Lineage (NCBI taxonomy): Bacteria > Pseudomonadati > Pseudomonadota > Gammaproteobacteria > Moraxellales > Moraxellaceae > Acinetobacter > Acinetobacter sp. V89_7. Next base: position 86,769 of record NZ_JASCAJ010000030.1, read on the forward strand.
TAATGCCCAAGCGGGATGTTCGGGCTGCATGCCCAAACTTTGACACGCCGTGCCATCTGAGATCGCGTAAGCCTGCCAACCATTTCCAGAAAGAATCCATTCACCTTCTTTAAACTTTGAGTTTTTAGTGGCAACAACTTGACTCACTGTTCCACCAACCATTACGCCACCAATTTCGACAGGTGCCGCGTAAGAGGGAGCATCACTCATACGACCACGCATATACGGATCTAGTGATAGATAAACGGTTTTTAACAAGATTTCGCCTTGTTTAAGCTCAGGAACCGGAACTTCCTCAATTTTGAAATCACTATGTTTTGGTTCACCGACTGGTCTGGCAGCTAAAACAATACGCTGATTGGTAATATTATTCATTGATTTAACTCCATATTCTGTATAAGAAACACTTCTATATAGAAATTAGAAATATTGATTGATGACTTTAAAATTGATTGTAGGTGAGTTATGATTAAAATCAAGACGACTGGTCTATTTTTTAACAATAGAGAACATAATTGATATGAATCTATGAATTTTGATTACGTATGAGACAGACTCTGACATTTCAAAAAGAATTTCTCTAACGACCAAATGATTCATCGTATTTGGTTTTTTCTCACAGTAGTTGATTTATTAGAATTGAAAAATGGAAGTGAAACACTTCCATTATAGTTTTATATAAAAATATTTATATGAAATTCAAAAGTCTTTTGTGGCGCATTCAGATTTGTTTTGACGAGCTCAAATCATTTAAATGCCTATTGAAAGAGAAATCGTCACTTCACTATCTTTTAAAAAAATAAATCCACAATTTTTTAAACTTTAACTCACTGACTAACACGCCCAATAAAACTAAGATCCCTCCAAAAATCGATAATATTGATAGTCGTTCTCCAGCCAAACGGCCAAAAATTGCAGCCCATACAGGTTCTCCAGAATAGATAATTGCAGCTTTTGATGGATCTACCGTACGTTGTGCCCAATTCATTGCGAATTGAATTAATGCGCTCGCACCTCCTAATGCACCGACAATCAGGATAAACTGCCACGAAAGATTAGGAATGTATTCCGATTGGCTAAAAGGAATTGCTACGAAACAGGCAATTGAGGCCACAACAAGCTGAATAAACGTTACCTTGCCTAAATTCACTTTACCCGCAAAGAATCCAATTAAAATAATCTCCATGGCAATTCCGATCGCACTGCATATGGTCATGATCTGTCCGTAACTTAAATCTATTTGAGACATACTATTCCCGGTAAGCAAAAGCAGACCCAAAAATGCCAGTACAACTCCGATCCAGATATTAAACGCAGGTACTTTTTTAAAGAAAAGAAAAAGCAATATCGGCACAAAAGGGACATAAAGCGCCGTGAGGAATGCCGACTCACTGCTTGTGATCGTTTGCAGGCCTACCGTTTGAAATACATAAGAAAAGGCGATAACGATACCAATGAAAAAACCCGCAATCACTTCGTGAAGGCTGAAATTTCTGAGTTGTTGATAAGACACTAGAAATAGAACAGCTGCCGCGATACCGAAGCGTGTACCTACAAAAAAAATTGGTGAAGTAAAGTTCAGAGCATAATGTACGGCTAAAAAAGTACCGCCCCAGAGAATTGTAATGAGGATCAATACAATTTCAGGAAATTTTGAAGACGAAGTGATTGACATAGTGAAAGACCAACAAAATGTGCAATATATTACCCATTATTGCATTAAATTATTTTTTTGTGCAATATACTGCTCAAAACATTCAATAGATAGCGTATGACCAACAAGGTATTAGAGTTTGTAGGGCAGAATATTAGGCATTTCAGAGAAAAAGCCAGCTTGAGTCAGGTTGAATTGGCAAATTTAGCCGGATTAAGTAGGCGCACAGTGATAGCTCTGGAAAGTAATCAGATGAATATTAGCTTGGCTAAACTCGATGCAATTGCATCTGCTCTTAAAATAGACTTTGTAACGCTTGTAAGTGATCACGCTCATGATCTTCCAAAATTAACGAATGTCTTGGCTTGGAAAGGCAGTCAACCAGAGAGCTATGCAACTTTAGTGGGTGCAATGCCATCAAAACATCAGACAGAAATGTGGGTATGGTGTTTGGGTACAGGGGAAAAGTATGAAGCAGAACCCGATGCCGATGGATGGCATGAAATGATATGGGTGTTGGAAGGCGAGCTTACTCTTCAAATTAACGATACAGCGCATATTTTAAAAGCAAATGAAAGTTTGGTATTTCCAAGCTCTACTCATTACACCTACATCAATTCAGGATTAAATACGGTTAAATTTATCAGGAATGTAGCGCATTAATTTTGTGAGTTTTTTGACTGGCAGTATTTGTTTGGCTTTTACCAACAATGCTGATGCATTTATTGTTTATATCTTAAATATCTCTGCCATTTGAGCCTAAAATAGTCAAGATTATATGAAAATTCAAAATTAAATAGAGATTATAAAAAATTATTTAAATGCTTAAATGAGAAGCGTTAGACAGCATCAAAAATAGCGTTATCGCGTCTAAATTTTTAATGCTTAGTTTCTAAAATTAAAAACGCCCTGTAGTGATGAGCTTAATTTAGGAGTATCTCAGCATCTATTTGATACATTGTGGACCGGCAAGCACAAGCAGTGATTCCACCAAGATAAAATGCGAAGTTATCGAAAGATAAAAAGATGAGCTCGCTAAAACGCAATAAGTTGCTTCAAACAGTTAAGCGTTTAGAAAGAACTATTTGGAAGAAATGGTCAGGCTATCACTGGTGGAATTTAGTTGAAACCAACATATATTGCATGAAATTGCTAGGGGATAAACTCAGTGCGAGAAATTTTCAAAGCCAAGTCAATAAGATTCATGCACGAGCAGCAGTATTAAATAAATTTACAGACTTAAGTAGACCACATACCCGAGTTGTAACTTTACGTATCTCTCCACACAATCTCAACACAATATTGGCAGAAATTTGAAACTAAGTTTTAACAATACCAACTGTCACTAATTTCGTTGTAGTTAAAATGAACAAACACTTTCATCTTAAGCTTTGTGTATTGGGGATGAGTGCAGCCATGCTTATGGGTTGCAAAAAAAATGCTGAAGAAATTCAAACTGAACAGCCACCAGCGGTTGTCAGCGTTTTTACTGCACAGCAGCAACCAATTCACCTTATTGAAAATCTACCTGCACGCGTAGCAGCGTATCGGATTGCCGAAATTCGTCCACAAGTCGGAGGAATTGTGGAAAAGGTATTATTTACACAAGGTTCTGATGTCAAAATAGGTCAGTCTTTATTCAAAATTAATTCCGATATCTTGCAAGCAGATGTAGAGAGTAATCAAGCTACATTACAACGTGCTCAGGCTGAAGTGATACGTTTAAAATCGCTTCTTGGCCGTTATGAACAATTATTGTCAAGCCATGCAATTAGTCAGCAAGAATATAACAATACTGAGACAGCTTATCATCAAGCGAAAGCCGATGTTGCTCAACTAAAAGCAGCATTAACCAGACAGAAATTGAACTTAAAATATTCTACGGTTACAGCACCTATTTCTGGTCGTATCGGTCAGATTTTAGTGACGGAAGGTGCATTGGTTGGTCAAGCAGATACTAAAGCGATGGCTGTCATTCAACAGATCAATCAAGTTTATGTCGATGTGAAACAATCTATTAGTGAATATGAGAAATTACAAGAAGCGTTACAGCAAGGAACAGTATCCGATGTGCAACCTCAAGTCGTTATTTTAAACAGTCAGGGCAAGCCTTATCAGGCAAAGGGAAAATTACTGTTTTCAGATACTAATGTTGATCCTGATACCGGTGATGTCACAATCCGTATTCTCGTCAATAACAGCCAGCAAGAACTTCTACCGGGTATGTATGTGCGGGTCAATATCAATCGTGCTGTAATTGACAACGCGATTTTGATACCAGAACGAGCAATTCAACATGATATCAGTGGAAAGACCAATGTTACGGTTATTAATTCACAGGGACAGACTATTGTTAAACCTGTTCGGTTAGGGCAGCGTTATCAAAGTAATTATGTAGTAACCAGTGGCTTGAGTGCTGGTGAAAAGGTCGTGGTTGAAGGTGCGGAACGTATACAGCCAGATCAGAAATTAAAAATTAAAATCTGGCAACCCTCTGTAGCTACCTCTGAAAAAGGAGCACACTAAGATGTCTCAGTTTTTCATTCGTAGACCAATTTTTGCTTGGGTGATTGCACTATTTATTATTTTATTTGGGGTATTGAGTATTCCTAAATTACCCATTGCCCGTTTTCCAAGTGTAGCACCGCCGCAAATCAGTATCACCGCAACCTATCCTGGGGCGACGCCTAAAACACTCAATGACAGTGTAGTCACATTGATTGAGCGCGAGATGTCAGGAGTTAAAAACTTACTGTATTACAGTTCAACATCGGATAATTCAGGAAGTGCAACCATTACAGCCACCTTTAAGCCTGGTACAGATGTTGAACTTGCTCAAGTCGATGTACAAAACAAAATCAAAGCAATTGAATCAAGGCTGCCACAGTCGGTAAGGCAGCAAGGTTTGATGGTTGATGCTGCATCATCTGGTTTTTTGATGATTGTGGGACTTAATTCTTCAGATAATCGTTACTCTGAAGTTGATCTGAGTGATTACATGGCTCGCTTTGTGATTGAGGAGCTTAAACGGGTCAATGGCGTAGGTAAGGTTCAAAATTTTGGTGCAGAAAAGGCGATGCGTATCTGGGTCGACCCTGATCGCTTGGTTGCATATGGACTTAGTATTAAAGATGTCAATACAGCCATTCAAAATCAGAACGTTCCGATTTCTCCCGGTCGAATCGGAGATTTGCCTGCATCAAAAGATCAGCAAATTACCATTCCATTAACCGCTTTAGGTCAGCTGGAAAATATCGAACAATTCGAAAATATTAGCCTCAAATCAAATAAAAATGGGGCGAATGTAAAATTATCGGATGTTGCTCGAATTGAAATTGGTGCGCAATCTTATAATTTTGCCATTCTGGAAAATGGTAAACCTTCTACAGCTATTGCTATTCAAATGAGCCCTGGTGCCAATGCAGTGAAAACCGCTCAAGGGGTTCAAGAAAAACTCGATCAGCTCAGTGCTTCTTTGCCACAAGGTATGAAATTTTCTATTCCATACGATACAGCTCCGTTTGTAAAAGTATCGATTGAAAAAGTAATTACCACTTTGATAGAAGCAATGGTTCTTGTCTTTATTGTGATGTTTTTATTCCTTCACAATATTCGCTATACCCTCATTCCTGCGATTGTTGCACCAATTGCCTTACTGGGAACCTTTTCAGTCATGCTGATCGCAGGGTTTTCAATTAACGTGTTGACCATGTTTGGCATGGTGCTCGCCATCGGAATTATTGTGGATGACGCGATAGTGGTGATTGAGAATGTTGAACGGATTATGGCAACAGAACACTTGTCTCCTGTAGAAGCGACCTCAAAAGCCATGACTGAAATTACCAATCCCATAATCGGGATTACCTTAGTCTTGGCTGCGGTATTCTTACCGATGGCATTTGCAGCAGGCTCTGTGGGAATTATTTATCGTCAATTTACCATGACTATGTCGGTTTCTATTCTGTTTTCAGCATTCTTGGCGCTGACATTAACGCCTGCCTTATGTGCAACGCTATTAAAACCTATTCATGCACATCAAGAGAAAAAAGGATTTTTTGGCTGGTTTGATCGAAATTTCGAAAAACTGAATAATCAATACGAAAAAGTACTGTTTCGAGTCACCCGGCATGTTTTGCCTGCGATGCTCATTTTTGTTGGCATTGTGGCTGTACTGATCTTCAGTTTTAAAATGGTGCCAACGGCATTTATGCCAGAGGAAGATCAAGGCTGGTTTATGACATCCATTCAGTTGCCGGCAGATGCCACTCAGCAGCGCACTCTTAAAGTGGTTAATGAATTTCAGCAATTTCTTAATCATGAAAAAGGCATTAAAGATAATATGGCGATTTTAGGATTTGGATTTAGCGGTTCAGGTCAAAATACTGCCATGTTTTTTACCAATCTGACCGATTTTAAAGAGCGAACGATCACTGCACAGAAAGTTGTGAATAATGCCAATATGGCCATGACCGATAGCTCAGAAGGGCAAACAATGTCTGTTTTACCCCCTGCGATCGATGAGTTAGGAACATCGTCTGGTTTTACTTTGCGTTTACTAGATAAAGGCAACATTGGTATGGATGCTTTGATCAAAGCACAAAATCAGCTCATTACACTTGCTACGCAAAATAAAAAACTTACTGGCGTATATGCTGAAGGTCTACCGGAGGGGAGTACGGTACAGCTAAAAATTGATCGTGAAAAATTACAGGCATTAGGTGTCAACTTTAGCGATGTCACGGATATTATTTCGACTTCTATGGGGTCTATGTATATCAATGACTTCCCCAATCAGGATCGTATGCAGCAAGTGATTGTACAGCTAGATGCCAAATCTAGAATGAGTATTGAAGATATTGGTAAAATTAAAGTGAATAGCCAGAGTGGTAAACTGGTATCGATGGCTGAAGTGATCACACCAATCTGGCAGCATACCCCTCAGCAGTTCAACCGTTACAATGGTCGACCGTCTTTAAGTATTACGGGGAGTCCCGCAACAGGATTTTCTTCTGGGCAAGCGATGCTTGAAATGGAACGTCTCATTACGCAACTGCCTCAAGGTGTCGGTTATGAGTGGACGGGAATTTCTCTCGAAGAAAGACAGTCTGAAGCACAGACCACATTCTTACTGATCTTATCGATGCTGGTGGTGTTTTTGGTCTTGGCTGCACTGTACGAAAGCTGGTCAATTCCTCTGTCGGTCATGTTGGTGGTTCCTCTTGGCATGGTCGGGGCGTTTATCGCGGTGATGGTACGAGGCATGCCCAATGACATTTTCTTCAAAGTGGGTTTGATAACCATTATTGGTCTATCTGCAAAAAATGCGATTTTGATTGTTGAGTTTGCCAAAACATTAAGACAAGAGGGTATGGGCTTGGTTGAGGCAACCGTCGCCGCAGCAAAACTAAGATTACGTCCTATTTTAATGACATCTCTTGCATTTACCTGTGGTGTAATTCCCTTGGTAATCGCAACAGGTGCTAGTTCGGAAACGCAAAAAGCCATTGGTACAGGCGTGTTTGGCGGTATGATCAGCGCCACCATTCTGGCAGTCTTTTTTGTTCCTGTGTTCTTTATTTTCGTGATGAACATTGTAGAAAAATTCTCTCAACGAAAACATTCTCACAAGTAGTTCATGTCCAATATAGTTATGAGATAAGGCGTGTCCGCTTTATCTCATAGGATAATGTTGTTGAGTATTCAAACGAGGTTGATCTAATGCAAGTAAGAATTGAAACATCACGATTGATTTTGCGAGCATTTGAAATTGAAGACGCAAGTGATTTGCTGGCTTATCTTTCTCAGCCGAAAGTAAATTGTTTTATTGACGAACAAATTTTAAAGATTGAACAAGCGATTGAAAAAATAAAAACAAGACAGCAGAGTAAAAATTATCTTGCAGTTCAGTTAAAACAAACCAATCAGGTCATTGGGGAGCTATTTTTTATTCATGAAGAACCAGATACCTACTCTGTAGGATGGAACTTCAATACAGCTTTTCATGGCCAAGGCTTTGCCTATGAGAGTGCTGATGCATTCTTAGATCATCTTTTCAAGCAGCTTAATGCACGAAGAATCTACGCTTATGTCGAGGAAGATAATCATGCTTCACAAAAACTGTGTGAACGGTTAGGTATGCGTAAAGAAGGATGTTTTGTCGAATATATTTCTTTTGTTCAGCATGAAGATGGAACGCCAAAATACGAAAATACTCTCCAATACGCCATATTGAAAAAAGAGTGGTTAGATAAAACTAGGGTTTGAGAACTTTATTTGGTGCTATGACTTTTTTAAGAGAATGGTAAAACAGCTACCACCTAAATCTGTTGATGTCGTATAGGTGATTTGTCCTTGATGTGCCTCAATAATGGCATAGATCACTGCAAGCCCCAGACCAGTGCCACCTTCCGAGCGTGATCGAGATTCTTCTAAACGATAGAAGGGTTTGAATAAGTGTTCGAGGTGCTGCTCATCGATACCTGGGCCTTGATCTTCAAGCATCAAAATCCAATGGTCTTGGGTTGTTTTAGTTGTAATGGAAAGTTTGCCAGCGTCCGCATAACGTGAAGCATTAGAAAATAAGGCAATCAATACCTGTTCCATACGTGTTACATCACATCGCGCTGTTTCATGGGTCAAATTAAAAACTACATGCAATCCTTTGTGTTCAAAGCGATCTTGAAACATTTGAAAGCACTTAAAAATACTGTTCTGAAGGTTTGTTTCTTGGATATCTAAACGAAATTGTTGGTTTTCAACCAAAGTCAGCGTACGTAAATCTTCAACCAAGTAAGATAATCCTTCTACTTGACTGAGCAAGCTTTGATGTAACTGCGGATCTGCTTCAAAAACACCATCGACTATTCCTTGTAATCGACCCTGTAAAATAGTGATCGGGGTACGAAGTTCATGTGCAATTGCCGCATTCCAAAGAGTAGAGTTTTTGACTGAGATCTCGAGCTGATTGGCCATGGCATTAAAATTCTGGATTAATGACATAAGTTCATGTGGAATGTGTGCTTGTTGCTGTTCAATTCTTAATGAAAGATTTCCTTGCTGGATTTGTTTTACGACATTGGCCAGTGCATTGATAGGCTGAGTGTAACGTTTAGCGTATCTGAAAGCTAAAAAAGTGGACAGCAAAAAGCCGGTCAACACGACCAAAAAAGTCCACAGATAGTCTACTGAAGTAAAAGAAAAATTATCAGGGCAAGCGTTCTTGAGATCGAGTAAACCTTTTTCTGTTGCCCAGCCATAAACCAAATAACCTAAACCAAAAGAGAAAATAGTTATTCCCAGATTCAGTACGCTCATCATAATCAGTAGTTGAGCGCTAATACCAATCGAATTTTTATTCAGTTTAGTTCTCATGATTTTGATCTAATCGGTAGCCTACACCACGTAAATTGATGAAATATCCCAAAGCGCGTTTTTGTTCAAGCTTTTTCCGTAAGTTACTGATATGGCTGTCTACGGTACGATCAAGTGTCGTTTTTTCGGGCATGCACTTCTCAATTAATTCAGTCCGGGTAAATACCTTATTCGGACTTTGCAACATCAACTTTAGAATATTAAATTCTGTCAGCGTGAGATTCAGCATTTGCTTTTGATCATGTTGAAGCACATACGCCAAATGTTGTTCAAGATCAATTTCAATGGATTTATAGTTCAGATATTTCTTTTGTTGCTGCTGTAAGGTACTGCGCCGTAATACGGCTTCTACTCGAGCAATCACTTCATTCGGATTAAAGGGTTTCACCACAAAGTCATCGGCACCCATTTTTAATGCCATAATTTTATTGTCAAAATCGTCCATAGCGGTGAGCATAATCACAGGAATATTGCTGTACTGTCTTAAAACGGTTAATACTTCCCAACCATTTTTTTTTGGCAGTTTAATATCTAAGATCACGAGATCAATAGCATGGACTTTTAATAATTCTAGTGCCTGTTGACCTTGTATAGCACGGATTACATGCATATTTTCTTTTTTTAAATATCTTTCAAGAATATCACCAATGTCAAAGTCATCTTCGACTACAAGAATGGTTTTATTGGATAAATCACAGGAATGATAGGATGTGTTCAAGAGAATACCGAAGCGTACTAAAATTAAGGTCATGAATGTTTTTAAAGTATAGTGATTTTATAAAAATGTCTAATCGGATAGCGGATATTTTTATTAGTTTTAATGGCCATCTAACAACTTTTAAGCGTTCTTGATGAACGTTAATGAAATAGAAATAAAAGCACTGAATTTGAGATTTACTTGAATCGCAAAGACCTATAACTTGGATATAAGTAAAGAATGATCTATGAAAAACGTTTAATGTATAAGATAGAATTAGATAAATTATATCAAAAACTTGATCAGATATGCTCTGATCAAGCTCGCTTTAACCAATAAACTTCAAGATTAACTGAATAACTGTTGCATTGATAAGATCCACAAAAAATGCGCCGCAGAGTGGAACAATCAAAAAGGCTTTATGCGACGGACCATACATATTGGTAATTGCTTGCATATTAGCAACAGCAGTTGGTGTTGCACCCATCGCAAAACCACAATGACCTGCTGACAGCACCGCAGCATCGTAATTTTTTCCTATAACTCGGAATGTTACAAAGGCTGCATACAGTGCAATCGTTAATGTTTGCGCACCCAAGATCACAACCAGTGAGCCAGCTAAATCAGTTAATTGCCATAATTGCAGTGATACCAATAATCAAACCAAAGGTTGCACTGGCCATACCTAAAGCTAATGCACCTTGAATACCATGTTCAACTTCTAAGATTTCTTCCCATGCACCTGCAGTACCATGGCCACCAGTTAATGTAATTGAACCAGCAATCAAACCTATAAGGGGATCAATTCCTAATAGTGTAGCCAAACCTATTCCCACAAAATCTTGTAGAATGATAAAAGAAGCAACACACACTAAGAAAACCACTAAACCCATTCCACCTTCACGCAATTTCGAAAAGTTTGCGCTCAAACCAATTGATGCGAAGAAAATGAGCATAAAACTTGTTTGTAATTCATTACTTATCGTGATGCTTAGCCCCAAATATTATGCAAAAACATAGATATAATAGCGGCAACCAGACCACCTGCTACAGGTTCAGGAATGTTATAACGATTTAAGAACTCGATTTTGTTGACTAGAAATCGCCCTAATAAGAGAACGATTACAGCCGATATAAGGGTATAAAATGCATTAAATGTTATTTCCATTTCTACCGTCCATATTATTTGGATTCTATTAATTTCATTATTATGATATTCGGTTATATAGTCTAAAGATTAGGTAAATGCAAAAATACAATAAATGTAATACAGTAAAATCAATGAGATAATTAGTTTAGATCAGATCCAAAGTTTGAGCTAGACCAGACATAAAGAAAAAGCTTTATGCTTTGAGGAGTTCAGATAAATGTGATGTCCTAAATTTTATCTTTTAGGAGTAGTCCAATTTCTAATCTGGAATAGCCACGTTCCTTAAGGATCAGAACAATAGCTTGCCTATAGTCATCAGAAATAGACGTCTTATATTTACTTATTAGCTCTAATTCAGTATCAAGTTGAAGGTCACTTTTTAAGATCAGGACATTCGTAGAAATTTTATTGAATAAATTTAGATTAAACATGTGGGCGTGCTCTATGTAGGCATTGCAGCGGCCCGACTGCAACAATTACCTGCCTTAGCATTGCTAGACACCCACCAATAATCATTACAAATAAAAAGTAGATCTGCAAGTATTTACTCATATCGCTAGGATTGAGTTTACCCGAAGAGGCTAAATACAATATTTGGCTTGACGAATAATGAGCAATTTCAGCATATTTTTCTGAATAAATACAAACATAAGTAGAGAAAATAAATGGATATTCTGTTTTCAGAATTTTTAGATAAACCGGTGTGGATGTGGTTATTTTTCATCGTCATCGTTCTTGTCTTACTTGTTCTAGACTTAGGGGTGTTACACCGTAATGTTAGAGAGATTGGTGTGAAAGAAAGTCTAGGTCTTTCAGCATTTTATATCACTCTAGGTTTGTTATTTGGTGCATGGGTCTGGTGGTATATTGGCCCTACGGCAGGACTTAACTACGTTACTGGCTTTGTTATTGAAAAATCGCTGGCGATGGATAACATTTTTGTCATTGCCATGATCTTTACCTATTTCTCTATCCCTAGAATTTATCAACACCGGGTTTTATTTTGGGGAATCATCGGCGTTATCATTCTTAGAGCCATAATGATTGGCTTAGGCGCAACCTTAGTGAGCCAGTTTTCTTGGGTACTTTATATCTTTGCTGGCTTTCTCATTTTGACCGGAATAAAAATGTGGCTGAGTGTCGATAAACAGTATGAGGTTGGAAATTCACCGATCTTAAACTTTATCAAAAAGCGCTTTAGAGTGACAGATCAACTTCATGCAGAAAAGTTTTGGGTTAAACAAACCGATCCAAAAACAAATAAATTAGCATGGTTCATGACTCCACTATTTTTGGCCTTAATCATGATCGAGTTTGTAGATTTGATTTTTGCAATTGATAGTGTACCTGCAATTTTTGCGATCACCACTGATCCTTTTATTGTGTATACGTCTAATATCTTCGCCATATTAGGCTTAAGAGCGCTGTACTTTGTAGATCGCTTCCACTATTTGAAATACGCTTTAGCTGTATTACTGGTTTTTATTGGTTCAAAGATCTTTATCGCAGATGGCCTGGGTATTGCTAAAATTCCTCCAGCACTATCACTTTCCATTACCTTTGCCATTTTATTTATCGGTATCATGTATTCATTATGGAAAACCAAGAGAAGTGAATGAGGATCGATTTTATTTGAATATCTAAAATTAAATAGAGATTATAGAAATTATTTGAATGCTTAAATGGGAAGCTATCAACATCATTAAAAATGGTGTATAGCTTCCAAATTTTTAATGCTCTGTTTCTAAAATTAAATATTTTTCTGATTGACTCGTTTCGACAGCTCTTCCGCAGTTTCAACACGTTCAGAATAACGATCTGTTAAATATGCGGACTGTCCTCGAGTTAAAAGGGTAAATTTATACAACTCTTCCATAACATCTACAATTCGAGAGTAATAAGATGAAGGTTTCATACGTCCTGACTCATCAAATTCTAAAAATGCTTTTGGAATAGAAGATTGATTTGGGATCGTGATCATACGCATCCACCGACCCAGAATTCGCAATTGATTGACTGCATTAAATGACTGTGAGCCACCACAAACTTGCATCACTGCAAGAGTTTTGCCTTGAGTTGCACGGATAGCGCCAGCTGCTAACGGAATCCAATCGATCTGCGCTTTTAAAATCGAACTCATAGCGCCATGTCGCTCTGGTGAGCACCATACCATTCCCTCAGACCAAGCTAAAAGCTCATGCAATTCTTTAACTTTGGGATGTGCAGCATCGCTGTCTTCGGGTAAAGGAAGTTCTTTGGGATGAAAAATTTTTACCTCAGCACCGAAGTGCTCAAGAATACGTCCTGCTTCCAACACTGCCAATCGACTGTATGAACGTTCTCGATTTGAGCCATAAAGCAAAAGTATACGTGGTGGATGATCCAATGCTTTGGCTTGTACTTTTTCTAAAGTTGGTTGGTCGAGAAGATTTATATCTATATTTGGGAGAGACATCGAAATTACACCTCAGCTTTGAAAAACTTCTTTTTAAGCCATAAAGATACGCTGACCAATGCGATCAATACGGGAACTTCAACCAAAGGTCCGATCACTGTCGTGAATGCCACAGGAGAAGCTAAACCAAAAGTTGCGATTGCCACAGCTAGCGCTAATTCAAAATTATTTCCCGCAGCGGTAAATGAAATTGCAGTGGTTTTAGGATAGTCATTTCCCATCCATTTACTCATAAAGAAGCTAATGAAGAACATCACAATAAAATAAATCGTCAATGGAATTGCGATGCGTAATACATCCAGAGGTAAGCTCACCACATCGTTTCCTTTGAGGCTAAACATCGCCACAATCGTAAACAATAAAGCAAGTAAACTGAGCGGGCTGATCTTGGGCAAGAAGACTTGTTGATACCAAACTAAACCTTTGGCTCGAACAAATAAGAATCGAGTGATAAAACCGAGTAAGAACGGAATTCCTAAATAAACCAATACCGCATGAGTAATCGTCCAGAAATTAACATCAATAACTTGACCTGCAACACCAAAATACGGAGGTAAAAAAGTGAGAAACAGCCAAGCATACGTACTAAAAAATAGAATCTGAAAGATACTGTTGAAAGCCACCAATGCGGCAACATATTGATTATCGCCACAGGCCAGACCATTCCAAACCAGAACCATCGCAATACATCTTGCTAAACCAATCAGGATCAAACCCGTCATGTATTCAGGGTAGCTCTGCAAAAAAATAATCGCCAAAGCAAACATCAAAACAGGCGCAATAATCCAATTTTGCACCAACGACAGAGTTAAGGTTTTTTTATCTTTAAATACTTGCGGTAAAGCAGCATAGTCCACTTTGGCAAGCGGTGGATACATCATCAAAATCAGTCCCAACGCAATTGGAATATTGACTGAGTCAATACTCATTTTATTCAAAGAAACAGAGACCTGCGGAAAGAAAACGCCAATACCGATTCCTAATGCCATGGCAATAAAAATCCATAGCGTAAGATTACGATCTAGAAAAGACAGTCTTTGTCGAGCCATGATGTTCTCATTTAATATTTGAGATCTGATTAATCGCTGCGATCAATTCAGTACGCGTCATATTTGCGCTATCTAGTGCAAACAAAGCATCCAAACGACGATGAATATGTTTAACCGTCACTTGGAATGCTTGTAGTTTTTCTTCTTTTGGCAAATCTAAATGTGAAGGATCAGCCAAGCCCCAATGTGCTTTAATCGCTGTACCTAAATACAGTGGACAAGGTTCTTGCGCTGCTGAATCACAGACTGTGATCACAACATCTGGCTGGTATTGCTCGCAGTCATCAATGGTTTTACTCCATAATCCATCAGTTGAAAGACCCATATTTTCTAGGGTTTCGATAGTGAGAGGGTGGACCTGTCCTGATGGTTGGCTGCCTGCACTATAGGCTGTCCAGCCTGCCGGAGCCCGATGATTAAACAGCACTTCAGAAAGGATACTGCGGCAACTGTTTCCGGTGCATAAAAACAAGAATTTCATTGGTGCTTACTCGCAATGAGTTGGGATGGATGATTGTGCATTGGCTAAATTGATAGAGTGATCAGACAGATTTGACAGGATATTCAAAATATCTTTGGCCCATTCTGGAAGGTTCGGATTTAAGCGGTAATACACCCATTGTCCTTGTCTTTGATCCAGTAAAATGGAAAGGTTGCGAAGCAGGGCTAAATGTCTGGAAATTTTGGGTTGACTGAGTTGTAAATGTTCTGTCAGTTCACACACGCAGACATTGTGCCGAGCCAAAATCAACTTAAGAATATCGAGTCGAGTCGGATCGGAAAGACACTTGAAGAAATCAGATTGATTCATACATTGTCGCTTATATATTTGATATTTCGAATATACGCATATTCATATATGAATGCAATATTTTTTAGCATTCTATGGAGTAAAAATTGAATAAATTTGAATATGAATGATCAATGTGAATAAAACTTAAATAAAGCTAATTTAAAAAAGACTGAACTGATTGCAAATATATTTTGACTTCAAACTTCGTTAATTTCAGGGAAGATCCGCTAATAGTTTAAACAAGTAAAATTATAAGCTCCATATTTATTCTTGAGCAGACTGATACGGCAATCAATAAGTAAGATGGTGAGTATATGTAGCATTTAGATTGTTGCTTTAACGTTATCAAACCGTATCATATGCAAAAAAGTACTTAATTCTCAGATACTATCTTGAAGTCTATAAATATCATTCACAGTTTTTGTATTTTTTAAAAATACGAACTAGGAAAAAAACAATGAGCAGAAAATCCAATAAATACAATGCCAAGATCACACAATTCGAAAATGAAAGTTATGTCGATCCTAAAGGGAAGACACTCACGAGTTCACTGGGTGTTCCTGTATCTGATAATCAAAATAGTTTAAAAATTGGTGATCGTGGACCAACGTTACTGGAAGATTTTCTACTACGAGATAAATTAATTCATTTTGATCGTGAACGTATACCAGAGCGAGTTGTTCATGCTCGTGGCTTTGGTGCACATGGTTATTTTGAAGCGTATGAGGGAAATGAGAAATGGACGAAGGCTCAGTTTCTTACAGATACAACTCACCCAACACCTATTTTTACCCGTATTTCAACGGTACAAGGTGGGCGAGGATCAGCAGATGTCGTCCGAGATGTACGTGGATTCTCAATTAAATTTTACACGCAAGAAGGCAATTATGATTTAGTTGGGAATAATATTCCGGTATTTTTCATTCAAGATGCGATTAAATTTCCTGATTTTGTTCATGCTGTTAAACCTGAAGATCCAAACGAAGTTCCTACAGGGCAATCTGCACACGATACGTTTTGGGATTTTGTTTCTTTAAATACTGAAACCGCGCATATGACGACTTGGGTCATGTCTGACCGAGCTATTCCTCGTAACTTACGTTCTATCCAAGGCTTTGGTGTACATACATTCAGATTAATTAATGCGCAAGGCAAAGCGCATTTGGTTAAATTTCATTGGACACCAAAACAAGGCGTCGCTCAGGTTGTTTGGGATGAAGCATTGAAGCTAAATGGTAAAGATCCGGATTTTCATCGCCGTGATTTGTGGGATGCAATTGAAAATGGAAATTATCCAGAATGGGAACTAGGAGCCCAAATTTTCACTGAGGAAGAGGCTGCTCAGTGGGATTTTGATGTACTAGATCCGACAAAACTTGTGCCTGAAGAGCTAGTACCGGTAACGCCATTAGGTAAATTCGTACTTAACCGTAATACAGATGATTTCTTTGCTGAAACAGAGCAGGTTGCATTTAGTCCTGCAAACATTGTTTCAGGAATCGATTTCAGTAATGATCCTTTACTTCAAGGGCGTTTATTTAGCTATACAGACACGCATCTCCACCGATTAGGCACAGCCAATTTCAATCAGATTCCAATCAATAAACCTGTATGTCCTTTTCATACTAACCGACGTGGAGGTTTTGCCAACCATGAAGTTTACAAAGGAAAGGCAAATTATGAGCCAAATTCAGTAGATGAAAATTGGCCACGTGAAGCTGATCAAGACAAAGGTGCGTTTAGCTCTTATCCTGAACCTGTAGAAGCAAGTAAATTGCGTGTGCGTCCTGAAAGTTTTGCTGATCATTTCTCTCAAGCTACGCTTCATTACAGCAGTTTAAAAAAACATGAACAACAGCATATAAAAGATGCTTATGCATTTGAATTATCAAAAGTACAAGATGAAGCGATTCGTCAGCGAGTTATCGATCGAGTTCTAGTGAATATTGATAAAGGTCTTGCCACATATGTTGCAAATGAACTCGGCTTAAAGCCATTAATGCAACCTGAAACAGATCAGCAAAGCCAGGTGAAAATTTCTGAAAAACTGAGTATCGATGCTTTTAAAGCACCGGATATTAAACAACGAAAAATCGCAATCTTGGTACATAATGGCGCAAATGCTAGTTCGGTAGATGCAGTCAAAGCATGGGCTGAAGGTGAAAATGCTGTTGCGGAAGTTCTTGCTCCAAGTGCAGCTCCCGTTAAATCTAAAGATGGCAAAGAAATTGCAGTTGATGGTCGCCAAAATGGAGAACCATCTGTCACTTATGATGCTATTGTCGTGATTGATGGAGATAATTTAGATACTTTTAAAGCCGATGGCGTAGCAAAATATTATGTTTTAGAAACTTATAAGCATCTGAAACCCATCTATTTGCTTGACGATAAAAAGTCACTTCTCGATTATTTTGGTATCCATCAAGATGATGCTATTTTCATTAGTGAGTCTTTTAAAGATCAACAGGATAAATTTAAATTAGCCATACAGAATCACAGACTTTGGTCTCGAGAAGATGTAATAGCAAGCGTTCCAGTATAAATTTAGGAAAAAGTCTAGAATCAATATTGAGTTCTAGACTTTTTGGTTCTCATCACATTGTAGGTCGTAATGATCTCAATTAACTCAATCTGCTTAAACAAATTTTGAAAAACGATCGTGATAGATACTATCTTTGGGGATCAATTCAAGCAAACGTTGCACGGCATCGACTCGCTCTGGTAAATAACCGATAATTTTTAGTAGTTGATCTACATCCTGTAGTTGATAAATTAAATAGCTTAAACGAGCATCAAAACTTTCTCTCCATGCACAAAGATAAGGACTTTCAGTTTTAGACAGAAAACTTCCTTTATATAAAGAAAAAGTGCTCGCTAAAAATCCGGCACTTAAAGAATGTTCAGCTTTTAAAAAATCACATTCAACTTCACAAGTTAATTTATATACTCGGGAATCAATGCAGTTAGGCAACAGATTACGTAATTGAGATAATTCTGATTTAAGCGTTTTGACACTAACGTCTCGATCGCCATACAAAGCATAATGTAGCTCATCCAAACTGATACCTTTTGGACGTAGAACCAGAATGCATAAAATTTCAATTTGGCGATGAGTTAACACTAGGGGTGTTCGATTAAATACAATTCTTGGTGTTCCTAATGCATGAATATATAAAATATTTTTTTGTTGAGTTAACAGCGATTGACGTACTAAGTCGGCACAACGCTCAACAGCTAAAACCCCCAAAGGCGTGTGTTTTTTATACTTGGTCGATAAATTAATAACACCATGAAAATGATTAGATACTGGATCAATAATAGGGGCTGCATAGCACACCCAGTCTCGTACACTATTCATCTGATTTTCATGAGAATGTACACAACTCGAACGATGGCTATTGAGCGCCATACCGATGGCATTTTTACCCACAGCTTGAGTAGACCAGTGACCACCTTCAATAAAATTGACTTGTTCTGCAGACGATAACATCGTTCGACTACTCCAGGTCCATAGTAATGTACCTTGATGGTCAGTTAATCCTATTGCCATTTCGGAGTCATAGGCGATTTTTGACAGTTCATCACAGGTTTGGTGTATAGATCGATCAAATATAGAATTATGTTCTTCATCACGCAAAAGAAGAATCGGGGCTGCATTTACATCAATCTGATTAACTAAATGTGTTGTTTGTAAAGCTGAATTTATTTTTTCCAAATGATTCATTCCATATTCCTTTATGGTTGAGCAACGTATTCGCTTGAGTAAAGCTATTTAGTATTCCGACACCGCCTATATCAACACTCTATTGGGTTAATTGATTTGCAGACATTTAATTCCATATGAAAAACTGTAATAGGAAAGAATTCTTTTTTCTATCGAATTTTAGTAAGTTTTGACCATATAGTTTTTACTCAGGTTGAATCCAATTTCATCAGTCATTTCGATTAAGTTAGTCAGATAGTTGCTGTCCGTAGTACTGCTTTTCAGCAAAGTAACTCGATCTAACCAATGGGCCGCTCCAAATATTTTTAAATTTTAGGCGCTCTCCATGGATCTGATAATGTTTAAATTCTTCTAAGGTAACAAAGCGGTGAATGGGGGCATGAGATTTCGAAGGCTGTAAGTATTGACCAATAGTGACATAGTCTACTTGGTAATCTTTTAAGTCATTTAACAATACAATTACCTCTGCCTCCACTTCTCCTAAACCCACCATCAATCCGCATTTGGTGGGAATGTCTGGACAATAGTGTTTGAATTTATTGAGTAGATCCAATGAATGCTGATAGTCAGCGCCTGGTCGCATGGCTTTATACAGACGCGGAACGGTTTCAATATTGTGGTTAAAAACGTCAGGTGGATTTTGACTCAAGATTTTAAGCGCAATATCAGCACGGCCACGAAAATCAGGAACTAAAATTTCAATCAAAGTATCTGGGCTGGTTTCACGAATTTCTCGAATGCAATCAGAGAAGTGTTGTGCACCGCCATCTTTTAAATCATCTCGATCAACCGAGGTGATCACCACATACTTTAATCCTAAATTCTTAACCGTTTCAGCCAAATTCTTTGGCTCATGAATATCTAAAACTTGAGGACGACCATGAGCTACATCGCAAAATGGACAACGTCGAGTACATATATCTCCCATAATCATAAATGTTGCTGTGCCACTGCCAAAACATTGCGGCAAATTAGGACAAGCTGCTTCTTCACACACCGTGTGAAGCTTTTGTTGTCTTAGTAAATTCTTGATCATTCGAACTTCTTCAGGCTGACTCATTTTAGTTCGAATCCACTCAGGTTTCTTTGGCGTAATTTCTGTTGCAACAATTTTAATTGGAATACGTGCTATTTTTTCAGCGCCTCTTAACTTATTTCCAGTTAATATTGTGTTATTTAAATCCATTTTAAATACTCCATTATTTAAAAATAATTAATATAAATCCCGATCTTCATTCGCTATTTTTATTGCACCAATAATATAAAACTGGGCAAAAAACATATCATATAAAATAAAGGTTGGTTAAAGGTTTGTTTTAGCATGTATATGAATAATATAAAAAAATTACAAATTTTTTGATTGTTTAACCTTTTGTTTTTTATGTTGATCTTACTGATTTAAAAATTAATTTTTTTTAGTCTAATATAAAATTAGAGAAAAATATTCTTATATAAATATACGGTTTAAAAATCTGATTATTCAATTTTGGATTTCTTTTTTAGCGTAATCAATAAGGAATAAATATATGCAGTTAACGGAAGAGCAATTGCTAGCAGCATACAAAAGAATGCGTGATATTCGTGAATTTGAGGATCGGCTTCACGATGAAAACAATACAGGTGATATCCCAGGATTCATTCATTTATATAGCGGTGAGGAAGCAGTTGCTGTAGGTATTTGTGAAAACCTAACAGACAAGGACTTTATCACATCAACACATCGTGGTCATGGACACTGTATTGCGAAGGGGTGTGATATCCACGCCATGATGTTAGAGATCTTTGGCAAAGATGAAGGCCTGTGCCGTGGTAAAGGTGGCTCAATGCATATTGCAGACTTAGATAAAGGTATGCTTGGTGCAAATGGTATTGTGGGCGGTGGCCCACCTTTAGCAATTGGGGCTGCTTTAAGTGCCAAAACACTTAAAACGGGTGGTATTGGTTTGTCGTTTACAGGCGATGGTGGCTCAAATCAGGGTTTAACTTTCGAAGCTATTAATATGGCGGTGGTGTTAAAGCTTCCTGTCATTTTTGTTTTTGAAAATAACGGCTTTGGTGAAGGCACGGCACATGACTATGCTGTAGGCAGTAAAGATATTGCAGGCCGAGCAGGAGGCTTTGGCTTACCTGCTGAAAAAGTAGATGGAACAGACTTTTTTGCTGTGTATGAAGTTGCACAAAAAGCCATTGAACGTGCCCGCCGTGGTGAAGGCCCGAGTGTGATTGAAACGGTAACCAACCGGTTTTATGGACATTTTGAAGGTGATCCGGGGCTTATCCGTTCTAAAGAAGAGCTGGATTATGTGAAAGAACATAAAGATCCATTGAAAATATTCCGTGAAAAAGTCAAAGACAAAATTGACGAAGCCAAACTCGATGCGATAGATGCTCAGTCTAAAGCCAATGTAGACGATGCCGTTGCAAAGGCACGTGCAGCTAAGTACCCAGAAGTTTCTCAGTTACTTACCGATGTATACGTCTCTTACTAAAGGAATAGTAGAAAAATGCCAAATAAAAGTTATCGAAACGCAATTAAAGAAGCAATCGAATTAGAAATGCGCCGAGATCCAAGTGTTATTGTGGTTGGTGAGGATGTTCGTGGTGGACATGGCGGTAAAAATACCGATGACAATAAGCTGGAAGGTTTTGGCGGAGTACTTGGCGTAACCAAAGGCCTATGGACTGAATTTGGCTCTGAACGAGTCATTGATACGCCAATTACAGAATCTGCGATTATCGGTATGGCGGCAGGTGCTGCTGCTACAGGTTTAAGACCGGTAGCAGATTTAATGTTTATGGATTTTTATGGCGTGTGTTATGACATGCTTTATAACCAAGCGGCGAAATTCCGCTATATGTTTGGAGGGAAAGCCAAAGCACCACTCGTTGTACGCGGCATGATTGGTGCGGGTTTTTCCGCTGCAGCACAGCATTCTCAATCACCATATAACGTGTTTGCGTCGGTACCTGGTTTAAAAGTGGTGGTGCCTTCTAGTGCTTACGATGTCAAAGGATTATTGATTCAAGCCATTCGAGATGATGACCCAGTGGTCTTTTGTGAACACAAAATGTTATACGACATTAAAGGCGAGGTACCCGATGAAGCCTACACCATTCCTTTTGGTGTCGCAAATTACACCCGTGAAGGCACAGATATTACAATTATTGCCTTAGGCCTGATGGTACATCGTGCCAATGACGTTGCCGACAAGCTAGCAAAAGAAGGCATTTCGGTTGAAGTGGTTGATCCTCGTACCATTTCTCCACTAGACGAAGATGGCATTTTAGAGTCCGTAGCTTCAACAGGTCGGGTGGTGATTGTAGATGAATCTGCCGCGCGTTGCGGTTTCGGACACGATGTGGCTGCACTTATTGCCCAGAAAGGCTTTCATTATCTTAAAGCACCAATCGAGTTAGTCACTCCACCACATTCACCCGTACCATTTTCACCTGTATTAGAAAAAGAATGGCTACCAAGTGTAGAACGCATCGAGCAGGCTGTACGCAAGACATTGGAGGCTTAGGATGAGCGAAATTAAAACCTTAGAAATCCCAAAATGGGGTTTGTCCATGGAAGAGGGCACAATTGCCCAATGGCTGATTCAGGAAGGTACGCAATTTAGTAAAGGACAGGAAATTTGTGAAATTGAAACCACAAAAATCGTCAATGTTCTGGAAGCACCTTTCGATGGCTTGCTACGAAAAATTATTGCTAAAGATGGTGACACACTAATTGTAGGTGGAGTCATTGCAATTTGTGCAGACGCTCAAGTTTCCGACGCAGAAGTTGAAGCATTTGCACAGTCATTAGGCGGCACACCTGCGGTAACTGAAAATAAAGCGGTAACAGCAGTTCCTGAAAAAGTAGCTGTAACTCAAGTTGAAACCAAAGTACAAGCTGCTCCTAAACAGAACAGTGTTGGTAATGGATCAAAAGCGGTGACTCAGGGCGGATATTCTATTCCTGCTGCGTTACAAGGCTACCAGCAAAACAATGATATTTTTGCAACGCCGCATGCCTTGAAATTGGCTCAAAAGCACAATGTAGACTTGTCTCAGATTACGGGTTCTGGGCGTGAAGGTCGTATTAGTGTTCAAGATATTCAGACCGCAGTTCAAGCTGCTGGTGGTTCATGGCCAGATGTACGTCATCAAGCCAGTACTAAGGCCGCGAAATCTAAAGCAGATGATAGTCATGTTTTGGCAACACCTGTTGCCCGCCGCTTGGCCAAACAATGGGACATCAATTTGCATGATTGCCGTGCATCGGGTTCACGTGGACGAGTCTGCAAGGAAGATGTTGAAGCTGTCTATCAACGTGAAAACCCTATAAATACTCAACATGATCATGCGCAACCGACAGAGTCCGCACAATTTACCACTGTAGCGATGAATGGTATGCGTAAAGCAATCGCTTCAAGGTTACAAGCGGCAAAACGCAATGCACCACATTTTCGCTTAACAATAGACCTAAATGTTGAATCAGTTCAGGCTTTGCGTCAGCAAATTAACAATACGGTGCCGCAAGTTAAGCTGTCTATCAACGATATGCTGATTAAAGCTGCTGCTGCCGCACTGATCAAAGTTCCGCAGGTTAACGTTCAGTTCGATGAAGAAAATCAGCAGATTTTACAGTTTGAACAAGCTGATATTTCGGTTGCTGTGGCCATCGAAAACGGACTGATCACACCAATTATTAAAGCAGCGAATCGTAAATCTTTGGCGCAAATTTCCAATGATATGCGTGATCTGGCGACACGTGCCAAAACTGGAAAATTAGCACCTGACGAGTTTCAAGGCGGTAGTTTCAGTATTTCCAATTTGGGGATGCTGGGTATTCAACAGTTTGATGCCATTATTAACCCACCTCAAGGTGCGATTCTGGCCTTAGGTACAGCAGAAAAACGTGCTGTCGTCGAAAACGATGAGATTGTTGTTCGTGAAATGGTGACAGCGACTTTATCTTGTGATCATCGTGTCATTGATGGTGCGTTGGGTGCTCAATTCTTATCGGCATTGAAGCAGTTTGTCGAAAATCCTGCATTAATTTTGGTGTAGGAGGAATAGCCATGTCAGATACACAATTTGATCTTGTAGTTATTGGTGCTGGTCCTGGAGGCTATGTCGCTGCGATTCGTGCAGCACAACTGGGATTAAAAACGGCAATCGTTGAAAAACAACACTTAGGCGGAGTCTGTCTGAATTGGGGATGTATTCCAACCAAGGCATTATTGAGCGGGGCTGCGCTTGCGCAGCAGTTCAAACATGCAGGACAGTTTGGTTTTACGCTTAACGCGATTGATTTTGACATTCAAAAACTGGTCCATCATAGCAGACAGGTTTCTGAGCAACTGGTGCAAGGTATCGGTCAATTATTGAAAAAAAATCAAATCACTGTTTTAAATGCAACAGCTCAATTTGTTGCCAAAGAACGATTAGAGCTTACAGATGCGAATGGTCAAAAACAGCAGATTTCTGCACCGCATATTATTGTCGCAACAGGTGCACGTGCAGCCAATTTGCCTCATATTGCTGTAGATGGCCATCAGGTCTGGAGTTATAAAGAGGCTTTGGTTCCAGAACAATTACCAAAGTCTTTACTGGTCATTGGTTCGGGTGCTATAGGCAGTGAGTTTGCAAGCCTATACCAAGACTTAGGCTGCCAAGTCACCTTGGTTGATATTGCCAAGCAGATTCTCCCTAGCGAAGACATTGAAGTTGCGAAGTATGTACAAAAGCAATTTGAACAGCAGGGTATGCAGGTTTTAACCGAAGCGACTGTAAAAAAGATAGAAACTGATCAGGCTCAAGTACATTGTCATATTCAAACTGCCACAGGTGGGCAAGTCATTAGCGTTGAAAAGGTACTTTCAGCAATTGGTGTGAAACCAAATACTGAAAATCTGGGCCTAGAAGCTTTAGGTGTCGAATTAGAGAATGGTTTTATTAAAGTCGACTCATGGTGCAAAACTAATATTGTGGGCGTATATGCAATTGGTGATGTTGCAGGCGCACCGTGTTTGGCACACAAGGCCAGTCACGAGGCTATTCTTTGTGTAGAGAAAATTGCAGGTTTAGATCATGTACATGCTTTAGATCGTACACAAATTCCGGGCTGTATCTTTACCCACCCGCAAGTGGCCAGTATTGGTTTGACAGAACAGAAAGCGAAAGCTGCCGGCTTGAATATCAATGTGGGTAAGTTTCCTTTGCAAGCCAATGGTAAGGCACTGGCTTTGGGTGATAGCGCAGGATTCATTAAAACTATTTTTAGTCAGGAAACAGGTGAATTGTTAGGTGCTCACATGGTTGGGCATGAAGTTACCGAACATATTCAGGGTTTTGCCATCGCAAAATATCTAGAAGCGACGGATGAAAGCTTAGCGCAGGTCATTTTCCCTCATCCTACTTTGTCTGAAGCGATGCATGAGTCGGTTTTATCTGCAATGCAACGTGCTATTCATATTTAAGGGGTCTGGAATGTGCTTAAAGGTTTAAATAATAAAGTTGCATTAATTAAGTTACAGGTTAGTTTATTTTGACAAATGGCGGAATGGTTTAGCGTTAGTATCAACATAAGGAATACATGATGAAAGCAGCTCGTTTTTATGACCGAGGGGATATTCGAATTGAAAATATCCCTGAGCCGAAAGTACTTCCAGGCACCGTTGGAATTCAGGTTGCATGGTGTGGTATTTGCGGTACAGATTTACATGAATTCATGGAAGGCCCTATTTTTATTCCACCATGTGGTCATCCGCATCCAATTTCAGGAGAGTCGGCACCTGTAACAATGGGACATGAATTTTCAGGTGTGGTTTATGCTGTTGGTGAAGGCGTAAATGATATCGAAATTGGACAACATGTCGTAGTTGAACCCTATATTATTGCTGACGATGTACCAACTGGCCCACATGATAAGTATCATTTATCAAAAAATATGAATTTTATTGGTTTAGGCGGGCGGGGTGGCGGTCTTTCTGAAAAAATTGCAGTTCAGCGCCGTTGGGTACATCCTATTTCAAATGATATTCCTTTAGACCAAGCAGCGTTGATAGAACCTTTATCTGTTGGTCATCACGCCTATGTCAGAAGTGGTGCAAAAGCAGGTGATGTAGCATTGGTTGGTGGAGCTGGCCCAATAGGCTTACTTTTATCCGCAATTTTAAAGGCCAAAGGTCTTACGGTTATCATCACTGAGCTAAGTGCAAAGCGTAAAGAAAAAGCGATAGAGGCTGGTGTTGCCGATTATGTACTGGATCCATCTCAGGTTGATGTGGTAAATGAAGTAATGAAAATTACTCAAGACCGCGGTGTAGATGTTGCTTTTGAGTGTAGTAGTGTGAATAAAGTTATGGATACACTCGTCGCAGCGATGAAACCAATGGGTGTTATTGTAATTGTTTCTATTTGGAGCCATCCTGCCACGATTAATGTACATAGCGTAGTAATGAAAGAACTAGATATTCGTGGCACGATAGCTTACGTCAATGACCATCAGGAAACTATTCGTTTAGTTGAGCAAGGCAAGATTAATCTAGAACCTTTTATTACCCAACGGATTGCTTTAGATGATCTTGTTTCTAAAGGCTTTGAAACATTGATTCATAATAATGAGTCTGCTGTAAAAATTATTGTTCATCCTTAAATGAATATTGCATATGAAATAAAATTATTTTTTTGCTACTACATTTTATCAATTCATATAGTTTATTGATCTAAATTAATTTTGATTATTCGCCCTGCTTAGGCAGGGTATACAAATAAGATCAAGAGTGAATATCAAAATATGAATGCTAGAAGCAGGAATAACCAAGAGAACTAACAGCAGAATTAATGCTTATTATGAATACTAATTGATCTAAAATGAAAAATTAATACGAGAAGTAATTTTTAAAAAATGTAAACTGATCAACCTTATTTTCATACAGATGTTGCATAAGCAACTTATTATTCGTCTTCCCAGTACTCTTTTATTTTTAGCTCATTCAAGAAAAGGATAGTAAGAATTTCCTATGCGATATTGCCAAAACTCTTAACATGCATGAAGTCAGACCTTAAAGAATAAAATATGGTGCGATGATCACATGATTTCAATTCAAAATACATCATGACATAAGTAACTATCAGAATTCGCGTATACTTCTCCTACCCAAAACTTGTAAGCATAAGAAAAGCTTATGGCTTTTCGACTCTTAAAGAAATCATAAAACGAAATATCCATTTTTTCATCTTCTCATTCTAATTTTTTAAGTAAATTATTATCTGAAGTATGGATTAATAAAGGTTTTCTAAAAATTTTATATCGAAATAAATACATTTATCATACTTCATCGAATAATTTTGTCTGATAATATCTTTTTTCCTAAACTGGTTTATGATCTTATGAAAAAAACCCTAATTGGAACACTAGCCTCATCACTTTTGTTCACTGCATGCACATCTAGTATTATTAGTAATACTAATAATATTAAATCAATTGGTATGCCCAATCCTGCCAGTGTTCATTGTGAAAAAATAGGTGGAAAATCTTTCACCAAAAAAAATTTAGCTGGTGATGAGTTTGCATTTTGTAAGCTTTCAGATGGGTCAGAAGTAGATGCATGGGAGTTATTTAGATCTGCTCATCAACAAGATCATACTAACTTCATAGTTCATTATGATGCTACCAAGAAGCAAAAAGTTTTGAGTAAAATACAGAATCAAAAATTAGAAACAGTATATGTATTAGATAATTTAAGTATCATTGTAGTCTCTGTTCCTCAATCTAAGGTAAAAGAAATTGTTAATGAAATAGAAAAGACAGATGGTGTATTCGGAGTTCAAGAGGACTCAGTGAATCAACTTTATTAATAAAATTTGATATTATTTCCAGCCAATGGATTTAAATTAATTAGAATTTAAAATTAGCGAGTATAGAAATTTCATGCAATGACTGAGTAAAACTATCTCGCTAATTTTATTTTGATTTAACAAAAGTCTAAAAATAATATTTTAGTCATCTGGCTGACTTGTCATACTCTCAACATACAACTACATGTACGACGTTTTCTTTCATGAACCTAGCTTCAATAGCTACTAATTCTTGACTCAAAAAGTTAGTACTCATTAATAAATAAGTGGCTACGAAAATAAGCGTCTATGATTAATTTTAGTAGAGGGCATTGCTCATTGCCTATTGCTCTGTAGCCAGGTAAAAGAAGAGAGCATCATAATCTTTGATCAGCCAGAAAAGATGAACTGGTTACATAGTGCTTGCATGAATTTCAAGCATTAAAAAACCACTTAGGATTAATGCACCTAAGTGGTTGTTTTATATGGTAGGCCCACCGTGACTCGAACACGGGACCAACGGATTATGAGTAAAGACAAATTTCAAAAAAAATATAATAAAAACAAAATCTTAATATAGATTGATGATTTTTTTATTAATAAAATCAACGAGACCATGCATAAAATACTAAGTCTATATATTTTAAAGTAAAATTAAAAAATCACCTAAAAATACACCGTAAGAATAAATTTATTAAATTTTCTATGTGTCAGTTAATAAAGACAATATTTTTCAATGCAAAGTACAATAGACCGCGAA
This sequence comes from Acinetobacter sp. V89_7, assembly GCF_029967895.1. Lineage (NCBI taxonomy): Bacteria > Pseudomonadati > Pseudomonadota > Gammaproteobacteria > Moraxellales > Moraxellaceae > Acinetobacter > Acinetobacter sp. V89_7. The sequence continues at coordinate 115,254 of NZ_JASCAJ010000030.1, forward strand.
AAGACCTCAGTTCTCTAAAAGACCTTAAAGATAGACCACAGAAATATAATAAGTTTTGGATAGACCGCAAAAGACCATAAACTCTTAACATGCATGAAGCCAGACCGTAAATAAAATATGGTGCGATGATCACATGATTTCACTTCAAAATACATCATGACATAGGTAATTACCAGAATTCGCGTATACTTCTCCTACCCAAAACTTGTAAGCATAAGAAAAGCTTATGGCTCTATTCATTTCACCTTATTATGCAAGACAATTTCTTATCTACGATTCGAGGTTATAAATAAAAATTTCATAAAAGCCATTGATTGAAATTTATACAACTTGAATTAAGTTACTAAGAAATTGTAAAAAAAGGAACTGATCTGTACTCAATAAAATTACACAAAATGCAAGTGAATCTGTGATGTATAAGGAGAGGATGTTATGTTTCACTTGATAGATTTCAGTATGAAAAAGATCCCCTAAAAATTGATTTAATCTATGCTAAAAGTTATGTTGATGTAGCAACTTTCTATAGAAATTCATTATCTCAAAAAAATTATTGGATAAAATTTAACTCAAAATACTAATCTAAACCCATTCTGGATAGAATTCTGGATTAATTGGATAGAAGAACTAAAATGATTAGGCTACTTTTACGTTAGACAGTAAACAGGATGTATACAATGACCTACGAAAAGCTAGTAAAAGTAATTAGTTCAATTCTTCTCATAACTTGTAGTAACAGCGTGCTTGCCGAAAAATCAGGTGAGGACAATACACATGCCAAAGTATTTTTAAATTACACACAATCGGAGTTAGATAAAAATTATACTCAAACTGAGTGGGCACCAAATGCCAAACAAATTATGGATAGGGTAAGCTACCGTAGTGATTTAACAAGAAAAAGTTTAGGTAATCCTAAAATATTTCAGTATGGAGCGTCTGCTAACGAAAAATTAGATTTTTATAAATCATCAAGTAAAAACGCACCATTACTAGTTTTCATTCATGGAGGTGCATGGAAAAGCGGTAATGCAAAAGACTACGACTTTATAGCGAATCCATTTCTAGCGAATGGTATCAGTGTTGCAATTCTTGATTTCGATGATGTTACTAAAGTAGGCCTAGATGGAATGGTGAAACAAATAAGAACATCCCTAAAATGGATTTATAATAATTCGTACTCTCTAAAAATTAACAAAGATAAGATTTACATTGCTGGACACTCTTCAGGTGCTCATTTAGCAGGTGTTATAACAACAACCAACTGGGAGAGTGAAAATTTACCTAAAGGATTCATTAAAGGGGCAGTTTTAATATCAGGTTTATATGATATGAATCCAGTACGATTGTCAGTTAGATCTAAATATATGAATTTCAACGATAAAAATGAAATTGATATGAGTACTATTAAGCGTGTTGAGACTATAAATGTACCACTCATAGTATCCTATGGAAGTCTAGAATCTGATGAGTTTAAGCGCCAGTCAGATGAGTTTGTGAAAAAGTTAAAGGATAGTCAGAAAGAAGTAAAATTCATTATGCAACCTTATTTCAATCATTTTGAAATAGTCGAAGATTATGGAAATCAGTATAATCCGTTAACAAAAATGACAATTGAGATGATTAGGAAGAATAAAATTTAGTAAAATTCTATGATATAAAAAATAGATTCTAAAACTATTCTAGCGCTATCCCTCCTTAGTTAAGGACTAGTATTTTTTCAGGCTTTAGCTAGGGAGAATAAAAATCAATCAATGAGTAGCCACCAATTTTGTAAACACTTTTTAGATATGAATTTCTATAAAAATTAAAGAGAATTAATTGTACTATTTTAAACTTAACTTGATGCTCTTCAATAAACATTGATAACCGTCATATTAGATTTGAGTTGGTACAATTCATGAATTTTATTCAAAAAAATTAGATCCAATCAAATAAATATCAGCAGCTCAAGCAGGTTCAATGCACGATTTTCTTCAATTAGCCACAGCAATTCCGGGGTTGATTTTAGCTGCTACATTACATCGTATGAATGATCACCGCTTAGCTGCGGTTATGGCCAGTTAACTATCAGCTATAGCATTTACAGGTTTTGTATTTGCTCCAAAATTTACATTAATTTGGTCACTTATACTTTGTTTTGGCTGCGGTGCTAGCATGATGCTAGGTCTAACCATTATTGTTTGGTAAGATTTTTGATTTATCACATGATTGGACAGCAGCTTTAGTAATGACTTCTAAAATTGCCATATTAGGTGCGTTAAGTAGAATAATGGCAGGGAGAAACATGTATATTTAATATAAGACAAATTCATAGCAATAGTAGTTAAAATTTTAAGTGTAATTGCTCATCTTTGGGTGAGCTTTTTCATAATCTATAAGGCTCTGATAAACCCTAAAATCTCAATAACTCGCTGCAAGTCCCGATTACAACAAAATCATTTATCATAACCAAACTCCACCTTATACTTTTCCAGTAGATGATGCTAACTATCAAAAAATCCCATCATTTTCGATCTGACTACTTTTTCCACCTATGCATTTGCACATCTCGTCTTCACTTGCATTGTGTGTTACAGCATGCTTTGCAATAACAAACGCTAAGCGAAAACAGAGAATGAAAGTGAATTAAGAGAATGATGAGAGGGGTACTACATGATAATTTTAGAAAGACTGGAGAACAAATAAATATTTTATTTGTCAATAATTTACAAAATACTATATATAATTTTTTATACATAAGTCTGCTTACATCCTATATAATTGTTTCTCCTATGTAATTAGAATAGACCATATTTGTCTAGGAGAATGATGGCTATTCATTTTCGAAAACATATAATTAATTAAGTGTTTTTAAAATTACATTTATACATAATTATTTATGCTATTGAGTAAGAATTTATCTAAAAATTCTTTTCCTAGTTAACGAGCATTCTTCTTGTTTCCATTTCTATTAATTGATGAGATACCATGCTCAAGACTTAACTTTTCCATAAAGGGATAGACATTAAGTTTTCACCATTTTTCTTACGCATAGGAAATGAATTGTTTATAAATAGTTAAGAGTTTATAACAGTATTTAGGAAGTGGTAACACTAACATCTACAAATCTTTGTTAGAGGTTAATATGCATTATATCAAACTATGGAATGATAATTTATGCACAAAAGACTTTTACAGTAAGATCAACAAAATCCATGCACTAAATACAGTCTTTCAATTTAATTTAGCTTCTAATAAAAATTCCTTTAAATATAGATAGTTGAGATAAAAATGCTGTTAAAAAAATATTTATCCAATAATCAACCACAATTTATTAATATTTTTAGTTAAACTACTATAGTCAACTAGTATATCTGTAATAGGATAGCTAAAAATTTATTTTCAAAAAATTTCAGGTACATATGGTCAGAATTAAACCCCGTCCTGCAATAGGAGGGATTGCTTCAGCAGATCGCCTTTTAACAGTTTTAACTGCTTTTAGACTTGGTGATACTTCATTAAGTTTGGCTGAGTTTGCAGAAAGGACAGATCTCAATAAAGCAACGATTATGAGGCTGATCGTGTCACTAGAAACGTATGGTTTCATCAATAGATTAGCGGATGGGAGCTATACACTTGCAAGTGAGGTTATGCGACTCAATGCGATTTATCAGGATGCTTTTGATTTAGAAAGACACGTTGAGCCCTACTTACATCAATTAGTAAATGAGATTGGTGAAACGGCATCATTTTATGTAAAGCATGGTGCTTACCGCTTATGTCAATATCGAGTAAATTCAAACCACCGATTAAGACTACATATTCAACCAGGCGAAATTCGTCCTATGGATGAAGCAGCTGGTGCACAAGCCTTACGTGCAACATATGAGCAAATTTTAGTTAGAAAAGAACCTTTTTACTCTATGGGTGTTACTGACCCACATGCAGCATCTATGGCACTCCCCATTTTTGGTGTTAATAATGAAATGATGGGTGCACTTGTTGTTTCAGGTCCTGCAAGCCGTTTCACTCTTGAACGTGCAAAATCAGTTAGTCAATTTTTGTATAAAGTTGCTGATGAGCTAATTCATCAATTAGGAGGCGAAAGCCCTTATACTTCAGCTTGAGGTATTTGAAGTATAAAAACGCATTAAAAATAAAAAAAGCCTCATAGGTTCATATGAGGCTTTTTATTCGTGTGTAAAGTTAAGTTGATTTATGAGCTAAATCTTGAGTCTCAGATGAGATAACATCTTTCTTCGATGACATAAAGAATACGAGACAACCCGCTACAATATTTAAAACGGCAAGTGGAATTAAAGCAATAGCATAACTATCAGTAGCATCATGTACTGCGCCATAAACATTTACCATAATACCGCCACCAATTAAGTTTGCAAACGCGCCGATTGCTGCTAAGCCTGCTGCTGCAGTAGTTGGTGACATCCATGATGATGCTAATGCCCAGAATGGTCCTTTCATCGAATAAGCTCCAACTAATACTAAGCTTAACAAGAAGATAGTACCTACAAGAGAGGATGTAAACAAAGCAATGAGTAAGCCAGCAGCAATCATAAATAAGGTTAATGCAGTATGCCAACGACGCTCATTTTTCTTGTCAGAACTTCTGCCCCAGAAAATCATGGCTACAGCAGCCACACCGTAAGGAATCGCATTGACAAGACCAATCTCTAATGTGCTTAAACCAAAAGATTTAATCAATTGCGGTGCCCAGACACTCATGGTACTTCCCGCAGCAGAAGCACCTGAATAAATGATGATCATCGCCCAAATATATTTATTTCTGAGTAGTTGCCATAACGAAATATGACCAATTGGCTTTTTAACCTGATTTTCGTGTTCTAAACGCTCTGTTAACCAAGTACGCTGTTCTTGAGATAACCACTTTGCTTCAGAAGGACGATTGGTTAATACAAATAAACATGCGATACCTAAAATAATGGCAGGAATTCCCTCTAATATAAATAACCAATGCCATCCACGCATACCAAGCATTCCGTCAAAAGACATTAGTAAGCCCGATAATGGTGAACCTATAAAATTTGCTGCAGGAATTGCAACCATAAAGATAGCAACCATGCGAGCACGGTAACTTGCAGGTAACCAATAGGTTAGATATAAAATAACCCCTGGGAAAAATCCTGCCTCAGCTGCACCAAGTAAAAAACGCATGACATATAATGAAGTAGGACTATTGACGAATGCCGTACACATTGTAACGATTCCCCAGCTAATCATAATTCGGGCAATCCATTTTTTTGCTCCAAATTTTTGCATGGCTAAGTTACTAGGCACTTCAAATAAAAAGTAGGCAAAAAAGAATAAACTACTCGCAAAACCAAATGCTTTGGCGGTTAAGCCAAGATCTGCATTCATCTGCAAAGAAGCCATTCCTATATTTCCACGATCAATAATAGCGATGACATAACAAACGATTAGAAATGGTAGAATGCGCCACGCGACTTTTCGCATGGTTTCTTTTTCAATAGCACTGATTTGATTAATTTCAGTAGACATAAAAAATCCTTTTTATATTCTGTATTTTAATTTGGAAGTAGATTCCAGTTTGCAATTGCTCTTGGTTCTAACTGTTGACGGTTTAATACTGAAAGAATTTGCTCTAAAGCAAGTAGACCCACGCGATTGCGAGAATCGGTGGTGTTTGCACCAACATGCGGGGTTGCAACTAGATTGCTTAATGTCCATAGTGGACTTGAAGCTTCGGGTGGCTCTGGATAGAACGTATCTAAACCTGCTCCTGTAATTTTATTATTCTGAAGTGCATCAATTAAAGCATCGGTATCAATCAGTTCACCTCGAGCGGTATTTATCAAAATGCTCGTTTCCTTCATCAGATCAAATTGTTCGTATGAAAACAATTTTCGATTTTCATTGGTCAGTGGACAATGTAAGCTAATGAAATCACAGCTTTTTAATAGATGATTGAAATCAGTTTCCTGCTCAACATAATCGACTTGTGGAAAATTTTTAAGAAATGGATCAAATACCTTAACTTTCATTTTAAATGGCGCGACAAGCTCCATCAAAATACGTCCAATTGAACCTAGTCCAACTAAGCCCAGTGTTTTTCCAAATAACTCTACACCATTCGCACTCGATTTATCCCAATGCCCTTGTCTCACACGTTGATCTAACCAAGCAATTTGTCTCGATACGCTAAACATCAATGCAAATGCATGCTCTGCAACAGATTGGGCATTAGCTCCTACCGCAATCGTTACTGGAATATTTCGTTCTGCAGCAGCCTGAATATCGATGGTATCGAACCCAACACCATGCTTAGCTATCACCTTTAAATTATTGCAAGCAAAGATCATTTCTCTGGTGAGTTTTCCAGTACGGACAATAATCGCATCTGGCTGCTCATGTTGAATTAAAGCAATCATTTCATCTGGCGCCATGTATGGCTGTGTAGGAATAAGCATTAGCCCGTGTTCACTAGAAAAATCAACAGCATTTTGAGCTAAGTTCGGGCCAGTAATTAAAATTTTGAAACTCATTTTCATAAAATCCATTTTTTAACAATACAAATAATAATGAAATGGTATTTCAAAAACAAATTATTTTTTGTATTTTTAACTAAAATAAAGCTAATAAATCTCTTTTCAATGTTTAAAAATAAAATGACATTTCAAAAATAACCTGTATGATGAAACATCGGATATTTGTATGAATCAAGGATATCAATAATGACAATTGGTTTTAGAGTTTTGAACCGCGTACGAAAAGTAGACTCTTCATGGGTCAAGCATTATCAAAATTTACCTGTTGCAAATGTGAGTGATTCAATGAATCGCATGACATCGGGTGGAGTAGCTTTACGTCCAATGCATAAAGAAGGTTATCTTTGCGGTCCTGCACTAACAGTTAAAGCACGGCCAGGTGACAATTTGATGCTCCACTATGCAATTGATATTGCAGAACCTGGTGATGTAATTGTTGTTGATGCTGGTGGTGATTTATCTAATGCCTTGATTGGTGAAATGATGATTGCCTATGCAATTAAAAGAGGTGTAGCTGGTATTGTCATTAACGGTGCAATTCGTGATTCTGCTGTGATTGGACAAGGTATTTTTCCTATATTTGCAGCTGGTATTTCACACCGTGGACCATATAAAGATGGTCCTGGTGAAATTAATGTGCCTATCGCTATTAATGGTATGGTCATTGAACCAGGTGATTTAGTCATCGGTGATGAGGATGGTTTACTCAGCGTACCATTTGATCATGTTGAAGACGTTTTTATAAAAGCAAATAGTAAACATACAGCTGAACAAAAACAGTTAGATCAGATCGAAAAAGGTGAAAATGATCGAACTTGGGTGATCAATAGCCTTAAAGCTAAAGGTTGTATGCTTCCAGAGTAATTACAATTAAAGCTGATTTATTTTTAAATACGCGATAAGAAACCTCGATATATTATCGAGGTTTTTCGTAATTATACATTAGGAGTAACTTCTATCATCTCTCGGCTTTGTTGCACAAAAGTTTGAAAAATATAGCTACCCTAATTGAGCTAAAATTCAAGTGACAACTTGAGTATGAGGGTGACCTAATTCCGTAAATCTGTTGAGGACTGCTACACGTGCATGAATCTCATTCACCTGACTAGGAAAACTCCTTGCTGTTAATTTATCGCCTAATAATTTGATGCAATGCATTTTGGTTTCCACTAAACTTCGACGATGATAACCAGACCATTTTTTCCAAAGAGATCTACCTAGTCGTTTGACTGTTTTTAATAATTCATTCCTCTCTAAAGATCTCAATTTCTTATCTTTTCAAGGCTTTGCATTCTTCCTAGGTGGAATGACTGCATGTGCATCTCGATCTAAAATGACTTGTCGGCAGTGCTTTGTGTCATAAGCACCATCTGTATAGACTGAATCAATTCGTTCATTAGGTGGGATTTGATCAAGTAAATCTTCGAGTACTTGTGAATCACTGACATTATTTGTGGTAAGTTGTACTGCACGTATTTGAAGGGTTTCAGTATCTATAGCAATATGGAGCTTACGCCATTGGCGACGATATTCAGGTCCATGTTTCTTGCGTTTCCATTCACCTTCACCTAGAAACTTCAAGCCTGTAGAGTCCACGAGTAGATGCAGTCCATCGCTACTTTTTTGGTAGCTAATTGTAATATCAATATGTTTTTGTCTTCTACAAAGCGTGGTGTAATCTGGCGCTGTCCAATTTAATCCGCAAAGTTTAATCAGACTTTGCACAAAGCCGGTGACCATACGTAAAGACAGGCGGAATAAGGATTTAATCATTAAGCAGCATTGGATGGCTACGTTGGAGTAGGTTTGATTTCGTCCTTGTTTGCCTTTTGATGGAGCATACCATTGCGTAGCAGGATCAAACCAAATAGAAATATTTCCACGATTAACGAGTGCTCGGTTATATGAAGACCAATTGGTTGTACGATAAATTTTAGGTGTAGGCTTATTCATTTGAAAATTATATTGTGGAATAAGCCTTTAGACATAGGTTTGTGCAACAAAGTCTTTCCTGTATGAATAGACCATGAAAATAATATATTTTTTAGAATTATTTAATTACATGTAAAATCTTAGATAAGAATAAAACTAATAATTGAAGTATATATAAATTTTCACTTATAGCTATAATTAAGAATCAATATATTAATAATAAAACAGATGTAGATCTAAATAAATGTATAGGTATTATCGGTTTCATAAATATTGGTATTTTTGCTCAGTGACATTAATTGATGAAATATTTTAAGAATATACCTATAGATTGATTTATAAAAATTTATTTAGAAATTACATTTTTCAATGTGACTAAAAATTTTCTGGCAAAGATCTTTTGCTTGCTCTGTCAGTTGCCAATGTTCATAGCTCATTAGAATCTTACATATCTCACAAAATTTCACTTTATTAGAAATAGTGCCAGAATTATCAGAAAACAAACGTAGATCTGATTTTAAAGTACTATCACTTCGTATAATATCATCAATAATTTCCCCAATACCCTTATGACTGATTAAATTTAAATTTTTAACTTCAAGTTTACCTATGTCAAAACCTTTTTTTGTTTTACTATTAAAGCCATTAAATTTTATATTACCAATAGTTCGTTCATCGAAGATTGTTTCAGATGGTAATTTATTTTTTCCATTAAATTGTATTAAACATGCCTTATAAACAATTTCAGGACTTAAGATATTCTCAATTTCTTTACATGGTAAAATATAGACATTATTTTTATTAAGTTCTTTTTGCCATTCAATAAGTCTTTCAGACTTATCAACATTGTCTCCATCAGCTATAAGTAAAATATTTTTTGTAATAGCCTTAGCAGTTAATCCCTTACTATTAGATAGAAAATCTAGAGCTTCTTGTTTCTCGGGATAATCGTCAATAAAACTCCAGTGTGTAATGTTTCCACCTGCATATTCAATGAATGCATAGTGGAAATTAGCCATAAAGCTTTTGTATTTTTTTGCTTTTTCGATTTCTAAGGAACAGTCACTGCGATCGAGTTCTAGAATATATTGCTGCATTAACTTCGATAAGTACATTCGATCTGTAACTCCTTCAACCCAAATTGTACAATTAGCTAAATATAGCGATGATGGTCGAACACCCAATGAGTTTAATAGTTCATGATCTTTATCGCAGCGATAAACTTTAAACTCGAATTCTTTAGTATCATCTTCTTTATATTGTTTCACAAACTTTTGAATTATGACCTCATCTGATTCATCGACCATATCTAACAAATGATTTGAGTGTGTTGTAAAAAAATAAAAATGATTAGTTTCATTTAGATAGAAGTTCATTAATTGTCGAACCATTCCTGCATGCATATTAAGTTCTGGTTCTTCTATAAAAAAAACATGACTTTTTTTATTTCCATTTTTATCTAAATTTCTTATATAAGCTTCAAAAGTCAAAATGATAGATTGCTGTAAACCATCTCCTAGATGTGAAATTGGGAACTGCTTTTCAGACCCAATCTTAATATTGACAACATCATGATCATGCTTGGGGATAAGTGTTATAGGTTCATTATCAAAAAAGTATAGACTGAGTTTTTCTTCGTAACTCTTAATTAAGTCACGTTGTTCAGGTTCACCTAATAAGTGAGTTTTTAATTGGTAATATAAACATTCACCTGTTACTATATTTTCTTGATTATATTTTAATATTTCTGAAAAATAATCTTTTTGAGCACGTTCTATATATGGTTGTTTGTTTGTAATGTCAGTTACAGGACGCATTCCACGTAATACAGGTATATAAAACTTATTGTCTTCAGATATTAATGTAGACTCATAATCACTAACATACTTTTCAATTTCTTTAACTTTATCTTCAATGACTGTTGTATGCTCAAACCTTGCTTTCGCTAAAAGACTTATATTTTTAGAATAATTATCTTTATACTTACCTTTTGGATAAGTCGGAAAATTAATTACATCCTGTATTGAGTTTAATAATGTAGATCGATCTGAACCTGAACTTGTATTTCCTATCCAAAGACTCCCATGAGTATTTTCAAAAATAATTTTTAATTCAGTAAAAAAATCTGTTAAATCAGGAAAGGAATAGTCACTTATTGTATATGAAGAATTTGTAAATAAATTTCTAACAAATCGACTTTTACCAGAATTATTTTTACCGATAAAAAAGTTTAGTCTTTTTATTTCAATTGAAAGAGGAAAGCTTTTGTCAATATCAGAGCTATAATTTTCTAAGTTCTCAGCCCAGTAATATAATTTTTTAGTCATTATAAGTTCATCGATATAGTAATTTTTTTATTTTAACAGTAATTTAAGTTGTTGAAAACTTCTCTGAATTCCTCACCAATGACAATCATCTGAAATTTATAGATTGGCTACTAGATATTACTCCTATACCTTGTATTTAGTGCAGAGAAGAAAACATATATTTGTACGAGATATCTCAATCATATGTTAAAGCCTTACTAGCAAAAGTCCCCCATAAGCTTCTTGTCTAAGCCATTACAGCGTCTGGGCTACAATCGAAACTGAAGATCAATTACATTGTGCCCCCACAATACACGCCTCTGTTCATCGCCGATTGCTCTGAAGCGAAGCAAGAGAAGTGAGCATCACAATTGTTGATGAGCCAGAGAAGATGAATTGCTTGCAGAGAATGAGAGTAACAAGCAATCAGACCACAGGAGTATAAGACATGATGGACCACAAGATAGACACAAAAATCCGATGGTCCAAAGATGGTAGGCATTAAAAAACCTCATAAACCAATGGTTTATGAGGTTGTATCTGGTGGGCCCACCGTGACTCGAACACGGGACCAACGGATTATGAGTCCGTTTTATCCAATCTAAAAAAACAATGACTTGTATTTAATATTTATATATAACAATAGCTTATAAAAGTAAATCCAAAATTATTTATGCCTTTAAGTTGATTGTAGTATTATTTATATGCTTACCATTCGCTTACTATAATGACATTATGAAACTCACAAAACCTTTTATCGATTCACTAGAATTTAATGATCCTAGCAAACCAGAATTTTATTGGGATAGCGAGGTCTCAGGATTTGGTGTTAAAGTCAGTTCAAGAAGTAAGTCATATGTATTTCAAGGTAGGGTTGGAAGAAAGACTATTCGTGTTAAAATCGGTGATGTCAAAAACTGGAAATTGAAAGATGCTAAAGATCAGGCAAATAGATTCGCTGTTCTTTGCAATGATGGAATCAACCCTGTGCATGAAAAGAAGAAAAGAATATCTCAAGGTGAAGAACATGATATCCAAATAAAAAGGCAAAATATAAAATTTCAAGATGCATGGGGAAAATATCTAGAGGAAAATAAAAAAAATTGGAGAGAACGTTCCTATTTAGATCATATTGAAATGGCACGTGGTGGTTTTGATCCTTCTACGAATAAAACTTATAAACCTCAGCCAATTCATGAATTATTAGAATTAAAACTATCAGAATTAACTAAAGATTTTTTTGTAAATTGGCTGGATAAAAACAATCAGTTTAGAAAAACCTCAACTAGCAAATCTTATCGTTTAATAAGGGCTTTTTTAAACTGGTGCGAAGAGGAAGAGGCATATTCAAATATAATACCTAAAGATTCATATAGCTCAAAAAAAGTTAAAAGAGATGTGCAAAAAACTAAAGCTAAAAATGACTGTCTTTTGAAAGAACAATTAAAGCCTTGGTTTAAAGAAATCTTAGAAATAGAAAATAAAAAAATATCTGTGTTCTTTATTTTTGCCTTGTTAACTGGCGCCCGTAAGAATGAGATTTTAACTTTGGAATGGCAAAATATTGATTTTAAATGGAAAACTATACATCTCAAAGACAAAGTAATTGATGAAGGTCGTACTATCCCTATGACAAAATACATTGAAAGTAAGCTAAAAGAGCTTAAACGCCATACGGATTCAGCTTATGTTTTCTCTAGTGAAAGATCTGAAACAGGCCATATTGTTAATCCTTACAAAGAGCTTGAAAAGATACGAAAAACTTTACATATCAATATCACGATACATGGATTAAGACGCTCATTTGAGACACTTTCAGGATGGATAGAGTTACCCAAAGGTGTTACACATCAGATTAGTGGACATAAGGCTGATTCAATTACTGAAAAGCATTATACGGTAAGACCTATGGATATGCTTGGTATGCATATGCAGGGTTTTGAAAACTGGATTCTTGAAGAAGCTAAACTACTATGTGAATGAAAAATAATGAAATATGCTATTATGGCATACACTAATATAATATTCTGGGGATCTTAATGGGCTTATTTGGGACATCAAGCATACTGCATTGTGAAATGCCTTTAATGTTATTTCATTTCAAAACTCCAGAAGACAGTCGAAACATTATAGATATAATCACTCCTGATTGTAAATATTATATTGTTTTAGAAGCTTCCTATTGGGATGATTTTGGTTATAAAACAATTTTTGATATCACAATTAAAAACAATTCAAGTAAAGAAATATACAAATTAGGATCATGTAAAATTGGCTACATTTTTCAAGGTGGTATTGGAGAAAAATCGTATTCAACCATCGAAAACCCTAAGATAAAGGGAAAAATTTTAGAAAATATAGATAATGATTTTTTTTCTATGGGAATAGATCATGAATATTATGAAAATGTTAATGAAATATTTCACAATAATCATCAACTAATTTCTCATTACTACGACTCCTTAAATGATGTCGCAAAAAATAGACAAATACTCCATAAAGCATTAGAACATGATGTTTTTAAACGGTCTTTTTTAAGATCAACATCGTATGAGAATATAACGGATCAGTTTTCAGCCATTATTCAAAGAAAAAAAATAAATAATGGGATGGGGATCACTCTAAAGTTTAATGATCGTGAAAATTTGGATTTTTATATAACTAGTAACACCAAATTTAAAAACAACATAAAGGTCCTTATTGGTAGTAATGGATCTGGTAAATCAGAACTACTAAACAAAGTTGTTCTTGATTATATTAATGATCGTATTGATACTAAAGAAATTAAAAATATAGTTCTAGTATCTTTCAGCCCTTTTGATAAACTTGAAGGGTATAAGGTTTATTTACGTCGTAAAGATTATCTAAAAAGTGTAAGACTAATAAGTTTAAAAAATGAAAGAGATATTACAAGAAGTATTGATTTAAAAAATGAATTTATTGAGAGCTTAGGAAACTGTTTATTCAGCTCTTCCAAAAAAGAATTATTGATAAATTTATTAGATATAATTTCTAGTGATAGTATTTTATATAATTTTAAATTTAAACAATTAATATCTGAATTAGATATAAAAAAAATTAATCAAGAAAAAATAAGTAAGACAGAAGTTGTTAGATTATTTGACATTCTAAGTTCAGGTCATAAAATGGTGATTTATACACTGTTTAAGTTAGTTGATCTAGTCGATAGAAATACTTTAGTTCTTTATGACGAGCCAGAATTATATTTACATCCTCCCTTATTATCAGCATATGTAAGAGCATTCGCTGATCTTATGATTAGTACCAATGCTATGGCCATTATAACTACTCATTCTCCAGTTGTATTACAAGAGGTTCCAAAAAAGGATATCAAAGTAATAAAAAGGTTTGGTAATATTCAGACTTATAAGAATGTTGATATTAATACATTTGGTGAACGGGTAGATATATTAACAAATGAGATTTTTAATTTAGAAGTATATGAATCTGGATACTACAAATTATTATTTGATTTTTTTCAGAAAAATAAAAACTATATCTATAGTGTAGATCATGGTTATCGAATGTTTTTAGAGGAATTTGATAATGAATTAGGCTCAGAAGCAGTCAATGTAATTTTATCAATATTAGAAACCTACTTCAAAAACAATGATGGATTTTAATAATGCGTTATTTTTCTGAACCAGAATTGTATGACCCATCAAAAGAAAACAAACCTAAACTATGCAAAGACATAGGCTTGTTTGAATATTGTGTTAAGTTAAAGGGCAGTGAAAATTTAAAGCATCAAATTTACACTAATAATATTTACACAGATTTAAAAATATTTAGTTTTAAATACAAATTAATGGCAACTGCAGGAACATTATTCTACACAAGAATAAAACAGCATCATAAATTTAAAGAATATTACAACATTAATAAAAAAGATTTTCTTGAGTTATATACAAAAAATAGAAAAGTAAAGGTGCCTACGCACCCAATTCAACAATTAATAACTATATGCATAAATCATAATAATGGCCAATGTTATTATTGTGGCGCTAAAGATTTTGAAAATATCGATCATTTTCTACCTGAGGGCCAAATTGATTCTAATTTTGACCTATTTTTTCCACAACTATGTGTGATGTCATACAATTTATTACCTAGTTGTGGCACATGTAATCAAAAAAAATTAAAACATGTAGGAGAATATACTATTGAAACATTTATACACCCATATTTCAGTAGTTTTTTGAATGATAATTTTCTAAATTGTGATACATCTTTTAATTATAATAATGAGCCTACTTTTGCATACTCTGTTAGTTGCCCAAATAATTGGCTTCTCAGTCAAAAAAAACGTGTCGAATGGCAATTAAGCAAATTAGATATTTTAAATCGATATTCACTGAAAGCATCTAGTAACTTAAAAAAAAATCTGCTTGAATATCAGGATATTTTGAAATTTGATGGTACTGATGCACTAAAGAGACATTTAGATCGTCGAGCTAGGTCAATAGCTAGATATTTAGGAGTAAATAATTGGGAAAGATTAATGTATCTGTCTTTATCTAATAACATTAATAGATTCTCAATTTACTTGAGAAATACATCAAATACTCCAGCCAAAGCTTATATAAATCCTTTAGATATTAATAAAATTAGAAATTAATCAAATTAGGTAAACTTAAATGATCAAACCAAATTGGGATATATTTTCTTCAAAATTCTCAACAGACAAAGAATCAACATTCGAATGGTTTACTTATCTACTTTTTTGCAGGGAATTCAACTTACCTAAAGGATGGTTCGGTTTTAAAAATCAGTCTGGTATCGAGAAAAATCCTATTGAGCAAGGTGGTGAAACTATTGGCTTTCAAACCAAATTTTATACAACTTCTCTTTCTGCTCATAAAATTGATTTTATAGATATGCTTGATAACGCGAAAAGAGATTATCCTAAACTCACTAAAATACTGATTTATACAAATCAACTCTGGGGGCAAGCATATTGCAAGAAAGAAGATAAAATGACCACACCGCAGGCTTTAATAGATATTGAAACTAAAGCGAAAGAGCTTAGAATTACAATTGAATGGAGAGAGGCATCATTTTTTGAATCAGAGTTTGTAACTTTGGAACATGATGATTTATCCAAATATTTTTTTACTGAACAACCTCAGCAAGGTTGGCAGCGTTTTGATGATTGGTCAAATACAAAAGTAAGTGTTGAAGAAGCGTATTTTGTTGATAATGATATAAAAGTCATTACTCCACAAAACAAAAGTAATAATGAACTTAATGTTGTAGATGGTATCAACGCAATTCGAGCTAAACTTTATCATGGTGGTACTTCTGTAAGGTTTGTAGGTTTATCTGGCGTAGGAAAGACACGTTTTGCACAAGCTTTGTTTGATAAGCGAATAGGTGACAATAATTTAGATGTTCGATCTGTTTGGTACTGTGATATTGGGGATTCTCCAAATCCACTCCCTGAACATTTTATTGAAGAATTAAAATTAAAAAATAAGCCCTTTATTCTAATTGTAGATAATTGTGGACAAGATACTCATGCCAATTTAACCAAAAAAATTCAGAGTACTGAAATTTCACTTTTAACAATCGAATATGATGTAAAAGATGATCTACCAGAAAGGACTGATGTCTATAAGCTTCAACCAAACAGTACAGATATTATTCAAAAAGTAATTGAACGACATTATCCTGATGTTAATGATATGAACCGACATAAAATTGCAGATTTCTCAGGTGGGAATTATCGATTGGCCTTAGCCATAGCATCAAATATTGGGAAAACTGATAACCTAGCATTACTCACTGATAGTGAATTATTTGAACGACTATTTTGGCAAAAAGGTCGACAAAATGAGGAGCTATTTAAAGTTGCGAAAAATTTTGCTCTAGTCTATTCCTTTAATATAGAAGATAGCGGTGAAGAAAATTCTGAATTGGATTTTTTATCTAACCTTGCAAAGGTGGACTCTGATACCGCAATTGAAGCAATTGAGATTTTGAAAAGTAAAGATATAGTTCAACAACGTGGCGTATGGCGAGCAATTCTACCTCATGCACTGGCAAATCATTTAGCTAAAGAGTTAATTTCTACAAAGTTAGTTAATCAACTAGATAAACTAACTAAGTCAATGCCTGAACGTTTACAGCGATCTTTTATTAAACGTCTGAGTTATTTTCATGATCTTCCCAAAATTAAGGATTTAGTCACTTTATGGTTCTCTAATGAAGGTTTCCTTGGCGAAAAAATTCTAACAGGAAATTATGATGCTCAAGACTTAGTAAAAATAAGACTACTATCGCAAATAGATGAAGACCAACTTCTTAATTTATTTGAAAGAAAGCATCAGTTAGATCCAATTTTTTTAACACGTGAAAACCCTTCTTTTGTAGAGATTTCTCATTTAATTAGAGCGTTAGCCTACCAAGAGCATAACTTCGCAAAAGCATTTCATTTGCTTGTTTATTTTGCTAAGGACGAAAAAGAGGATGAAAGAAATAATTCCATTATGGATTTATTGACATCTTTATTTAGACTACGAATATCTGAGACTTTAGCCAATTTAGAACAAAAAAAAGAAGTACTTACTACATTGCATGCTAATGAAGAAAATTTACCAATTTTATTAGCTTGCCTATCTAAAGCCTTAAACTTCCACGAGTCTGGTTATCTTATTCTCGGATCTAATGAAGGTGGAAGATCATCAGATTATGGCTATCAACCAAAAACTTATGATGAACTTTGGTCATGGACTGAATTTTTACTCGAAATATTAAATAAGTTGGATCAGCAAGGCGTTGCACAAGCCCGAAAAATTTTTTTAAATAACATTAAAGACATTATATGGACGTGTGGAAAGGTTGATTTTGTAAAAGCATATTTAGAAAAGTTTAGTGAAAGAAGTTACTTTTCAGAGGCACATACTCGAATTTTAAACATCCTTAAATTTAATGAAGAAGAATTGAACACTAATGCTCCAGAATTATTATTAGATTTGGAAAATCTAGAACGCTCTTTGAGACCTACAAAAGATAATTTAACTGAACTAATCAAATCATATATTTTGATATCTGATCATGATTTATATAAAATGACTAAAAAAAATGATGATAAATATGCAATACGAATTCCAGATTTTGATAACTATGAAGATCTAATACATCATATTAGTAATGAATTAACGAAAGTAGAGAAATTAATAGAAAATCTTGATCTACTACTTAAAGCGAATACTGGATGGATGCAAAATAATTATCTAATAAAGTTAGGAGAAGCTAGCTCAAAAATATTTATTGATATAAATCAATGCATAAACTCTTTAAGTGATATTAATATTGAAAAATCAATGCGTTCTTCTGAGTTTTTAGTAGGCCTGTTAGTCGGTTTTAAGAATAATTCATTAGATAATTTTTATGTTTTTATAGAATTTTTAAGGCAGAATAATAGTTTTAAACATACTATTTGCTTATTGTTGATTCAAGCGTGTCAAAATGATGATGATTTCCAATATTTTAGTAAGTTAATCATTGATAAAAAAATTGATGTTCTGAATTTTCCAAGATTGTCTGCAAATAAATATCACAATAGAATCACTAATGATCAATTTGAAATCTTACTCGATGCATTGATTTCTGTAGGAGCAACTGATCAAATTAGATACGAGCTTTTAGAAGAATGTTTTTTTCAAAAAAAATTAAATAGAAAATATATGGGTATTCTCCTAAATGAAATTAAAACAATATTCAAAAATGATAACTTGTATGATCATAGTGAAGATGCTTTAGAATACTTATTTACGTTTGATGAACCACTTAGAAAGAAAGTTATTGAAGCAGTAAAAAGCTTATTTGATGATGAGAAATATATTTCTATGCATCGAAACTCAAAAAACTTTAAGTTATTAAAAATTTGTGTTGAAAAGAGTACAGATCTATTTCTTCCTCTATTCTTAGACGATCAAGAATTTTTAGATAAGCTTTGGAGTAATGATCTAAGAAAAGTTCTTGTTTATGCAAATGAGGAAAGTGTATTAAATTGGATTGGTCACGATCAAGAGAGATTACAATTCTGGATTGCAAATTCTAGATTATTTATTATTCAAGATAATGGTCAAATTTTTTGGTTAGATCTAGTGTTGAAATTACTAGATATAAGTGGCTCTGCTCAGAAAACATTAGATCAGATTATTGAAGAAAATATCTTTACTTTACGTTCCGCTTCTGGGAGTTGGTCAGAGGAAATGCATAGGAGGTTGCTATCCATCCATTTGTTAAAAGAAAAATTTGAACTAGAATATCCTGAATTATTAACTTTAATAGATGCTAAAGAAAAAGAATGGTTGTATAAAATTGAAAAACAGACAGAACGGGATCAAGAAGAGCAAAGGCAAAGAAGTGAAAGATTTGATTGGTAAAAGAAAGACTATCTACTAAGTTAGACAAGGCTCGTCCCTAAGGGATCGAGCCTAAATTTCATTTGTTGATGCACTTTGTTGAGCAAATTTTTACGTCTTGATTGACTATTCAATTTTTTCATGCCGATTCAGGCCATATTCCACTTTATATTTCTGTTGCAAAATAACAGTTTTATGCTTGTCTCATATGGAAAAACAAGCCACGATATTTTCATGCTGGTGTAGCATTATTCTGATTTGAGTCTCAGACTAACCCGTACAAGTAAATTTCTTCAGTGACCAAACCTCAGAATACTCATACTCCATCAACCTTGGCCTAGTCAGGGAGACCAATCCCTGACTTAGAAACACGACCAGTGTTCCATTAACCTTTCTTTTCACATATTACCGAACATGCTCACACATGTGCCGACTCCAGTTTTCGCAGTGAGCAATCTGAATATCATTTACTTCAGACTGTTTTAGGATTCGCTTTCAGCTAGCTATCTCACTTAATTCCTCCGACCTAAAAAAAACTTTGGGTTGGGGGAATCACAATTTCAACAAGTTGCCTTGTCTTATATGCGCTACTCACCATCGCTCCCACACTTAAAAAAAAACAGCAGACTTTTAACCAATTCAAGTCTATTTTTTAAGTGCTTCCCAAGTTAGTTTAGAATATCTTATCGTGCAGACCGCTTATCCTCTCGCTTGCATACATACTTCCAGTTTCCCCCGACCGTAGTTCCTTAAAAAATATCGGGATATGATGTATACACAACTTCAACAAGGGTAAAGCTCTTACACTCCAGTCAGCATCTATCGATTAATGCCGTTACACGTTTAAGCTATCCAGCGACCCATTCAGCTTGAGCCAAATGGTGCCAACTTTTCCAGCGTTTGCCTCAAAGTCCTAGTACATCACTATACTCTCAGCAGCCATCGTGACTGGAAATGAGCATACTCTTCCAAGTAAAACTTGTTCGATCGAGCATACACACTCAGTTTTTATCGGAGACAATCGCACGTCCTGTACTGCTCCTCACTGTCTCATTCTAAACAGGGTTTCAACAAAATATCGATTCACCAATATTTCATCTAATCAGGTTCATTTAAACCTGATGACCACTTCACCGATCAAAACATCATCGACTTATAGGTTCCCGTGTCCTTGTCGCCCAACCACTTTTTATTTGCTTGGAACTCTTAAAAAGTGAATGAACGGATAGAAAGAGAATATTGCAATTCTCTAGCCCCCGTTGCAGCGTACCGA
Organism: Acinetobacter sp. V89_7; assembly: GCF_029967895.1. Lineage (NCBI taxonomy): Bacteria > Pseudomonadati > Pseudomonadota > Gammaproteobacteria > Moraxellales > Moraxellaceae > Acinetobacter > Acinetobacter sp. V89_7. The sequence goes on from NZ_JASCAJ010000030.1 coordinate 135,679, forward strand.
GCGAGATTTCTCCAGCAGTCCGCTACATCGGCGAATATAAAGATAGTTGGTCTTTATATTCAGGGCAATATGTATCAAAGTTTTTGAATGGTGGTCAGCCATCCAAAAAACTTTCAAAAAAGAAAAGTCAGGATGGATGGTGAATCCACGATTCGATTGATATGAACACATATTAGCTTAGATAATTATTTATATCAATAATATTGATATAAATTTATTAAAAAGAAAATTTCACTGATAAGTATAGATTTGCGAATCTTAGTCCGCGTTTTATTCTTTCATAGGATGAAAGCTAATGTCATAATTCAGCCTTAAAAAACAGAAATACAATTTCTTAAAAATTATGATTAACACAATCAAGGAACTAGTGTTCTTATTTAAAGAGATTAATAACGACACAAAGTTTGGTAAGCATAGATATGTTAAATTAACGATATTGATCTGTTTTTTATCAGGTTTTTTATTAGTTGATGGGTATCTGGATTATCGAGCTATTTCTGGAGATCTTCCTCCTCATAGTCCAATCATTGGAATTAAAGGAAATTTTACTACACATAAATCCAAAACAACGACTCTGCTTAAACTTTCAGGTGACGAGATATACCCAGATAAAGGTAAAACTTACTATAATGTGCCTTATACCTTTTACAAACATGAGAACCTACAAGTGAGTAGTTCTGTTCTTTCGTTTGTATATTATTTCTTAAAGGATCATCCGAAAGAAATGACTATTGTATATGGATTTATATTGCAAAATGGTCAGGGTGACTTTTATCCAATTAGAATTACAAATCAACAAGGTGTAGCTTATCCATCAAATTTTATCCAAGACCTTCTTTTAGATCGAGAACTCAGTTTACGAACATTACATTATAAACTTTTATTTTTTATTGTAATGCTCATTATCGTGATGAGTTTGAGTATTAAAGAAATTCAAGAAGATTAAAGCTCGGATAAAATTATTTCTCTTTAATAATGACAGTATTTAGTATCGCATCATTAGGAATCTCAAATCTTCTAACCTCATTATCTTTTTTTATCTCTAAATAGGTGTTTTTTCCTATACCTTTAAATAATATAGTAACGTTCGGTATAGAATAATATGTATATGGCGATAGAGCCTGATTTGATTCTAAAATAATTTGTGCATATTCTTTTTTTATATAAAGTGTGGTTTTTTCTTTTCTCATACTAACTAAACTCATTGTTGATGAGATTATTTTGAAAGGAACGTTAGAAAAATATGCACTATAAAGAATAGGGAAAAATATTAGGATTAGTAAGGAAAATTTGATAACATTTTGATTATCTTTATTTTTGTAGTTAACTTTTGTAATTAAACCTCTATAAAAATCTGAATCTTTTTCATCATCGGTATGACCATTAAATCTATCAAAAAAATTATACTCTTTTGATAAAGTATACATTATTGTTAGAAATAAATAAGTAACCAATCCAATGATTGAAGCCCATAGAAATCCCCAAAAAGAGAAATCCCATAAAAATGGTAATAGCACCATCAGAGGAATCATAAATATATAGTCTAATTTCCTTACTTTTATAATTAAAAATTTATTTCGATCTTGTTTTAGTCTTAATATTTGGCTTAATTTAATGTATATTTTTTCTCTATTTTTTTTAGAAATAAATCTGATATATAGGAATGAAAAAAAATTACAGATAGTCATTCCTAGAACTATTTCTGAAGCAATGTAAATTGTTAAAATAAAAGCAAAAACGATAGCTACAAAAAATAATACAAATCCATCACCTAAGGATATTTCATTAGGTAAATATTCAATTTTTATTAAATAGTATATGAGGCAAGCAGCACCGATACCTATTCCAAACTTAAATATTGAAAAAAATGTCTCTATTAGTCTTTTAAAATCATCAAAAATTACCTTTTGAATTGGTGAAAGCATTTTAAAATCCAATTTTATTTTTTCTCAGAATACACTGTTTAACTCTTTGGATTCAAATTAACTTAATCAATTAAAAGTATTTAAGAATTTTATATCAAATTTAATCATTAAAACACATTTATATATAAATAATATTGATATATAAATTCAACTGATATAAGATCAACTTATTAGGTCGGTGGTGGTCGTCTAGGAACTACTTTATTGTCACCTTACGAACTGAGGTGACGAGGCAGATAAACATGGCTAATGCCATGAATGTTTAAGCTGACGCTCAAACATTAAAAGTGCCCAAATTGATGCTTTGCTTTAGTCGAATGACATCCTTTGAAGTAAGCCCAATTTGTTTGGATCAGTGTATTGCCGACTTACCCATGAACTGTATAGTTGAGTGATAAAAAATGATTGATTATTCCCCACACATCAAATACACCGCCCAAAAAATTCAGGATAAAGTGACTCGTGGTGCGTATTACTACACCCAGTTTGAGATTGATACTTACCTTAAAAAAGAGGTTGATATTGCACAGGTCATTGCAAAATTGACCCAGCGATATCATTTGAATTTGACCAGTCGGCAGCGTAACTATCGTTTGAAACAAGGTTTTCCCATTGCCGACCTGATTGTGCAGGATGTGATTTATACCAATAAATGGATATTTACCTTATTGATCACTACACCGACTAGCCAACAGCACTCTAAGCATTCTCTTGATTCAGAAATTACAGCTAAACCTCAGCAGGGCTATGTTCAAGATAAGATTAACGAGTTAACCCCGACCTCTTGGAATAAAGAAGTTGAATTAAAAGATATTGAGCTTATCTATCGTTATTTTAAAGATACAGAAGCACTCAGGTCTGTATTTCAAAAACCTTATCTGAGTTTGGCTTTTGGATCATCTGATGCTGAACTGGTTAGACTGAGCCACAAGAAATATGCTCCGAACCAAAAGAAGTTTTTTCGTCAACCGCGTAAAAGCTATTCTTGGACTTGGCGTTTTAAACAGGATGTCATTGTTCAAAAAAAAGTTGAACTGACTCGAATCATTAATCGGATTATTTCCCAACCGAAGAAAGACAAGGCATTGAATGACTTGCGAGTCTGGCAAAAGTATATGAATACTTATGCCGTATTTCGTGGGAATCGCCAGCAGGCAGGTCGGCTATACACCTTTGGCAAGAAGTTCTATTACAGCCGAACCCAGCAAAAATGGGATGATGCCCAACTTCCGCAATTAAACTTATCGTTTATTAAGCGTTATAAAACCTACGCTGAAAGCTATGAAGAGTATGATTTAAGGCGCTATGTTTACATGACTTGTGGTGAAGAATTACCACGGGATATTTCCAAAACTTTAAATGAAAAGAAAGCTCAGAATTTTATGAGTAATTTTTTATAAAGTTCGAAGGGTATATTGCAATGTGTGGATTTTATTAGCTTGTTTATGAACTTATAACCGTTTCCATTCTATATGATTAAATAAAATTCTAATCAATTATTATTTTTTGGATCAAATCTAAGCCTTGATATGGATTCACACCTAGTGAACGACAATACCAAATATATTCCACAACATCTAATCGTCGTTCACCTTGCTCAACCTTTTGTATATATGAATGAGGCTTCTCCATGCGTTCCGCTAAAGTACGCATAGAAAGGTGCTGTTCTTCGCGCATCGACTTTAACCACTGAGTTAAAGCTAGCATTTCTTGAGTATTAATACTTGATGTCATGTACCCATTATGGATACAATATATTTTGTACCCAAAATAGGTACATCTATAATTGGCTAAGGCATTAAATCTTTGGGGCTAACATTTAGGACAGAAGCAATCTCATATAGCTTGATCACGGTAATGTTGACCTCTCCGCGCTCAATTCGACCTACATAGCTACGATCAATATTGCACAGCAAAGCTAACTTTTCTTGGCTGATCTTTTTATCTGAACGTTGCTTGCGTATTAAGCATCCGATCTGTTGGGGCAAATCATTCATAAGTTTTATTCGCTTAAAGAACAAAACTATTAAAGTTTGCGGATTATTAGTCCACGGACAGTAATCCTTATATTGTTTTTGGGATTTTTACATGTACAAGAAATCACTCATCATTTTCACAGTGCTTACAGCAATTTCTCTTGGCGGTTGCCAACACATGCAAGATGCAGCAAATACCACCATGGGGACAGTCTCCAAAGGGATTCAGGTTTATGACGGCTGGGTCAGTAAAGGTACACAACGGGTATGGGATGAAATGGCTAATCCCGCGATTCGAGATAAGTTTCTGATTTTGAGTCATAACTCAAATGGCAATAATCAGATGAAGCTTAATCCCTTATTAGTCAATGATAAATTTGAGTTAAAAGAACGAAATTTCAGCGCCATATATTTAGAAAAATATGTGCTTCAAGAGTCAAATTTTGATGAAGCGAATCGTCGCATTCGTAATGGTGCATATATCTCAGAAAAAGACTTAGCCGCAAAACTGTTTATCGAACAGGCTTTAGCACAAGGCCATGAAGTACGGATGTATAAAGCATCGCTCAATGCAGAGATCAATCAGCATTTAAAACAGACCATCATCGAGTTTAAAGGTGCGCAAAATAACTATGGTTTTGATCCGGTCTTTATTGAATTCGATCAAACCGGCAGTCCTGTTGCGATTATGACTCGCTCTTGGCAAACCGTTTCAATCATCGGTGTTGCCAGTCGCGTTTATACCAACATCTATTTTGGCCAAGCCACCATGCGTTGGTTTGAGAATAACTTTTCCAATCGATATCTAGAAAATACACTGATTCGCACTATTCGTTAATTTTTATAACCAGAAAGGATAATTTTCATGAAAAAACTATTTTTGCTCAGTCTATTGAGTGCTATCGGAACCAGTACATTTGCTGCCTCAAATTGTTCTATTACTTACAGTTCTGATGATAAATTAATTGCCATCACTAAAGAAAATAAATTTAAATTTGAATTTGATAATTATGATGCGCTCTGTCAACGTTTAAATAATGCTAATGCCAGAATTAAGCTGTCATATATGACTGGTACAAGTGATCGAGAAACCACTGCTGTAGTTATTGCGACAGTCATGGATAAAAATCTACCGATCGAATCAAATACCTATAGTAGATCTATGTGGAGTAATTCAGAACAAAGTAGCTCTGTTGAAAAAAGGCTATTAATAAATGCTGTAAATGATGCCGTAAGTAACATCATTCAAAAAGATATTGATGGATTAAATGCAAACCGAAAAAAATTAGGATTTAAAACTTATCCAGCATCAATCAGCACCAATAAAAAATAATAAGGAATTTTAAAATGTCGAAACAGAGATTGACTGCTCTGGTTTTGCTGACTCTGTTGATAGGTAACGGTTGTAGCAAGAAAGATTCAACTCATACCAAGACTGTTGGAGACGAGGATAACTCTTCTTCAGCATTAGTCGCAAAAAATGACAGAGTCATGATGGGCGATGACCCTAATGCCAAATTTACAGCGTCTCAAACGTCAATCAATTCATTTGAAAGCAGTAATACCTACAACAATTATGGTTTTGCTTATCGTTATGAACGTCGTAGCGGTGATGGTCAGGAACATTTCTATAAATCTATTCAAGAATTCACCAAGAATGATTTAACCAACCAACGAAATCTGTTGGCTGAAACTTGGATTGAAATCACTCAGCAAGAATGGCTTGAAACCAAACAGCATTATGAACAGACTAGGGAACTCGTTGATTTAAATCCAAAGCTTTTACAGGCCAGACCGATTTATCAAAAACTGATCCAGTTCATAGATGAACAAAATGCTAGGCAGGCGCAGTTTGAAAAACAACGCGCTGAGTTCGAGGCGAATTTTAATCGCCAGCGAGCAGACTTCGATAAACGCTGGAATGAATCTACTCAACCATCCTCACGATCACATGATACTGAAAAGACTCAATCTGGGGCGAGTAACAACTCACCAGCAGTTGAATCAGATCAGTCAAATAATGACAGTCAAAAGCAAGATTCGAGTGCGTTTTAAGACTCAACCACCTCACATCATTATAATTAGGAAACCATCTTATGCGTCATTTATTGAGTTCTGCCATCATTGCGTGTTCAGTAATAGTCTCGACATCTGTCTTCGCCGATCCTAAGCTATTCAATGCCGAACTAAAAGGCATCTCACGCGATAAAATGCGTACCGTACTCGCAGGCACAGCAGTAAAGCCGATCCGTGAAGAGGATCAGTATTGGGTGGATAAATACAATGCAAATGGTGTACTGGATGGTGCAACGGATTTAAATTTTGCTTATACCTCAAACGGGCAATTTGCATATGCTGAATACAAGTTTCCAGCGTTTGTGAATACAGGGAAAATTTTAGAAGTGGCTAACTTAGTGGCCAGCAAATACGGTCAACCAAGCCAGCGTTCAGGAAATACAAATGTAGGAGAAGCAAGCTTTACGTGGAATTTTAAGAACGGTATGGCTATTGTGGTCTATCGTGGCTGGCCTGACACGACCACTTTTTTACAGATCAAAGACAAAGCAAGCTACAGCAAAATGAAAGCTGAAATGGATGCGCAAGACAAAAAGCAGTTTCAACAGAAGGCGAAGCAGCAGCAGGCGGCTTTTTAGTGATAGAGTTTTTATTTTAGTGTAATGATAGTTTTTCAGAAATTTCATAATTATGGTGGATTATGCAAATTACTTTGCACATTAAGTTTCAATAATTGTTATTTTAGTAGCTCAAATCTTATCTCACGCCTATTTGTTTTTTAACAGATTAGATTTGAACTACTATGTACATATTCTATTAACCTTAATCCACCAACTATAATTATGGGTAGCACACTTATTTAACTTAAAAAATTGCTACCTCAAATTCTTAATGCTTAAAACAGTATGCTAAAAATTCACTGATAGTTTTATCTAAAGCTTATAAGCCAACACGCAATTCTAAAACATCAATTCTTCTGTTCAATTTTTCAAGTTTAGCTATGAATGATTGTGATTTTTTTAAAGATATAGCAAATTTTAATTAAATCATATTTTTATAAATTCTGTGTGTTTTATGGAATTATTTGTAAATTTATTAATAAAAAAATAAATGAAATAATTCTCTTAAAACTTGATATATAGATAGTCAAAATTTTGTTAAAATTTAGGAAATTTTTTGAGCTATGAAAATTGTATAAATTTGATTGAAATAAAAACCTGATTTTCTTAATTGTGGATTGAATTTAATAATGAGTATTTAGAAAGAAGCTTGTTAGGCTTCTTTGAAATATATATTTAGCAGATTGATATAGCTTTAATAATATCAAATATTTTACTAAAATTTGAAAATTGAATGTCAGAAAATTCTGCTTCTTTATTTAAAATATATTCTGCAAAATTATTTTTACTTAAAGCTACTGAATTCTGCCATTCTAGATCATCTGACTTAAAAACTCCGCTGTCAATAATTATTTGTTTACCTGTTTTACTTTTCTCTTGAGCTTGAAAATTTCCACACATACTATTACCGCTTTTATGAAATTCTAGACCATCAAATAATCGTCTTCCATGTTTATCTTCTTTCTTTAAATCAGAGGCAGGATAGTAATATTCAATAGATATCTGGTCTAATGCTTCACTTATCTTAGGAATACATAATACATATACATTGTTTCCTAAATCATTATAAAAATTTTCACCATACTCCTTTAAAATTGCAGGTTCATCTCTATCGAAGATACCAATTATTTTTCTAGATTGCGGAACTTTCTTTAAGTTTTCTAACATAGTTTTCAATGCAGATGATCCCATTTTAAGCTCATCTTCATATTTAAGAAATTCTATATCAAGCTCAGCGTACTCGTGGCCTAGCTGTTTAAAAGCAGCTACTAAATGTTTCCAATCTGTTTTACCTTCTGTAATAATAAGAGGTTTAGTAGAACTTAAAATTTTTTGTTTGAGAATATTCAGTTCTTCTTTGTGTGCATTAGTAATATCTTGGAATAAGCTATAAGCTTTCGTAAACTCTTCAAAATCATCAGCTCTTTCAATAAGTACTCCATCTGGCATATTAATCATTACGTAATCATCAAGTGTAAATTTATCTGAAATACCTGCTAGTAAGAAAGGTGAGTGGGTCGTGATAATGAATTGAACTTTTGGAAATAACTGAATAAGCTGTGGTAATACTTGATATTGAAGCTCTATATGTAAATGTAAATCAACCTCATCAATGATCACGATTCCTTCAATTTCATTTAGATTAATACTTTTATTGATTTCTAGTCTATCTGAATATTTAATAATAGTAGCAAAAATACCTAAAAGTGTACTTTGACCTGCCGATAAATTATCTAGGGTTGGGCTAAAAATTTTTCTTGAGCCTTTTTCAACTAATTTAATACGTGAATGTCCATGCCCTCTGAAGTTCAGGTCAATAGAAATATCTGTTTGAACAATCTTTGAAATAATATTTTCAATATTTTCAATTGATTGTTTTAACAACCTCAAAGTACTCGTCGAAATTTTTGTAGAAACATTAGGACCCTCAAAAACTAGATCTGCTCTTGAATCTAAAAAAACATCTAAAATCCATTGCTTAATGTCATCAATAGATCTACGGACTAGAATTTCTCGATCTAATTGATCATTAAATCTTTTGATATCAACAAATTGTTCACTTTGTTTTATCGTTTCTCTATTTAACCAATATGGAAGTTCATAACGATCTGAAGGGAAATAACAATATGAGTTTGAAGAAAAATCTTTTTTAAATTCTGAACTTTCCTCAGTATTCGTTATTTCTTTAAAATTACCATTTTTATCAGAGATATTAATTCTCAATAAATTTTGAGTTTTTTCTTTTAAAGAGCTTGATGATATTTGACCATTTTTCTCTATATATTCATAGTTATGATTATCTTTATTTTTATATTCTATATAGGCAAATGCATAACTCGAGTCTACTCGCATATTTGAAGCACCAGAGATACGAAAATATTTATAGCCATTACCATTTTTTGGTAAAATATCGCTAAAAGCACTATTAGATAACTCATATAATGAGTCTACTATACTTGATAGTAAGGTTGTCTTCCCTGTACCATTTTTACCGACAAGAATCAGGGTTTTAGGATTTTTATCAGTCTTAATTAATTGACTTGATGTAAGTTGGAGTTTTTCAATTGCTCCCATGTTTTCTATAAAAATATTATTTATATACATTTTTTACTCATTCAGCTTTGAAGATTCGAGTTCCAATTACAATACATTTTAGTTAGTTGAAAAATTTAGGTATATTTATAGAAATATAAGACTTTTTCAACTATCAATTGTAAAGCACACAATAAAGAAATTAATCTAACTGTCTCAAAAAGAAAGATACGAGATTTATACTACTTTGAAAAGCAAAAGTTCAATCGCGATTCTTGCTTGGGAGTTGGGCCGTTCTCGATTAACAATCTATCGTGCAATCAAAAGAAGTATAGGGAAACGTTGATACCGAGTTCAATAAGGAACAAAACTTGTAAGTCATAGACGGTATCGACGATGAGTCAATAAGCATGATCGAAATCAGACTTATTCCGACACAGCCATCAAATGCTTTTTAACGATAAAATCTTTATTTCGTCTCTCTACGCATGGTTACAGGATTTGTTTAGAGCTTGATTAGATTGATCAACACCAGATTGTACGACGCTTTGTAGAAGACAGAACTATATTATAATATTGCAATACTTTATCAAAAGAGTAGTGATAGGTTTCTATTGATCTTGGATTCTAGTGGTCTAAAGTTTTTAGATGAGGGTGAATGGAAATAGAAGAAGCATCAGACTGAATATCGTCGCCAATGACGTAAGTTCCAGATTTGTATAGACGCTGAAATACGTGCAGTACAGCTCATCATAAATAATATTACTAATTCAAAGGTACTTAGTGATTTACTCAATCAGATTCCATAAGATTAGCAGATTAGCTCTATTTATACTGATGGAGCCTATGACACCAAAGAATGCCGTCAGTTCGTTATAGATCTGCGAGCGCAAACGGTGATTCTGCTAAGTCTTGGATAAATACAAAGATTATCTAGCTCTAGCAAAATGAGCTACTTTGAAAAGTTAAATGTTTAGGCAAGACATTATTGAAAAAAGATCTGGCTATCATCGTCGAAGTTTGGTGGAAACCAAGATGGATTGTATCAAATTATTAGGCGATAAATTAACGGCAACATTCTTTCTTAGTCAGATTAATGAAATTTATACACGCGTAGCCGTGTTAAATAAATTCACTGAATTAGATCGACCTCACACACAAGTTGTCAGTTAAATTTAAGTAACTTAGATAATATTTATCTCCAAACCCTTAATGCAAGATAGCCCTAATGATATAATTTATTTAGAAAATTATGATAAATCTATAAAACCTTTATAGATTAACGAATCGTTTATTCTTCTTCTAATACTTAAAAAATATGAAATAATTTGTCGAGATAATAAAAAATGAAAGTTAAAGATTTAATCAAGTAACTAAAAATTTTTGACCTTGATTTACATGTCTTAATTGCTAATGATGAAGAAGCGATTATTGATTATGATCAGCTTGTAAAGTTTTTTGATATAACAGACATAAATATATTTCATGCGGAAATAAAACGAAATGTTGACGAGTAGATGGAATTCATATTTACTGGAATAACTACAAATGAGTCAAAACAACTTCTAAACATAGATGTAAGTTCACAATTTTGAATGGTAGATATTTATGTATACAACATATTGGATTGATGGTAATTTTATTTATGGTCCAGAATTTTCTGGTAGGTATTGGGTTGAGAGTAACTTTATCTATGGTCCCAAAAATTCTGGAAAATATTGGATCGATAGTAATTTTATATACGGGCCGAAAGATAGTGGTAAATTCTGGATAAGCGATGGTTATATTTATGGTCCAAGGGAAAGTGTTCCATGGATTGAATAAAATTCCTTATTATCCATACAAATTTTATCGAATCTTGTAAAATATTTTCATAATACATTTTTCTTATGTAGCATCGAAAATAAAATATATTTATTAGTATATTTTTGGTGACAATGGCTACACTGGTGACATATTGATAAATAAGCGTTTGAGCTTGTCACCGAACAGTACAGTTCTTTGGTGACATCTTTAAGCCAATCAATTCTATACTGTCACCCAAGTTACCGTTGTCACCTAAATACTGTTGTATATTCAGTCAATAGAAAATTTATACATTTCAGATTCTTTAAAAATCATCATGCGCGTAGTACCTGATAAGTGTGGTAAGCGTATCGATTTGGTCGTGCGTCCATCATCATGATCCAACCATCCGTAATCACGAAGTAATTTTGATACTTGTCTATGATTAAGTCCTATACAGATGTCTTTTTTAAATAGTTCGGGATAAACCAAATACAACTTACCATCATCTGAATCTTTCCAGTAACCAACTCTATTCGTAGTTTTTATATTAATTTGATTTCCAGTAATTGGGTTACAAAAAACTTGCTCCAGACTCTCAAAACGACTCGATCCATGAATTGAAAAAAAAGACTTAATGTGTTCAAGTATTTCTTTATCTTCATAACCTGATTTATGATCAAAATTATCATACCATTCTTTAAATACATTTTTAATTGCATGAATTGCTGTCCCACTTTGCCAAGAAGTAATGTTAGCTTGAGTAGCCAGTTCACCAGCTACTGCAATCAGTGCAAAACTGTTAGCCACTCTAATAATATGTCCTTCTTTGTAATCGGATATCAACAATTTGCTATACTCATCAAATAAAATTTGAGCCTCAGATGATCTTTTTTTAAGATCGTTCGTTAAATAGTTCAACCACTCAATTCCTGCAGTACCATAGTAAAGTTTTAAATTTTTATTCAATAAAATTGCTTGTAATGCAGCATTATCTTCAAAATCAACTGAGTCAAAAATACCATATGGTGATGAGTCAAGATCGATGTTAATTAAACGTATTTCTTGCCCTAATTTAGTTTTTTGCCCAACTTCTTGCATTAATTCAGATAATGATTTTTCTCCACTGGAAAGAACCATTAGTTGCCATTTATTAATATCTCTTAAACTAATCGATTTTGTCAGACGTCCTTTCCCACTACCATTAATTAGCATATAAACGATATTGCCTAGCTCTGAGGGGTTTGAAATTTCACTAATTTCATCAAGAATTAAAACTCCATCATTATGTGAAAATGCCGCTTGCTCAAGAGCATTACTTGTACTTCGCCAAGTCTGATAATAGTCTACAGGATTACCCCAAACGCTGGCTGATACGTAAAGAGAAGTAGTTTTACCTTTGCTTGATTTACTTTTATTATGAATAATTGTCCCATTCTGTTTTAAGGGACTAAGTAATGATCCTGCGAAAGCTACACAAATTGCTAGTACTAAAAACTTATGAGCCTCTGCTTTTTTTGAAATATTTTCCTGCCATTCTGCTAGTGTTCCTTTCTGCTTATATTTATCTTGTAACGGATCATTCGTTTGGTAAACTACTATCTCATTTGACTGATTAGATCCAATTACACTATTAGGTAAAATATATTGATCAGCATGCCATCCAACCTTATTTACGCACAAAGCAAATTTTTTAATGGGGTAATTTGCTAAGTAAGTGAGAAAAAGCTTACGCTCATTTACGCCAATACCAATCGTCACACCCTGATCAGATAACATTTTCCTTAACTCGGCGCCATCAGTTTGAAAATTTTGCATAGATATTGCTAATGTATGGATAACACCTGAGTCATCAATCCATTTTAACAATCTACCCCATGCAACTGAGCGGTCATCTCTGGTTTTTGCTAATACCAGTATAGGGCTTGAAATAAATTTCTTATGCTCAGCATCTTTGTTCTTTTTTATATAAAATAGTCCTGCTTCTGTAACTTCGAAATAACCATTATCGTATTCAAGTGGTTCATATTTTTCTATTAGCTCGAAAAAATTGTCTTTTTCACTAGTCTTCATTTTAATATCCTTACACATTTTCACGAGCAAAATCTAAAATTTCACGTTTATTCCAGCGGACTAATCGACCATATCTGATAGGAGTTATTGGTCCGTTTTCATAGATAGCCCATCTCCTTAATGTTTGTGGCTTTAAACCAAGCATCTCAGCCGCTTCTTTTGTACTAAGTAATAGCTGTGGATTACAAATAATTGCTTGTTTTTTCATCAAAAAATCAACCTGTTTCAACTTTTACTCAAGTAAATGATTTTTTTTATGCTTCAAAAAGGTAATAATTAACTTTGATTCATTACCTTGACAAAAAATGGAGTTTAAGGTATGGCTAGACCAAAAGTACAAGCAATTGATGTGGCACAGAATTTATTTTGGTATGATGCGACTGCTATTTATCTAAAACTCAACTTTGACGTGAAAACTGATGAAGAGTTTTCATTTTTTTTTCACGAAAATTTAAATATTGAAAGTGATAGCCAATATTTCTCGAAAATTAAAAATGGAAAAGTTACTTTAGGTAATAAATGGGTAGAAAGGATTAGAGAGAAGCTTCCGAACTCTATTGAATTACATGAGCATTATATATGGAGCATATTAAAGAATATTCCAAAATTCAAATATGAAACTTGGTATTGGATAAAAAAAGCCCCCGAATATCTAAAAAAATATATGGCTTCAAGTTATGGAGAAGGTGCGCTTCTAAATGCGGAGATTTTAAATGAAATTAAAAATTTTCATAATTTGGACAGTTTTGGCTTCCTTTTCTTACTTTATATTTTAGCTGAACAACAACATGACTTGCCAATGCTTAATTTAATTTATGATCTGATCCTTGATAGTATGGAGGAAATTTCATTATTAGTTGGTATGGAACGGGCACACATTTTTTTGTTTAATATAATTCAAACAAAACTTATAAGAATTGAAAGCAGTTCATTTAACGACTATTCATTTCAAACACCAGAGTGGTTGTTGATGAGAAGTGATTGGGAGCTCGAAAATTCACTTAAGTCTACTTTAAGTGAACAAAGAATATTACATAATAAAAATTTAAGAATTGTTTATAAGAACAGTAGAGTTATGTCAGAAAAAGTTCAAGAAATCATGGTGTCGGGTTTTAATGATCTTAGAATTTTGCGTTGATTTTAGTTGCTTACTATACGCTTACTAAAATCTTATAAATTAAAAAACCACTTAGGATTAATGCACCTAAGTGGTTGATTTATATGGTGGGCCCACCCAGACTCGAACTGGGGACCAACGGATTATGAGTCCGCTGCTCTAACCGACTGAGCTATAGGCCCTATATCGCAAGTTATTGTATTTCAAACAATTTGCGTTGAGCGCAATCTTAGCGAATTTCAAAATATATTACAAGTTTTTTATTAAGTAGATACAGCGTAAACTCTCAAAAAAATTGCAAAAAAACGCTATATTGCAAAACATTCGGATTCTAGCTCATGTCATCTTGTTGAGTAAAGCAATCAAAGACAATTATTGACCAACTCGAATTGTTTTTGACGATTTATTAATAAATTAAACGGGTAAGCTCTATTTTAAGCTTTAATGACTCCGAAAGATGCTTGTTGTAAAGGAAAGATAATACACAGTATGGCACATATACTTTGATTATTTATGCATCAATCACTCTAATAAAGCCCATTGGTGAATGTAAGAGATTTGAAGTAGATAAAGAACATCCATCCAGATCAGAACATCAAAGCATGAGTTAGCAATAAGCGTGGGTACGGTATCAAATTTGCTTAAATGATATCGAGATATGCGTAAATGGAAATTTAGGAAAAGTGATATGAAAAACGTTTTTTTATGAAATTCAAGCATTTATAGTGGGTATAAATTCAACAGATCTGCTAAGGATAAAATGAAAATATGTATCAATTTGCAATAGAATTGTTAAATTTGTCACACTTTTAAGGTGTGGAATAATATTAATTAATCTCTGTAAGTTATCAATAAATCTACATTATTAGAATAAGTATTTATTTTTAAATATATTTTTAATATAAAGGCAGATTCTATCAATATTTGTTAAAATTTGATCAAAAAAGAATATTTTTCATTTTAGTTATTACTTATACAAAAAGTTTAGAGTATTCTTTAAGTGATTAAAAACACAAATCCCTTCAGCAAGTATTTGTATTATTTTAATTTTTTTAAATTATTATATATCGAGACAAGTATGAGCGATGCAAGAATGCTGTATGTGAGTAAGTTAAAAGAATGCGATAATCCAATGAATGAATTATTTAATATTTTAACTGAAGCATTAAATTTTAATACCCCAAATGCTATTTGTGGTGCACTTTATTATGGAAATGGCTATTTCGTTCAGTGTCTTGAAGGTAACAAAATCAAAATTAATGATCTTTTTCATAACAAAATCTTAAATGATCCTCGTCATGAAAATTGTGAATTAATGTATTGTGAGGATGTAACAGACAGATTATTTTCTAAATGGCATATGAAATATGCTATTTTTCACAAGGAAATTGTTAATTTTTTCTCTGAATATAATATTGATGAATTTAATCCATATACTTTGTCAATTGATAATATTCCTGAATTTATTAATTTACTTTCTAAGCAGAAAGATAGCTTTTATACACTCAAACCAAACAGTGTTTGATTTTAATTTTTATAAGATAAACTAAATATAGAAATATATTTAGCTGAAAGGTGGAAAACTCGTTTTCCATCTTTGATTTTTACATATAAATTTTAATAAGAGACAAATTAAAGAATACGTACTTATCCAATTAGCATTAAATACTACACTTTATTTTATGTGGATTAACAATTATGATTATTCTTGAATATTTTTAGATTTGTTAAAGAAACGAAATGTCAAAACTCGACCATGTAGTAACGCAAGATTTGAGTGAAACCATTATCTGTTTATTTCATCATCCTGATATTTTTGATTCATTACATTATGATACAGCAACAAACCAATTACGGGTATGTCACGCACTAGGTGAAGATCTGATTCGAGAAGGAATGTATTTAACTGCAAAATATGGAAATTTAGTGACATCAATATAAAAAAGCCCTCAAATGACTTGAGGGCTTTTCTTACCAACTGAACTTAAGCTGACATTGCATCGACAGCCATGGCACGTACAGATACTTTTGGTTTTTCTGCAACAAGGCCTAATTTTGCAAACAAGACCTGATCTTTACCTTCACCAGCGTTTGGTGTAGTGAGAAGTTTGTCACCGGAAAATAGGGAGTTTGCACCTGCCATAAATGCCAATGCTTGATCTGAATCACTCAAAGATTCACGGCCTGCCGAGAGACGAATATAACTCTGTGGCATGATAATACGTGCTACAGCAATGGTACGAATCCATTCAGTCACATCTAATTTTTCAACTTCTGCCAATGGTGTACCTTCAATTGGTACCAACATATTAATTGGCACAGATTCAGGATGAATTGGAAGCGTTGCAAGCTCATGTAACAAGCCGATTCGATCTTGTTTCTGTTCGCCCAAGCCCACAATACCACCACTACACACTTTCATGCCTGCACCACGAACGTGATCAAGCGTATTCAAACGATCATCAAAGGTACGGGTACTGATAATATTGTTATAGTACTCGCGTGATGTATCGAGGTTGTGGTTGTAGTAATCTAGCCCTGCATCTTTTAAACGCTCAGCTTGCGACTGATTCAGCATACCAAGTGTCATACAGGTTTCAAGGCCCAGTGATTTTACTTCGCGAACCATTTCAAGCACATAAGGCATATCGCGTTCATGCGGGTTACGCCATGCAGCACCCATACAAAAACGTGAAGAGCCAGATTCTTTAGCAGCTTTCGCTTCTAAAATAACTTTATCGACGGCAATACGCTTTTCTGCTTCTAATTTAGAATCATAATGTGCAGATTGAGAGCAATATTTACAATCTTCCGGGCATTTACCTGTTTTGATTGAAAGTAACGTACTTACTTGAATCGTGTTGGCAGAAAAATGCTCACGATGCACTTGTTGTGCCTGAAATACCAAATCTAAAAAAGGTTGATCGTAGAGTGCTTGGATTTCGTCACGAGTCCAATCATTACGTAATGTCATTGTCATAGTCCATGATGATTGCATTTACTAGTTCCTAATCATACAGAATTCGTGCCAAAGCCGAAGGGCAAAAAACATCATTTTTTAATGGATCTGGTATTGTTTTTTCAATTGTTGTTCAATTGCCCAATCAATATGAATTTGTACAATTTCATCATGCTGCTCGCGCGCCATTTTTAAGGCCTCGATGACTTCATCTGAGTAGGGTGCATTTCCCAACCCAATCGCAATATTGCGTTTAAATGATTGAAAGCCAGTTCGCCGAATTGGGCTACCTTCAGTATTTGCCAAAAATGTGGCCTCATCCCATGTCCATATTTCAAGTAGTGAAATATTATCTAATCCATGTCGCGGGTTGAAGTCCGGAATTGAAGCTATTTTTGCAAAACTGTTCCACGGGCAAATGAGCTGGCAATCGTCACATCCAAAAATACGATTACCAATACCAGCTCTTAATTCTTCAGCAATGATGCCTTTATATTCAATGGTTAAATAGGCAATACATTTGCGTGCATCCAGCATATACGGTTCGACAATCGCTTGGGTTGGACAAATATCGATACAGGCGGTACATGAGCCACAATGTGCTGTGGCAGGCTGATCAAAGGGCAATTCCAAAGAGGTAAATAGTTCACCTAGCACAAAAAAAGAGCCAGATTTTTTATGAATGAGTAGGGTGTGCTTGCCCGTCCAGCCCATTCCGGCACTCTCCGCCAGTGATTTTTCAAAAATTGGCGCAGAATCGGCAAATGGACGTGATTCAAACTCACCAACGCGCGCTTTAATGATTCCAGCCAATGTTTTGAGGCGCCCACGCATGACCTTATGATAATCGCGCCCGCGTGCATAACGCGCAATAATGGCCGAATTGGGTTGATCTGGTACATATCGAGGCTTAGGGCTTTCTACCAGATAATTCATGCGCACACAAATAATGCTTTTGGTACCCGGCAACAGTAGGGTTGGGTCGGCACGCTTATCGAGATTTTCTGCCAGATAATGCATATCGGCATGATAACCACGTTTTAAATACTCTTTAAAACGTGGCATTTGGTCTTGAGCATCTGGTTTAGCGATGACACAATCAGAAAAACCCAGCGCTAAGGCCTGCGATTTAATCCAGCTTTTGAGTTCTTCTGGATCATCTTGGGTGAGGGGAATGCTGCCATGCGGCTGATCAAGTGGCATAAATTAAAAAATAACGGAGAATTCAAAATGCATGCAGCAGTTTATCACAGCCAAGAGATCCGAGCATGGGAACAACGATGGTTCCAAAAGCAAAATTCATCGCTCGGGCTTATGCAACAGGTTGCATGGTCGATTTGCAATAAATTAGATCATTTCATTCAAAAAAATAGCCTAAGTGCTCGTAAAATCGCGGTTTGGTGTGGAATGGGGAATAACGCAGGTGATGGTTATTTTCTGGCGGCTTATCTTCAGCAAGCGGGTTATCAGGTTACTATTTTTGCTGCCCCGGCAGGTGAATCTCCAGATCTTGCGCAGGCCGTACAAATTGCGCGTAGGCATCAGCTTAATATTCATTCATCTTTCGATGTACCCGATGTATATGATTGTCATATCGATGCGCTATTTGGTCATGGTTTAAATCGTAACCTCGACTCAGACTGGCAGACGGTGATTAAGCATTTTAATCAGCTTTCGGGGTTTAAAGTGGCGCTTGATTTACCTAGTGGCTTAAATGCAAATACGGGGCAGTGCTTGCCTATAGCAATTAAAGCCGATATCACCTATACCGTGCTTGCCCACAAAATAGGACTGCATACAGGGCAAGGTTCTGAGTTCTCTGGACAAGTTGAACTGATTGACTTGCTTCCACCTGACGTTTCGTTGCAACCGACCGCACTTTTAAAATCTGCCAAGATCATATTGCCTAAACGCCAAGCCTTTGGACATAAAGGAACATATGGCCATGTACTGGTTGTTGGTGGCCATCGTGATATGGGCGGCGCGGTGATTATGGCTGCAGAAGCAGCCTTTCATGCTGGCGCCGGAAAAGTGACTGTGGTTTGTGATGCGACTCATCATGCTGCTATTTTGGCACGAGCGCCCAACATCATGATTAAAGACATTCAAGCTTTAACTTCAGATGAAATTCTGACTTTACTTCAGCAAATCGATTCGGTTTGTTTTGGTATGGGGCTTGGCCGTGATGAATGGTCAGAAAAACAGTTTATGAAATGGTGTCCTGTATTACTGAAACGCGCTGAATTACATCTAGTCATCGATGCCGACGCACTCTGGTTTTTAGCTGAACACAGTTTCACAGTTTCACAAAACGTATATCTCACCCCTCATGCTGGCGAGGCAGCGAGATTACTAAATACTTCTGCTAAAGAGATCGAACAAGATCGAGTGACTGCCATTGAGCAGCTTTATCAGCGATTTTCTGGACAATGGGTACTCAAAGGTGCTGGTAGTCTTGTTTTAGAACCAGATCAGCTCTGGATCTGTACAACTGGTAATGCCGGTATGGGCACGGCGGGTATGGGGGATGTATTGGCAGGTATGATTGCCAGCCTGAAAGCACAAGTCGATACGCATATTTCGTTATCGGATATTGTGACTTTACACGGACAGGCAGGTGATCGACTGGCGCAATCGGGCCAACGAGGGATTCAGGCGCACCAAATGCTTGATGCGATCTATCAGGTCGTTAATCCTTAGATTTCATTTTAACGACGCCGGCTACTGTATCTGCTGCGGCCTCTGGCCATACCGCCAAGTGCATTGAGCACTGCAAATTTACTCATATTGCCCGATGCATGGGCATGGCAAATTGCAGCAGCCAAGGCATCCGCAGCATCTGCTTGTGGTTTGATGGTTAAGCTCAAAATACGCATGACCATCATTTGCACTTGCTCTTTGTCGGCTGCGCCATATCCAACCACCGATTGTTTGATCTGACGTGCGGTATATTCAGCCACGTCTAGATCTAAATTGACCAATGCAGCAATCGCAGCGCCGCGTGCTTGACCGAGTTTTAAAGCAGAATCAGGGTTTTGTGCCATAAATACTTGCTCAACCGCAGCTTCGGTTGGGCCATGAAACTTTACAATGCGTTCAACGCCAGCAAAAATTCGTTTTAATCGCTCTGGCATTCCTTGGGTTTCGGTGCGAATCGTGCCGGCATCGATAAAACGTAGGTCATTTCCATTTTTTTCAATGATTCCATAACCGGTTAAACGCGAACCTGGATCAATTCCGATGATTAATGGCATAAAAGACTTTAAAAATAAAATAATGCCCATATTTTTACATAAGCGCATGAAAAAAGCTTGATTCTCTTTGAGTCGGTCTTGATACTGCATAAAACCTTTAATTTTTTGAGATAGACATAGTTTTAAATGAATTTACTTCTTATTGTTGTTCTTGGCGCGATTCTGGAAATTGCTGTATGGATTGGCATTGCTCAATTCATAAGCGGCTGGTACGTGTTTTTCTGGTTTATTATCGCTTTTTTCATTGGTTTGAACATGTTACGTTCAAGTGCATCCACCATCATGCCACAACTACAACAAATGCAGATGTCAGGTCAGCTTGGTAACGATCCAGCGGTCAGCAAGAAACTTGCAACGGCGATGGCTGGCTTTTTACTAATGATACCGGGTGTAATTTCCGATATTTTAGCGTTATTGATTTTAATTCCAGGGGTACAAACATTCTTCCGTAATGCCTTAATGAAAACGCTCGCTAAGCGTCAAGAAGCCATGATGAACAAAATGATGGGTGGCATGATGGGAGGTGCTGGCGGAGCGAATGGCCAAAACCCATTTGAAGATCTCATGCGTCAAATGCAAAATATGCAGAATCAGCAGGGTGGTGGATCTCCATTTCAAGATTCAAATGTAATTGATGGTGAAGCGCGCGAAGTGAAGCCAGATCAGAAACAAATCGAGCACAAAGATCAGAAATAAACGATTTTCTGAGTTGAAAAAAAGCTGAATGATATTTTCATTCAGCTTTTTTATTGTCATCAGTTTTATCAGAAGTCTCTTGATCTAATGTGAGGCTAGAAGCTTCAGTACCGTGATTGGGTTGATATTTGTTGGGAAGGAGCGCAGTTTGGCGATTTTCAGACTGCTGATAACCACGGCTGCGGTTCGCGCGCTCACGGAAACCACCTTTGTTAATAAGTTGAGCCATATGATGAGGTTAATTGCTACATGACATTTCACATTTTAACAGTTGAAACTTTTTTTCACTAGCCGTGCCAAAAATGTAACAATTTTGGCACTATTGAGTCATTTGATTGAAATGGTTTGCTGTTGAAATATCATACACATTGTCATAGTATGCAATTAAAGATCCATATTTGGTTCTTAATTATGCAAACGAAACTAGAAAAATAAATCAGCACTAAGACAGGGGGAAGCCCATGCTGTATCAATATCGTTGTGCGTGTTGTGACAAGGTCGTTGCATCAACAGACAAAGAATGTCCTCACTGTGGTTCGCATCATATCCGTAGTCCTTACGGGTGGTGGGTATTTTGCTTGGTGGGTTGTCTAGCCGTAGTGATGGTAGTTAAAACCTTTCATTTCTATGTTGAGGCGCAAGATGACACACCCAATCAGCATACTTTGCTGGACATTTTTAATCATGATAAACCGACTAAATCGAATCAATAACGCGTAATTAAAACCAAAAAAATGTCCGACTTGTGTCGGACATTTTTTTAATCAATTGCTTAGCAATTAAAGGCCAGATGCATCTTTGAGCACTTGTACTTTATCTGTTTTTTCCCAAGTGAAGGCAGTATCTGATCCTTCGCGACCAAAATGGCCGTAAGCAGCAGTTTGCTTATACATCGGTTGAAGCAGGTTAAGCATACGGGTAATACCAAATGGACGAAGGTCGAAGTGTTCGCGCACCAAGGCCACGATCAATTCGTCATCTACTTTTCCAGTATTAAACGTATTGATTGAAATCGAAGTTGGCTCAGCCACACCAATCGCGTAACTTACCTGAATTTCACATTTGTCTGCCAAGCCAGCCGCGACAATATTTTTTGCCACATAGCGCCCTGCATAAGCAGCAGAACGGTCAACTTTCGATGGATCTTTACCAGAGAATGCACCACCACCGTGACGTGCCATACCGCCGTAAGTATCTACAATGATTTTACGACCTGTTAAGCCACAGTCACCCACTGGGCCACCAATCACAAACAAACCCGTTGGATTAATGTGGAATTTAGTTGCGGCATGGAACATGTCTGCTGGAATAACTGGCTTGATAATTTCTTCAATAATGGCTTCTTTTAGCTGTGCTTGAGAAATTTCAGGATCGTGTTGAGTCGATAAAACAACCGCATCCAAACGCACAGGTTTGCCATTTTCATAAGCGAATGTGACTTGGCTTTTTGCATCTGGTCGTAACCATGGCAAAACACCAGAGCGACGAAGCTCGGCTTGACGTTCCATTAAGCGATGCGCATAAGAGATTGGTGCAGGCATAAGCACGTCAGTTTCACGGCTTGCATAACCAAACATCAAACCTTGGTCGCCAGCGCCTTGATCTTCAGGTTTCTGACGATCTACACCTTGTGCAATTTCAGGTGATTGCTTGCCGATCATGTTAATGACCGCACAGGTTGAACCATCAAATCCGAGATCAGAGTGATGGTAGCCAATACCGTTTACGGTTTGACGAACGATCGCTTCAAAATCAACATTCGCTGTTGTGGTAATTTCACCAGCCAGAACCACAGCACCTGTTTTTACGAGTGTTTCACAAGCAACCCGTGCGTATGGGTCTTCTTTTAAGATCGCATCCAAAATAGCATCACTGATCTGATCTGCCATTTTATCGGGATGACCTTCGCTTACAGATTCCGAAGTAAAAACAGCGTACTCGCGCATGAAAGTCCTATCACAGTTAATTCAAAAGACGGGATATGTTACATCGACTTAGACTTCAGGACTAGCTTAAGCTGACTAAAATCAATGAATTTATTTCAATTCATATAAATTTTAATTTATATCAATAGAACTTATAAAGCATAGTGTTTTGTCTAAGTTTCAGTTATACAATAATCAATCTCAGATGAAATTTATGTGAAATCATCCGATTCTTTTCACCGAAGTGTATTAAATCGAAAACTCTATAACTGATTGAAGCTAACAAAGATGTATATAAAGATGAATCAAATTCACTTTCAACAAGATTGAGTGCTTAAATTTATTGCCTTTAGATTCGTTCATCAGATTTGAGCAATTTAAAAATCATCGAGAATCAGTTAATTTTTAGACATTTTGTGCCTGAATTCAAAAAAACAAACATGAAACGTCACTCTAGGCTTTACCCATTCAGTTTTTTTTAAGACAATACTCACAGTTTGAATTCTGATTCATTTCTTCTTCCTTATCAGCTTTAATTTGGATACTGACCTATGACGACCCCTTTAAACGAACGTCGTATTGCAAACGCAATTCGTGTATTGGCTATGGATGCTGTGCAACAAGCAAACTCAGGGCATCCTGGTGCACCAATGGGGATGGCAGATATTGCTGATGTGGTGTGGCGTGAATTTTTAAACCATAATCCAGCAAACCCGCAATGGGCCAACCGCGACCGTTTTGTACTGTCTAACGGTCATGGATCAATGCTGCATTATGCGTTGTTGCATTTAACTGGTTATGATCTTTCAATTGACGATTTAAAACAGTTCCGTCAGCTTCATTCAAAAACACCGGGTCACCCAGAATATGGTTATGCACCAGGTATCGAAACAACAACAGGTCCTTTAGGTCAGGGCATTGCAAATGCTGTTGGTTTCGCACTGGCTGAAAAAACACTAGCCGCTCAGTTCAATAAAGACGACTTAACAGTCGTTGATCATTTCACTTATTGCTTCTTGGGCGATGGCTGTTTGATGGAAGGCATTTCACATGAAGTGTGTTCATTGGCGGGTACATTAGGTCTAGGCAAACTCATTGCTTACTATGACGACAATGGCATCTCGATTGATGGTGAGGTTGAAGGTTGGTTCAGTGATGATACTGAGCAACGTTTTAAGGCTTACGGTTGGCAAGTTCTTCGTGTAGATGGTCATGATGCCGCTGCAATTCGTCAGGCAACGATTGAAGCAAAAGCAGAAACTACTAAACCAACTTTAATTATCTGTAAGACAATTATTGGTTTAGGTTCTCCAAACAAGCAAGGTAAAGAAGACTGTCACGGTGCGCCATTGGGTGCAGAAGAAATCAAACTTACCCGTGAAGCACTGGGTTGGAGCGATGAAGCATTTGTTATTCCGCAAGATATTTATGCCGCTTGGAATGCCAATGAAAAAGGTCAAACTTCTGAAGCTGCATGGAATGATGTATTTGCCGCATATCAAGCAAAATATCCAACTGAAGCAGCAGAATTATTGCGCCGTGTAAATGGTGACTTGCCAGCAGACTTTACTGCACAAGCCGATGCATTTATTGCGCAGGTGAATGAGAAAGCAGAAACAATTGCAACCCGTAAAGCGAGCCAGAACACCTTGCAAGCGTTTGGTCCGTTATTGCCAGAAATGCTAGGCGGTTCAGCAGATTTGGCAGGTTCTAACCTGACACTTTGGAAAGGGTGTGAAGGTGTGCAGGACAACCCGGCAGGAAACTACGTTTACTATGGCGTACGTGAATTCGGTATGACAGCCATTGCTAACGGTGTTGCGCTGCACGGTGGTTTTGTTCCTTATGTTGCAACGTTCCTGATGTTTATGGAATACGCGCGTAATGCTGTACGTATGTCTGCATTAATGAAGCAACGTGTGATTCATGTATATACCCACGATTCAATTGGTTTGGGTGAAGATGGTCCAACACATCAGCCAATCGAGCAAATCGCGTCTCTTCGTGGTACGCCAAACCTCAATACATGGCGTCCTGCTGATACAGTTGAAACAGCAATTGCATGGAAATCTGCGCTTGAGCGTAAAGATGGTCCAACCGCATTGATCTTGTCTCGTCAAAACTTGCCATTCCAGTCACGTTCTGAAGCACAAATTCAAGATGCTGCGAAAGGCGGTTATGTATTGGCACAAGAAAAAGGCGAATTGAAAGCGATCATTATTGCAACAGGTTCTGAAGTATCTATCGCGATGGATGCCTACGCACAGCTTGAAGGCGTTCGTGTGGTATCTATGCCTTGCGCAGAGTTGTTCATGACTCAAGATGCAGCATATCGTGAAGCGGTATTGCCTGCGAGCATTCGTGCTCGTGTTGCGATTGAAGCGGCGCATGTCGATTACTGGTGGAAGTTCGTAGGTCTAGACGGTAAAGTGATCGGAATGACCACTTATGGTGAATCTGCACCTGCAAAAGATTTGTTCCAGCACTTTGGTATTACTAGCCAAGCTGTAATTGAAGCGGTACAAAGCTACTAAGTTTTAGCGCTTTAAAAGAAAGGCCCTTGTTTGCAAGGGCTTTTTTTTGCCTGTAATTGTGATCGATTGAATCAATAATGTAGCTTTTTGTCTTTTAAAATAAGATAAATTCTTTAGAGCAACTTTTATTACATCCTCTAAATGTATAATTTAAATAAATAAAATTCAAAATTATTAAGAAAAATTAAATTTAAAGTGTGGTGTTTCATCCATGCAACATATCGTTTTATAAATCAGAATGATTTAAATTGTTGAATGTATAGACTAAATAACATGATTTAAAAGGAAAACATCGAATGAAACTTCAATCATTATCTTTAGGTTTGGCGGTTGCGATCAGCAGTACATTGGCACTCGCAGCGCCAGTAGACTACAAAATTGATCCAACGCATACAGCAACCGTATTTAGCTGGAACCATTTTGGTTTTTCAACACCAAGCGCGAACTTCAGTGACATCCAAGGTGTCATTAAAGTCGATAACGCTAAACCTGCGAACTCATCGGTAGACGTGACGATTCCAGTCAGTAGCGTAAATACCAATGTGCCAGCTCTAGATAAAGAATTCCAGCAAGAAGGCTGGTTTAATGCAGCCAAGTATCCAAACATTACCTTCAAAAGTACTAAAGTTGAAACCAAAGACAAAAAACACTTCAAAATTACAGGTAATTTAACCGTTAAAGGCATTACCAAACCTGTGGTGCTTGATGCTGTACTTAATAAACAAGGTGAGCACCCAATGGCAAAAGTTCCAGCGATTGGCTTTAATGCAACCACTTCGTTTAACCGCTCAGAATTCGGTATCGGCAACTACGTACCAAACGTAGGTGATAAGATCACAGTCAACATCACCACTGAAGCAACTGCTGCTAAAAAATAAGTAATGACACAATAAATCATTCAAAAAGAGATGCTGCGGTGTCTCTTTTTTTATTGTGATTAAATTTGAATTTGTAAAGATCTGATTTTGTTATCAATCTCTCTTCTGTAGCAGGCATTAGGTTTTCTGTCCGTATGCAATTGAAAGTAAGCGAAGATTTGGAAGTTCCAATGATCAAAGCGCAGAAACTGTGAAAGAATTTTATAAAATGGCAATTCCTTTCGACAGTGTTGCACGTGTAATTGCCTATGCAATTGAACAACCTAAAGATGTCGATATCAATGAAATTGTGCTACGTCCAACACAACAAGATTTTTAATGCTATTTAGTTTTATAAAAAATAAAAGCCTACTCATGATGAATGGGCTTTTGAATCTTTAACACAGAATGATTTGAATGACATGATCGCACCTCGTGATCACAGTTCCTTTAAATGCATACCATCTTGATCTTATAAAGCTTGGCAAAACAAGGTATGATAACGCGTTTTGCATAACAACCTTTTGGAGATCCCTGAGTGGAGCGACCGACAATCAGCCCTGAACATTTACAGGAAGCAGCAGAAAGTTTAAGCACAATTCGTGATTTTATTCGTTTTGGTGTGACTGCATTACGTCAATATGATGCTCATTTAGGACAAGGGACAGAAGATTATTTTGCTGAAAGCTCAGCATTGGTATTGCAAACGTTGTCACTTGAATGGGCGGCAGACTCAGAAATTCTAGATGCCAAATTGCTGCCAAGTGAAAAAGCCGAATTTTTGAGTTTACTCGAACGCCGTATCAATGAGCGTACGCCAACGTCATATTTGCTGAATCTTGCTTATTTTGCCAACAAACCGTTTTATGTTGATGAGCGTGTTTTAATTCCTCGCTCACCAGTAGCAGAGCTGATTGAACAACGTTTTGCGCCTTATTGCCTTGATGAAAATGGTCAAATGCGAGAGGCACAAAACAATCTGCCTGAAAATGCTGCGCCAAAAACACCGCATCGAATTCTAGATATGTGTACAGGTTCAGGATGTATCGCGGTTGCATTGGGTTATGCTTATCCAGATGCAGAAGTAGATGCAACAGATATTTCAAAAGAAGCACTTGAAGTGGCTGCGCTAAACGTTGAACATCACAATAAGCAATATCAAATTGCACTTATGGAGTCGGATCTTTTCGCAAAAATTCCTGCAGAAAATCAGTACGATTTGATTGTCAGCAACCCGCCTTATGTTGACGCTGAAGATATGGCTGACTTACCAGAAGAGTTTTTACATGAGCCTGAACTGGCTTTGGCAGCAGGTCAGGATGGACTAGATTTGGTGCGTAAAATGCTCGCGCAAGCGGCTGATTACTTAAGCGAAAATGGTCTGATTGTGATTGAGGTGGGTAATTCTGAGTGGGCGATGCGTCAAAACTTTAATACGGTCGATTTCCACTGGTTAACATTCCAAAAAGGTGGTTCGGGAATCTTTGCATTGACTGCTGAACAGTGCCGTCGTCATCAGAAATTATTTCAAGCATCATTAGAGAGATAAGGAAGGAACGTTATGGCAGGGAATAGTATTGGACAGCTGTTTCGAGTCACCACCTGTGGGGAATCGCATGGCGTCGGCTTGATGGCAATTGTAGATGGTGTTCCGCCGGGTCTTGAACTTTCTGAAGCGGATTTACAACAGGATCTTGATCGACGTAAACCGGGTACCTCAAAGTTTGCAACACAGCGCAAAGAGCCCGATCAGGTTAAAATTATTTCGGGTGTGTTTGAAGGTAAAACTACGGGTACATCGATTGGTCTATACATTGAAAATACGGATCAAAAGTCGAAAGATTACGGCAATATTGCGCAAACTTTCCGTCCTGGACATGCCGATTATACCTATACGCAAAAGTATGGTTTTCGCGATTATCGCGGTGGCGGACGCTCAAGTGCACGTGAAACGGCCATGCGTGTCGCTGCTGGCGCGATTGCGAAAAAGTTTCTTGCAGAGAAGTTTGGTATTGTCATTCGCGGGCACGTAACACAAATCGGAACTGAAGTAACAGAAAAACTCGACTGGAATGAAGTTTCTCAAAATCCATTTTTTTGTGGTGATGTTGATGCCGTTCCACGTTTTGAAGCTTTAGTTACGTCTTTACGTGAACAAGGTACAAGTTGTGGCGCCAAACTCGAAATCGTAGCAGAAAATGTTCCAGTTGGTTGGGGGGAACCTGTATTTGATCGACTCGATGCCGATATTGCACATGCGATGATGAGCATTAATGCAGTAAAAGGGGTTGAAATTGGCGACGGTTTTGCTGTTGCTGGCCAGTTTGGGCATGAAACCCGTGATGAGTTGAGCGCTGATGGGTTCTTGGCGAATCATGCAGGGGGTATTTTAGGCGGAATTTCAAGCGGTCAGGATATTCGCGTTGCGATTGCCTTGAAGCCAACTGCGAGTATCACTACGCCGGGTAAAACCATTAATATCGATCGTGAAAATATCGATGTTTTAACCAAAGGTCGCCATGATCCGTGTGTCGGAGTTCGGGCAACGCCAATTGCAGAAGCAATGCTTGCGATTGTGTTGATGGATCATTTTATGCGCCATCGTGCACAAAACGCAGATGTGATTCCGCCTTTTGAGCCAATCGCGCCTTAAGACGCTACTTTAGAAAACACCTCACACCATCGATGGCGTGAGGTGTTTTTTTATGACTTGTTATACACTTCGATAAAGTTTTTATAGGCGCTTGATTGTTGTCCATCTTTATACATGGCACGTTTGATTGGACCATGATCGGTATTGATTTGTACTTCAATCGATTTTGCGTTTTTAAATTCAGATAAAAAGCTACTTGGTACCACAATATAGTTACTCGAACGTCTAGGCTCTAAACGATTCACATAACGTAAGACGGTAGGCTGTTTGGGTTTGTAAGATAAATGTTTACCATCAACAATAAAAGTCACCTTTTTGATGTCGTAATACAAATACGAGCTATTGAGGCGAACATCGATTCTTAATTGGCTCTTATTTTCCGGATTCCAGCGTGCACTCATAATTGGGCACTGTTCGGTCGGTTGACACAAAAGCAGTCCCGCCGTTGCCACATCATCCGGTGGAGCCGTATCTTGAGGAACAGTTGCACAACCATGCAATAAAAAGAGTGCTGTACACCACCCAAAAATTCTTTTCATGTTTTTCCTCGTTCATCCAATTTTGAGAAACTTTCGACTTAATCGTCTTTACCTAAAAAATGAAATGGGGTTGATGCTTTAAACTGACTGGTTGCATCTCCCGCATAGACATTTTCCTGATTTTTTCCTAAATTCAGTTTCTTTGTTATACCATCTTTAAAGTTAATCTTTTTTAAATCTATCCAAAAAATATTGGGTGAAAGAGCCGATTCAAAAAAGTACATTTTATGTTTATGGTCAACCACTGTTCGCCATCGGGTCGATGAAATATTAGGTTCTTCTTCAGTATTTAAGCCATAAGGAACAGATACGTTTCGAATCACGCCAAATACAGAAGCAAGACTAGCTTTTGGATCTTCAGTTTTGGGAATGGCATTGATATAAAACGATGCCCGAGCAAATCGGTCAGCTGCTCGATTGGTTCCCGGTAAAAATGTTGTTCCCCCTATTTTTTTCCAATATTCATTTAAGGCAAGCTGCTCTTCAAAAATAGGGGAATTGGTCATCACCTGATAAGTCTTACTATGATGAATCACTTGCTTGCCATTAATATATTCAACAATAGCGCTGTCGCCCGTGGCATCGGAAAGTGACAAATGTAAGGTAGTTAGTCTTTGTTCTCCGGGAACTGCATCACTGACAATAATAAACGGCTCTTTTTCTAAAGCTGTAACCGCTTCATTTACGGTTGCAAAATTATCGAGCGCATATTGTGCCCACGCGGCAATGGTTAATTTAGGCTTGTTCGAGGTTTTTTCGTCTGGATATTGTGATTCCACCAGCCACAATAGATTGGCGTTGAGTCCTGCTTCGTTGACACCGTCTGTGGTTGCAACATCATAACCAGTAGCAACAACGCTTCCGTATTTAGACGTCCACTGGATGGAGTTTTTACCTGAATTGCCACTGCGTTTGATACCGCTAGGTAGAATCCACAGATTGGTACCTACATCACTTTTCCAATCCATGGATCGGGCAGTGAGAATATTCTGATTATTACCTTGATATACCACACGAGTACACGCCTGAGCAGTGTAAGATAAAAGAAAGGTCGAAGATGCAATAATAGAACTCAAAAGTATGTGCTTAAACATAATTTTGTCCTTTAATTCAAACTATAATTTTTAGAATGCGTTAATTTTCAATTAAAATTTAATGTACGATCTGCGTTTAATTACGCAGTCTGTTGTCCTGAATGTACTCGATTTAGGCAATAAAAACGAGTTTAATTACAAAAAGTAAGTTTTTAATTCACTTGGGCTGCATGAGTTCAACTTATTGGCCATCGACTATGATATTTGTCACTAAAATTTAGCCTGTATTAGCATGTCGGATAAGCTACACATCTTGCGCATCCTCATTGATTCGATATGATAAGAATTTCGATATGATGAGAATATTGAACAAACCGACACGGAAAAACATACGCCCAAGTCAGCGTTTTAACTAGAACCAAATCAGGCCATTAAATACACCAGAAGATAAAAACTGCTCAGGCTTATACAGATTGTGGCTAGCGTATGTCGAATAACATAGGCAACCAATATGGTAATCAGTGTGGCAATAAAGTAGGGGTTTATAATGTGCTCTCGAAAGACATGATTATCCATCAGAATAATCGGAACGCAAATCGATGAAAGAATGCAAGGTGCAGAATAGCGCAAGGCACGATTAAGCCAGTCGGGAATTTTGATCGGAAAACGAGGTTCTAAAAAAATATAACGATTTAAAAAGACAATTCCCGCCAGTAAAAGCATAAATGTCCATGTCATTCTTTTTTCTCCTTAGATTCAGACCATGCCGCTACGCACATCCCAATCAGTGCAGCAATTAATCCACCCATCAAGATATTTAAATATAGGCTTAGTGCTGTCAGAACAAGCGTGGTGATCACCCCGATCAGAGCATGTCGGTTTTGAATCAGAGGCACAATAATGGCTATAAACGTTGCAACAATAGAAAAATCCAGATGCATGTGTTCAAGTTGTGAAAATGATGAGGTCAGTAGAACACCAAAAAAACTAAACACAAGCCAGCAGAGATAAAACCAGATTCCTGCACCGAGTAGTACACGATAGTTGTAATGTGGTTGAGTGCTACTGATTGCAAAGAGCTCATCGGTTAAAACAAATCCCAATAATACACGTTTGCCGAAAGATTCATTTTTCACAGATGAACGTAAGTTGAGCGCGTATAGGTAATGTTGTGAGGTGATCAGAAATACAGACAAAACAATACTAATGAGTGGAGCGCCCGCCATGATCATACCAAGTGAAACCAACTGAGCTGCACCAGCAAATACAAAAGCAGACATCCCGATGGCTTGAGCAGGGGAAAGTCCAGCCTGAATCGCCATCGAACCGGCCAGTAATCCCCATGGCAAAACAGCAATGCACAAGGGAGTAATTTTTAAGGCGCCCGTAACTAAATCACGTATATGGGCCAAGTTAAAATAATTCGATATTACATTATTCATCATGATTGGATTTTACATCTCAAAATAACAGTACGATTTTAGCCACCTAAAATTGATCTTGATTGCATAAACTTGCTTATTTTAAACTTCGAATATAACCGCCGGGTGTGATACCGAGTGCATTTTTAAAATGTCGCGTGAAATGACTTTGATCTGAAAAACCGCAACGTTGCGAGACATCTGAAATCGTCAAATCTTCACGTAATAATTTTTGTGCTTTCATAATACGACATTGAACAAGCCACGCATGCGGAGAAAAACCTACATGTTTTTTAAATTGTCTTAAAAAATGCCACTGGCTTAAATGCGCAAAGCCTGCAAGTTCACCCAGTGAAAAATCATGTTCGGGATGTGTTGCGATCATTTCTTTGCTTGTAAGTATTTTGCTTTTGGCATCACTTAAGCTCAACAATGACGGCTTTGTTTGACTATAGCGTGTAGTCAACCAAGCCATGGTAGATAGAAAAAGCGTTTCTTTAAGTAAAATATTCTGTGGCTGCTCAAGAAGATCAAATAATAATCTGAGTTGCTGGGCAAGACCTTCATCATGAACCACAGCATGCGTAAACCAAGGAATGAAACGCTGGGTAGAAACCAAATCCTGAGTAAGACGGCTCAATAGTTCAGGGGTTGGATAAATTGCTCGATAGCGCCAACCAGTTTCAACAGCCGAAGAGCCTGTATGAATTTCATCTGGATTGACTAAAATAATATCGCCTTTGGGCGCAACATGGTGAGCACCAGTACGGAAAAAACGCTGCGCACCTTCTTCAATTACACCAATACAAAAGCCTTCATGAACATGACGAGAAAATGTTTGCTGATAGTATTGTGCGCTCAGCATTTCTAATCCACCTAACTCCTTAAGATGCAGATAATGAACCTGTTCACGCGGTCTTCGGGACATAATAAACTTACCTGTAACGCATGCTGTAGAGAATGATAAAACGTGATAGTGGTTTATAGAACAAAATTGCTGCTTTTCAGTTTAAATTTCCAGTAAAAAATGATCATGTAGTCGTTAATTTTTTAAAATTAATCAAAGTGTAAAGAAATCTAAGTACTTTAAATAAGTATCAAGGCTGAAAGAATAGATCTGATGAAAAAAGCAAATGTTGCATATCTTGATCAATTAATTGAAGATTTTAAACATAATGGGGAAAAGCCATCCAAGATTGTGATTGGATATAAAATCTATTCGGAGTTGATGAATGATACAACTTTTTCTAATGAGGTTTTGCACTCAGCACTCGATGCCAGTAAGCGTAAATACAAAAAGCTCAAGATTAAAATTAGCCAAGATGAATTTCAGCTCAAAATTGAATAGCGACGCTGGCTGCAATTAAGCTGAGTATTAAAAGCGCATAAGTGTTTACAAAATCTAAAGCATCACAGTGCAATATTTAGCCATGTGATGTTTTTTTTTCGATAGTATAAAAACCGACTCAAACAAATAAGGAAAATAAGAAATGTTAGGCGCTTGTTTGTGTGGTGCAGTGCAGATTGACGTTGAGGTCAATTCTGAGGAAATTACAGTGTGTCATTGCGGCATGTGTAGAACATGGGGAGGAGGTCCAGCTTTGACGGTTGAATCGACTCAAAAAATCAAGCTTACTGGACAGCAATTTGTTCGAAAATATGACTCATCGGAATGGGCGGCACGATATTTTTGCCAGCAGTGCGGCACCAATTTGTTTTATAGGCTGAACGAACGAGAGTATTACAGCATTAATGCCGAATTATTCGATTTAGCTTCCAATGCCAAAATCCATCTTGAGATTTATGCCGATCACAAGCCAGATTATTATCAATTTCTAACGAAGTCACCTCAAATGACCGAGCAGCAAGTGATCGATCAATTTTCCAGTGACGAATAAAAGATCAGAAATAAAGCTGACTTATACCAAATTGAGCTGCTTGAGATAATCCAAGAGAATCGAACGTGCCACGTGAGATAAATCTTGAGCATAGCGTGCGGTATCGGCGCGAAGCGCTTGAACTGAAAAATTTCCTTGTCGAAGCTCAGTTGTATGCCCGATGAGCCAGCGTTCAAAGTTATCACCACACACTTCCAAATGAAACTGTAAAGCAAGTACATTCGTTCCACATGAAAATGCCTGATGCGGATAATGTTCTGAACTTGCCAGCAGCGTCGCTGACGTAGGTAAATCAAAGGTATCACCGTGCCAGTGTAAAACCGGTTGATCGATCAGCCCTTGTAATGGGTTCTCTGATGTGGCCTTGATGTCTAACGTACTCCATCCAATTTCTTTGTGCTCTCCAGCATAAACTTTGGCACCGAGTGCTTTTGCAATAAGCTGAGCACCCAAGCAAATTCCAATCGTCGGCTTATTCGCCGCTAAGCGCGCTTTAAGAAGTGCCGTTTCTTGTTTTAAAAATGGATAGTCGGCTTCTTCATACACACCGATTGGACCACCTAAAATGACGGTAAGGCCATCATGCTCAAAGGCAGGCTTGAGGTCATCTACACCTGCTTCAAAATAACGCACCCTAAAACCGAGCTCATAAAAAAGATCTTCAAGTGAGCCGAGATCTTCAAAGGCCAAATGTTGAACTGCATAAATAGTTTTCATGGCGTAAATTACACAATATTAAAAAGATCTCATGCGATCATACCTGAAGTATGCATAGAACAAAATGCAAAGCCATACCTCGATATTGCTAAAAAGAAAGGCCCATCGTGGGCCTTTTTTTGGTACGTTACACGTGATTAGAAGAAGCCCATTGGTTTGGTTGAGTAGCTCACCAACAAGTTTTTGGTTTGCTGATAATGATCGAGCATCATTCTGTGGTTTTCCCGTCCAATACCAGACTGCTTATATCCTCCAAATGCGGCATGAGCAGGGTATAAATGGTAACAGTTGGTCCAGACTCGACCAGCCTGAATTGCACGGCCCGCACGATATGAGGTGTGTGCAGAGCGAGACCATACACCAGCACCTAAGCCATACATGGTGTCGTTGGCAATCTTGATGGCCTCATCAAAATCTTTAAATGTGGTGACCGATAGTACTGGCCCAAAAATTTCCTCTTGGAAAATTTTCATGCTGTTGTCACCTTTAAAAATAGTCGGTTCAATATAAAAACCACCATCAACATCGTGACGTGGATCGCCACCCGTCATCAATTGCGCGCCTTCGTTTCGACCAGTATCGATGCAGCCAATAATCTTATCAAACTGTTGTTTAGATGCTTGAGCACCAATCATGGTGTCGGTATCAA
The DNA here is from genome assembly GCF_029967895.1 of Acinetobacter sp. V89_7. Classification (NCBI taxonomy): domain Bacteria; kingdom Pseudomonadati; phylum Pseudomonadota; class Gammaproteobacteria; order Moraxellales; family Moraxellaceae; genus Acinetobacter; species Acinetobacter sp. V89_7. The sequence goes on from NZ_JASCAJ010000030.1 coordinate 170,859, forward strand.
GTGGATGACCGGTTTTGATTTTTTTAACCCGTTCGACTGCCAATTCCAGAAACTGATCGGCAATACTTTCCTGTACCAGCGCGCGTGATGGACATGTACATACTTCACCTTGGTTCAGTGCAAACATAGCAAAGCCTTCAAGTGCTTTTTCAAGATAGTCATCTTGCTGTGCCAGCACATCTTCAAAGAAAATATTAGGCGATTTACCGCCCAGTTCGAGCGTAACCGGAATAATATTTTCAGTTGCGTATTGCATAATCATCTGGCCAACTTTTGTTGAGCCGGTAAATGCAATTTTTGCAATTCTTGGGTTGGTCGCCAGTGGACGACCAACCTCGGCACCATAGCCATTTACAATATTGAGTACACCAGGTGGAACTAGATCTTGAATCAATTCCATTAATACCAGGATACTTGAAGGCGTTTGCTCGGCAGGCTTTAATACAATGCAGTTACCCGCTGCAAGTGCTGGTGCAAGTTTCCACGCGGCCATTAAGATTGGAAAGTTCCACGGAATGATCTGTCCAACCACACCGAGCGGTTCATGAAAATGATAGGCAATGGTATCTTCATCAATTTCAGAAATTCCACCTTCTTGAGCGCGAATACATCCTGCAAAATAGCGGAAATGGTCAATCGCCAGTGGAATATCTGCTGCCAGTGTCTCGCGAATCGGTTTGCCGTTTTCCCATGTTTCTGCTACGGCAAGTAACTCAAGATTTTCTTCTAGACGGTCTGCAATTTTAAGCAGTAAATTTGAACGAACAGTCGGTGATGAGCTGTTCCAGTCGGCTTTTGCTTTATGCGCCGCATCGAGAGCAAGCTCGATATCTTCAATGCTAGAGCGTGGAATTTGAGTGAATACCTTGCCATCTACTGGAGAACTGTTGCCAAAATACTCGCCTTTAACAGGAGGTACCCACTGACCCCCAATAAAATTTTCATATTGTGCTTTAAATTGAACTTTTGAACCGGGTTGATTTGGGTCGATGTATCGCATATCAGTATTCCTTTGCTTATTATTCATCTATGATTGAAGCATCTGCAGCTTTGGTATAAGGTACTTTTGTACATTATTTAATTAGCATAGAAGAAATAAGGTTGGAGAAAGGTTGGAAATAATGAGAATTTGCAAGGGAACGACAAATGTTTACAAAACAGGATTTACTTCACCAGCGGCATACCATTGATAAACTGAGAAATCAAAGTGTACTGACGCCGCAACATGCTGAAAAAATTGAACAAAGTATTGCGAGCTCTTGGCAGCGATCTGCATCTGCCGATATTCCTAAAGAGCGCTTAGCTGCACCTTTGCTCAAACCTGCCTCAAACAAAAATCCCAGTGTCTTAGATGTGGCGATTCAGGCGTGTCAACATGATCTTAAACACGTCGCGGAGCAATCATCGATGGTGATTGCGGTGGCAGATATAGGCAGCACGATTTTATGGGCAGCGCCAAGTGCGCAAATGCGAAGCGCTGCTGAGAAGGTCCATTTTGTTGCTGGTGGTCAGTGGAAAGAAGAGCTTGTAGGGACGAATGCTTTGGCTTTGTCACTTAAAACCCGGCAGTCGAGTTGTGTTTTTTCCAATGAACATTACATGTCTTCTGTGCATGATTGGGTGTGTTACGCTGCGCCAATTTTAGATCCTTATACACAACAACCCGTGGGTGTTGTCGATTTATCTGCCACTTGGAAAAATCACAATGCTTTAGGCATGTTGGCGGCAGAGCGTTGTGCTGCCATCATTCAAAATGCGCTTATCGAGCATCAGCGACAGCACTTATTTATTCGTGCTTTTTCTACACCGCAGATATTATTTAACGGCAAAGCGCTCGTATTAACGCCACGACAAGTTGAAATTTTAACTATTTTAACTTTATGTCCACAAGGGCTGAATCTGGAAAAACTGCATCATGCACTTTATGGTGAGCGCAAGGTCAGTGTAGGGACGCTCAAAGCTGAAATGTCTCAGTTGCGTGATATTTTGGGTGGCTTACTCGGATCGAGACCTTATCGCTTACTGGCACATGTAGAGGCAGATTTTTTACAGGCAGAAGATGCGCTTAATGCAGGTTATGTCGCTGTGGCCTTAGAACTGTATACAGGTGTGCTGTTATCCCGCTCGGAGAGTCCTTTTATTTGTACATGGCGTGACTGTCTTGAATCACGTCTGAGTGATGCAATTTACAAAGCAAAAGAGCCTGATATGTTGCTCAAGCATCTAGCACGCTTTCCAGAAGCCATAGATGCTGTACAACGATTAACCGAGCTGCTTCCACTGGATCATCCTGCACACCAATTATTGGTCAAATATTATGAAGGATAAGGTCAGTATGAACTGATTTTGCTGTTAAGCCATTGAAATAACTTTTGATAGACAGCTTCGCGTACAGCGGGCGCTGATAAGACCAGATCATGCACACCGTTTTGGATGCTCTGGATTGTCACATCGCCCTTGATTTTTTTGGCATATTTGCGAATGTCTTTTACATTTAAAATCACATCACTTTGTGTGACGCTCTTATGCCAGCGTTTCGGATTTTTAGTTTGATGTGAATGCATCACCAGTACAGGAATATCAATATACACACCTTTGTGAATTTCTTTTTGGGCACTATGTATAGCATGTACAAAACTAAGTAAAACGGTCGGTGCAGATACTGGCTTCCAGTTCAGATCAAAATCCCATTCACCTTTTAGGCTTTGATGCAAACTGGTAACGTACCATCGGTTGAGTTTGCTCGGAAAAGGTTGACGCGGCAATACTCGACCAACCTGACTCAACAGCGGAATTCCCAGTTTCTTTTCGGCAAGACTCAAATTAAACTCATAAAATGGACTGTTTACCCAGAGTGCTTTGATCAGTGAATTCTGACGATAATGTGCAGCATACAAAGTGGCAATCAGCCCGCCAGTAGAGTGACCTGCAAGTAACACTTGATGATGAGATTCTTGCTCGATTAGCTCAAGTGCCCGACTAATTTCGGCATCGTATTCGCGTAAATCGTGCACATTAAAAAATGTTTGATGGGGGAGTTTAGAGCGGCCATATTTGCGTAAATCAAGGGCGTAAAAATCATAACCATGTAGATTAAATTGCTCGGCCATTTCTTTTTGAAAAAAATAGTCAATATAGCCATGAATATATAGCACAGCCTTATCAGTAGTATGATTGGCTTTTTTTCTTACCAGTGTGGCGATCACTCGACCTTCATAATCGTCAGGAAAATTCAGGATTTGCTGTTCATAGCCTTCACCTAAGAGATCGACGCTGTAATCTGACATTCTTGTTTTTTCTATTGAATCATAATGTCTTCATCGTTATCTGAAATTTAAACTTTGTCAATTACGACATGTGAATAAAAAAAGGGAATATCCATGATGGAGATATTCCCAAAATCCGAGTAAGTTGGTTGGAGAAAACCTACTCAGAAGAGGATTTTTACTGTTTAAGCCAGTTACAATGCTGCTTTAAACATCTCGACCACTTGTGCATGCGTTGCTTTACGTGGATTGGTAAGCATACAGGCATCATTTTGTGCATTTTCTGCCATAACTGCCAAATCTTCTGGTTTAACGCCCAATTCTGTTAAACCAGATGGTATACCAATTGAAGAAGACAACTCACGTATCGCATTAATCGCTGCATATGCCGCGGCAGTGGTACTCAAGCCTTGAGTATTTACACCCATCAGTTCTGCAATTCGGGCATAACGTTCAGGGCACGCAATTAGGTTGAATTCACAAACATGGGGCAATAAGATGGCGTTACATACGCCGTGCGGCAGATTATAAAAACCACCTAATTGATGTGCCATGGCATGTACATAACCCAATGAGGCGTTGTTAAATGCCATTCCTGCCAGATACTGCGCATAGCTCATGGCATCGCGCGCCTCGATATCTTCACCGTTGGCTACTGCGGGTCTGAGCCATTGACTGATCATGCTAATAGCTTTTTCTGCACAGGCATCGGTAATGGGGTTGGCTGCTGTCGATACATAAGCTTCAACCGCATGTGTCAAGGCATCCATCCCTGTGGCAGCGGTCAAGCCTGTCGGTTTTGCAATCATAAGTTTAGGGTCGTCTATGGCAATCAATGGTGTGCAGCGCCAATCGACAATTGCCATTTTTACGTGCGTATCTGTATTGGTGATGATACAAAAGCGTGTCATTTCAGAAGCGGTGCCTGCTGTAGTATTGACGGAAATCAGCGGCGTCATTGGGACTTTGCTTTTATCAATTCCTTCATAGTCACGGATGTGACCACCGCCGGCAGTCACCAGTCCAATGCCTTTGGCGCAGTCATGTGATGAACCGCCTCCTAAAGACACAATAAAATCACAGTCATTGTGAGTATAGGCCTCTACACCGCGATGTACATTGATGTCGGTCGGATTAGGTTCTGCACCTGAAAAAATATGACTTTTTACACCGGCGCTATGTAGATATTCTGCAATTGTGTCGGCCACACCAAATTTAAAGAGGCCTTCATCGGTCACAATCAGAGCTTTTTTTGCTCCTAAATCAATTGCTTTATTTCCAATTTCTTTGGCACATCCTGGACCAAAAAGTGAAACGCTCGGGATGAAAAAACCGTTGGTTTGATCTGCAATTTGTTTAAACGCCATTGAGATATTCCTTATTCAATCTGTTTATGTCTTGTTATCTAGGTGTCCTTCACCATGTCACTAGTATTATCTGAGCGTAAAATAATGTGTACCTACCAAACACCTACCAAGAATTTTTGAATTAAGATTTTGTATTTTAAGTGATATTTTAATCGATTGAGCTTTAGCATTTTACTTTTATGTCAAAGTCGTTAAGCTATGTGCTCGTTGTTAGAAGTCGTTGGATTATGAAGCAAGAAACTGCACTGAAGTTATTAAAAGCCGGAGAAAATGTATTCCTAACTGGCTCGGCCGGTGCAGGTAAAACCTATACACTTAATCAGTACATTCAGTATTTAAAGGCGCGTAAGGTACCCGTTGCCATTACTGCCTCAACAGGTATCGCGGCGACGCATATGAATGGCATGACCATTCATACATGGGCAGGTATTGGCATTAAGGATCATCTATCCGATGATGATCTGAAACGTATGAAAGAGCGCAAGTATTTAAAAGAACACCTTGAAAACGCTCAAGTGCTGATTATTGATGAAATTTCAATGTTACATGCCAAACAGCTTAATCTGGTGAATCAGGTTCTGAAATACTTCAAAGAAAGCGACGAAGCATTTGGCGGTGTACAAGTCATTGTGGCCGGTGATTTTTTTCAGTTGCCGCCTGTTGGTAAAAATGATGAACGCAACCGCGATAAATTTTGCTTTATGTCGGATGCGTGGGTTGAGGCAAAATTTCGAGTTTGTTATTTGACAGAACAACACCGTCAGGACGATGAAATTTTAAATCAGATTTTAAATGCCATTCGAGCGCAAAATATACAATCAAATCATAAGCAAGCCTTATTGTCATCGCGTCAGCATGATATTGGGGATACGTTTACACGGCTTTACACCCACAATATGGATGTAGACGCGATCAATTTTCAGCATTTGAATGAAATTGAAAATGATGGCCATCAGTTTAATGCCACATTAGATGGCAATGAAAAATTACTTGAAACATTAAAATCGTCGGTACGCGCGCCTGAAGAGCTTACGCTTAAAAAACATGCCAAAGTGATGTTTGTAAAAAACAACTTCGATATGGGATATATCAATGGCAGTTTAGGCGAAGTGATCGGATTTGAAGAAGACGACGAATTTGGCTTACTGCCTAAAGTCAAAATGACAGATGGAACCACGTTGCTGGTAGAGCCTGAAACATGGTCGATCGAAAACGAAGCCGGGAAGGTGATTGCAAGTTTCCAGCAAATTCCATTGCGTTTGGCTTGGGCGATTACCATTCATAAAAGCCAAGGTATGACTTTGGAAGCCGCAGAAATTAATCTAACCCATACGTTTGAAAAAGGTCAGGGTTATGTGGCTTTATCTCGGCTCAAGTCATTAACGGGTTTGCGTTTACTTGGTTTTAACGAGCAAGCTTTGGAGCTTGATACCCTTGCGCTTAAAGCAGACAAGCGTTTTCAGGAGTTGTCTCAAGAGGCAGAAGATCATTTTGCAGAAATTGATTTAACCGATAAGCACAAAGCGTTTATTCGACATTGTGGTGGTACGCTCAATGAAACCGAAATTGCCCGTAACGAGAAAAAACTCGCCAAAGGTGAAAAGCAAAATTATGGCTCTGCGACCTTAGATGAAACTCGTGAGCTATTTGAGGGCGGGTACGACATTCAGGATATCGCCCAAGAGCGAGGGCTCACACCGGCCACCATTATTAATCATCTGGCGCGTTTACATCGTGAGCAAGGACTGGATATTTCGGTGGCCCACCCAGGTGATGAGGTAGTCGAGCAAGTACGTAAATTGTTTAAACGTGTGCAAAAAAGCAAACGGCCAGAAAATTTTAATGACGATGGTTCAATCAAACTCAAGCCGATTGTGGATCTCACTAGCCCGAGAATGGGTTATGATCAGGTACGTCTTGCACTGTTATTTATAGAATAGGAAGTCAAACCGCATGCCCCATATTATTGTGGATTATTCGGCCAATATTGAATATTTCGATCCGAAGCAACTGTTGTCTCAAATCAATATCAGCATCATCGCGACAGGCTATTGCGATGCGATAGATATTAAATCCCGTGCCCGAAAAGATGATATCTTTTTGATTGGAGAGGGAGATCATAATCAGGCCTATGTGCATGTCAAAGTTTATTTGCTCTCTGGACGTACCGAACAACAAAAGACTGAGATAGGTGAAAAGGTATTACAGACAGTAACTAGCAATCAGAGTTTGATGAATCAGAAAAAACCGATCCAAAGCTGTGTTGAAATTGTCGATATGCCTCGTCAGCAGTATTTTAAGACAGTGATCACGAATCAATAAAATAAAGAATTTTTGATATTTGTGATGAGCTATTTATGATTTTATAGAAATAAATAGCTTATTTTTAATAAAATAATCGTACGGATTTAAATTTAGAATAATCATGATACCAATAGGCCCAATCTCACTTTTATTTATCATTTTATTTGTTTTTATACCATTGATTGGTGGTGTATTGACACTAATATTATTTGCAAAAGCAGTGATTTTTTGGCTTAAGCATAAAAAACTTTCTGTTCAATTTTTCTCTAAGAAAATTATCTATCTCTCAGTTATTACACTTATATGTGATATATGTGCAGTCTGCGTATTTTATTTTTTTACATCGATTGAGTATGAATTTGAACTTAAAAGTTATTATAAGGAGCAGCGTAGTCATTTTATTTTATCGCAAGATTATCAATATGGTGAACTTTTAGTACCCAAAGGTAGCTTAATTAGTCGAAATGATGCTTTTGACAACGGTGAGCCGCAATTGCCTGTCAGTTTAAGAGGGCTAAAAGCTATTCGTTTTCCACATCCTGTTAAAGTTGCTGGAGTATGGATCATTGCAATGGAGCCCCCTCGACTTGAATTGGCTCAAGATCAATATGTGATTCCAGTTGGACGCTCTAACACTGGTACAACAATCAATCAACATCATTCAAAGCATCATAAGCAGCAATCATTAGTAACGTGTTCACGTGGTGATTTGGTTGTAGTCGATATTCCATCGATTGAATATGACATTATAAAGGAATTTGGTAAACCTGAGCCTGATGGTCCGAATGCGCGTTTTCGACCTAGCGAATGGATAATAACAGATTGTGAAAAAGGTCAGGGACCAATTGAAGTAAGCCCTGAATTTAAAGAAAGTATGCCTAAAAAACCTTGGTATTTATTTTAAAAATTTAATCGCTTAGATATCTTAATTGTTAAAGATGGAATTATTTATTTTATTTTAATTATATCAGCTTAATATAAAGTGTCATGGAATATTTAAGCGGAAGATCTTGATCGCCGCTTATTTTAATCCTATTGATAACTAGAAAATTATTACAAAGCATGATTCCAGATCATAACGAATGCTTTAAGTAAAAGGTATGAAAACATCAATCATCAGAAATTAATTCAATACGCGCATACTGTTCAATCAAGTTTGCATCGAGCATATGGATATAATCCATAAACATAATATTAAAACTCCCCACCGTTTGTGCTTGATCAAAAGCAAGCTTTCCGGCAATTGCAAAATGCACATGCGCAGTAATTGCAGCCAAATGAACAGGTGCGACAGCACAGTATGCTGCGACTAAAGCACCCAGTGCACAACCTGTTGCAGTGATGCGTGGCTGTAAATGGCTACCACCTTGAATTTTGACAATGCAGGTCATTGCATTTGACAAGATATAATCGGTTTCACCTGAAATCGCCACACAACTGGTTTTAGTTAAAAGGTGCTGGGCGTGATGAAACATTTCATCGCTTTTGAGAGTACTGTCTACACCTTTAGATTGGGTCAGGCGCCCTGCAAGGGCACTAATTTCAGAAGCATTACCGCGAATAACCGAGGGGTGATACTGTAATAGCGCATCGACAGCGTCACTTCGCCATTTGAGAATTGGCCCGTATCCTACAGGATCCAGCACCCAAGGAATGTGATGTTTGTGCGCCGTTTGAGCCGAAATCATCATGGCCTGCATCTGCTCTGTGGTCGGGGTACCAGTATTGATGCTAAGTGCGCCACTAATTTGGGTAAAACTCTCAGCCTCAAATGGATTGTCAATCATTGCAGGTGAGGCACCCGCTGCCAGCAAAACATTTGCCGCATAGTTGGCTGCCACGCTGTTGGTAATACATTGTACCAGCGGTGCTTGTGCCTGTAATTTTTCCCAAGTATCAATAACATGTTCAATAATGTTGCATGAGTTATACATGGTTGACCCCTAAAAAGAAAAAGCTTACTTGGTAAAATAATGATCTTGATGTTTGCAGTTTCGGCAAATTAACGACACATAATCTGTCGCATCATAATCGACCTCAAGGTCGTTTGAACCACAATTCATACACCGTTTTAAAGAAAAAAAGTTAAGGCGCGGCTCAATCTTGCGCCATGCTTTCCATATCGGTTGTATAAAGATGCGTTCATCATAAGATAAAAACCGATACAAAAATATCTGACTCATTTTACTTAAAGGTAAATTCATGGGTCGAGGTAAAGTTGAGGTTTCCCATCGTTCTGTAATGGCACGCTCTCGATATTGTTCTAGCGTTTTTTTTAGTAAATTCGTATTGATGAAGCTTTCATTACGTGGCTGAAGCGCTTTTTGGGTATACAAATACTCTAATGCCGTCTGGATCAGATAGTAAATCTGGCCCACTGCCAAACCATCAAGAAGTTTATAACAAAATTGCTGGAAATGACGGTTGCCTGCAATTTGTATATTCCATGTTCGACAGTACATTTGCATAAATTGCACAATTTCTTGATATAACAATTCAAACAACACGTTTTTGACGTCTTCTGTCGTTTTGTAAGGAATTCCCATACTTAGATTTTCATAAAACCAATGTCTGAGCTGTTGTACGATACTAAACAAGCTAGGGTCGGAGTAGCCATCGAGTCGAACCCTCAAATAAGCAATCTGTTGTTGTTCATCAAGATGCTCAGGAATAACCAAAATACCCAAATGCAGCAGCTCTTTATACAATGCATTGTTGAAAAGATAATGTGGGCTGATGCTGTGGTACTTAATGGCATGCCAATGTACAAATTCATCGTGCGGAATATTTTCATGCACATGATCATCTAGTAAAGCCAACAAAAACAGTTTATGCATCAAGCTCAAGTCTTCAAGATTGAACACTTTGTCATCTTTAATCTGGTTTTTTTTCTGCTCTTGCTGACGAGCTTGTTTAATCATTTTTTTGCGTTGTTCGGTACAGCTTATGCAATGGCACACACGCTTATGATCTTGAAATACACGATGCTGACAATGGCTGCATTCTTGAAATTGAACATCCTGCTCATACTCTTCTGCCTCAACCCAAAACATAGCGGCTTGGCACAGTGGGCACTGACTACTTTCATCAAGTTGTTTTTGCAGAATATTCAAAATAACACTCAGGTAAAGAACGAGAGTTGAATTATATCGCGTCTGTTCAAATTGCGACATCCAGATTTCAAAATCAAATGATCAGATCAAAGCTCTCTATAAATAGAACACATAAAAAAGGCTCAAAGTTAAATCTTTGAGCCTTCTACTTTATATAATTTTAAACAGGGCAGGGCAAAGATTCATCGTGTTGGCCAAGTTTTTTGGCTGCAATAAGGGCTTTAACCTTGCGCGAAGGTGCTTTTTCTTTGCCCAATGCATCGTAAGTATTCACAATGGCTGTGACATCTTGTGCGGTAAGTTCAATTCCTTCTGCGGTCATGAACACCGCAATAACATTGGGGCAAACGCCAGCACTGTGCAAATCATGAATGGCTTTGATATTTTCAACGCGATGTAAGTGTTGTGTGAGTTCCATATCGATCACCTCTTCGACATTATGTATTTTATACTGACTAACTTGGTCTTGCTAATACAAGCAAAAAACGTGCACAAAATGTAATCGAAACTTAAAAATGTAAGTCGGCGTTACAATGAAATAGATTGTCTTACTTTCAGCCAAAATTAAACGAAGCAAAAGAAAGAGCTAAAAAAACTCAAGCCAAACAAAACGTTTTTTGAGCATTTGTACGTACTTACAATTGAAAAATAATTCGATAAGACGCATCTTAATTTTAAATTGAAACTTCGCAGACACATTGATTAAGTTGGCGTATGATCAAATGCATACACAATAATGACTGATGCCATGCATAAGGGCAAAATAGGAAAATATATGAATATTGCGGCAAACCCTCATATTTCGGCAGATCAAACGGTTTATCTTAAAGATTATCAACAGCCATCTTTCTTGGTCGATTCGATCAACCTTGACATTCAGGTACACGATGATCATACGCACGTGTTTTCTACACTGGTGATGAAACGAAATGCTGCTGGTGATTTGGTACTATTGGGGCGTGATCTTGAACTGGTATCGATTAAATTAAATGGCGAGCCGCTTAACAGTGAAGATTACACGCTTGATGATGAGCAATTGGTGATTACCAATGCACCAGATCAACTCACACTTGAAACCCAAGTGGTGATTCATCCAGAAAGTAATACCCAGCTAGAAGGTCTATACAAAGCTGGCGATTTGTTTGTCACGCAAAATGAACCAGAAGGTTTCCGCAAAATTACCTTTTATCCTGACCGTCCAGATGTATTGTCAGTATTCACTACACGTGTTGAAGCCGATAAAAAATATCCTGTATTACTGGCTAACGGTAACTTGCTTGAAACGGGTACCGTGGGTGAAGACCGTCACTTTGCCATCTGGCAAGATCCAACTAAAAAACCAAGTTATTTATTTGCCTGTGTGATTGGTGATTTGGCTGTACTGAAGGAACGATATACGACTTCCGAAGGCCGCGATGTTGCACTTGAAATATATGCCATTGAAAAAGATATTCCAAAATGCAAAATTGCCATGGAAGCACTCAAGCATTCTATGCGTTGGGATGAAGAGCACTATGGCCGTCCATACGACCTAGACAATTATATGATTGTAGCGGTCAGCCAGTTCAACATGGGGGCTATGGAAAACAAAGGCTTAAATATTTTTAATACCTCTTGTGTACTGGCCGATGAAGAATACACCACCGATGCCGCGATTATGCGTGTACAGTCCGTGATTGCACATGAATACTTTCATAACTGGACTGGAAACCGTATTACTTGTCGTGACTGGTTCCAGTTGTGTCTAAAAGAAGGTTTAACCGTTTTTAGAGATCAGTCATTTTCTGAAGACCTTCAATCTGCTGCGGTACAACGCATTGACGATGTCGCGGTACTCAAAGCGCATCAATTTCCAGAAGATGCTGGCCCACTTTCGCATCCACCACGTCCAGATCATTTTGTGGAAATTAATAACTTTTACACCGCTACGGTGTATGAAAAAGGTGCCGAAATTAACCGAATGATGGCGACACTTCTTGGCAAAGAAAAGTTTCGCCAAGGCACTGATGAGTATTTTAAGCGCTTCGATGGTCAAGCAGTTACGGTTGAAGACTGGATTGATGCACTTTCAGCTGGATCGGGTGTCGATTTATCCACCTTTTTGATCTGGTACAACCAGCCGGGAACACCAAAGCTCGAAGTTGAGAGCGAATATCACCCTGATCAGCGCATCTATCGTTTGAACTTTAAACAAAGTCTTAAAGCGCATCCTAAATATCCAAATTTAAAGGCCGTGCCTATTCCTGTTGCTTTGGCGCTGTTTAACCCGCAAACAGGTGAACAATACACCTTAAATAGTCCAGATTTGTTTGAAAATCAGGTGAAAGACGGTGTGTATTTATTTGATCAAGATCACGCAAGTATTGAGTTTTCAGGTGTCGATCAGCCGCCTGTCATTTCGTTACTACGTAACTTTTCTGCACCGGTGAATCTGGTCTTTAATTATACCGATGAAGAGCTGGCATTTTTAATTCAGCACGAAACCAATGGATTTAATCAGTGGCAGGCGAGTCAAACCTTACTTGAGCGCATTTTATTGCAGGAACACTCGGTTGAGCCTTATATCGACGCCATTCAAAAAACGCTACCTACGCTAGTACGTCAGGATCCATTATTGGCGTCACGACTTTTTGATGTTCCAACAGAGGGTTATTTGGGAAGTCGTATCGATCACGATTATCAGCCTGAGCAAGTGCAGGAAAAGCGTAATTCTGTTTTAGAAACCCTAGCACGTGCATTAAATGGGTTCTGGAAAGAAACCTATTTAGCGTTGAATCCAGCACTACAACACGATTTCTCTCAAGCAATGGGAGAGCGTGCGCTTAAAAATATCATGCTCAGCATGATGGCGCGCCAAGGTGACGATGAGGTGTTCGAGCTCGCTTATACCCAGTATCAAACAACTGGCAACATGTCAGAGCGTTTAGGTGCGTTACGCGTACTGGTCTGGAATGATGCGCCTCAGGCACAGCAGGCACTTGATGACTTTTATAATCGTTATAAGGATGAGGCGCTATCGCTTGATCAGTGGTTTATGATTCAGGCGGCGAATCCTGATGCTACAGCAGAGACCATTCGTACACTTACTCAGCATCCTGATTATGATTTGGGAACACCAAACCGCGTACGCTCGGTGAGTGGTGGTTTGAGTAATAATCCTGTCAATGCATGGAGTTATGGGGTAGAACACTATATCGATTTGGCTCAGTATTTTGACGAAAAAAATCCGATTTTAGGTTCACGCCTCTTACAAGTATTATCTCGCTGGTACACCTTGGCCGAGCCGCATAAAACGCGTGTAAAAGAAGCACTTCAAGCATTGCAACCTAAAGTTAAATCCAAGAACGTAAAAGAGACACTCAATAGTATTTTGAGTGTCTGATCGTATCAGTTGTCAGTGAAATGATAAACGGGACTTCCATTCTTGTGAGGTCCCGTTGTAATTTGAAAGCTGGATTTTCATAAACAACAATGACTTTTATTCAAAAGGATATTATTCAATGAAAAAGAATATTTTATGGGCTGCTTTACTGCTGCCATTAGCAGCATGTTCGTCTTATCCGCATTCAGGTGAAAAAATGCCAAAAATCGGTATGCCTAATCCGGCCAGCCAGTATTGTGTTGAGCAAAAAGGAAAGCTGGAAATTCGCAATGGACCAGAAGGGCAAACGGGTTATTGCCACTTGCCAAATGGACAAGTCGTTGAGGAGTGGGCATTATTTCGTTCTCAACAAAAAAATTGTATGCCAGATGAAGCCCAAAAGCTTGTTGGACAGTCGGGTTTGACTGATGAACAGATTAAACAGGTATCACGTGCACAAATTGTGCGCAATATAGCACCCGGGCAGCCAGTGACCATGGATTATCGTGAAAATCGTGTCACTGTGGTTACCGATCCTTCAACCAAAAAAATTGTAAAGGTAAGTTGTGGTTGATTTGACCTATTTTTAATGTTTTAAAAATAATTAAATAGTCATGCAATCTTTGAAATATAAGATTGCGTGGCCTTTATAATCTATCGACCTGAATTATTCAACTCGAATAGTGGATAGAAAGAGATAGATATATTTTGTGAAGCTATACTTGGTTTCAGAATAAATGTTTCATTATATTTAATAATTTGACAGTCATTATACAGAGTTGTTTATATTGAATGACCAATTGACTCAACTACTTTTTTGTTTAACTTATAAGCATATGCCATTTTGGAATGAATATTTCGCTATTAGGCATAGCAACATTGTCAAAGGAATTTTCAATTTTACTGTGACAGATTACATAAGCTAGGACGCAGCGCTGTTGTCGATAGGATGCACTTTCAACAATTATCTTAGTGATTAATTTTTTGGAGGTCAGATGAATCATCTACAGTTTTTGCTGTTAAAACTTTCTGAGGAATGTCATCAAATTGGAAAGATTGCATCAGATAGCGCACAATTGGGTTTGCTAAACGCCAATCCTGAACAAGGAGAGCGTAATAAAGCATGCTTACACAGCAGGTTGAATCACTTAAATGCCATCGTTTTGTTGTTGAATGAATCATACAATCTGGATTATCGACCAGATGTAATGCAAATGAATAAATCTCAGGTCAAAATCAATAAAGATTTAAATCATGCGATTGGTTCAGGTATGGTCACTTTAGACGTTCCATTTCAACAATGGCACGATGCCGAATTAAAACAACAAAAATGAAAAAGCCCTGAATTGATCAGCGCTTTTATAAGTTTGAACAAAAAATTATTTTTTTACGATCATTACAGGGACCACACTTTCACTGGCGACTTTTTGTGCGACACTACCTAAAACAAATTTTTTCAGCCCTGATCGGCCGTGAGAACCCATAATAATCAGATCGGCATTTACTTCATCGGCAATATTCAAAATGCCAGTCGCAGTTGGTTCTTCGCGAATGATTTTAACGTCCGTGTCGATTTGATGTGCGAGAAACTGTTGCTGAATCTGCTCAAGATGCTTTTGAGCATGTGCTTCGGCATCCATAAAGTGATTGGTAATAGCGGGGGCTACCTTATAAAAATCGACACCAACAAATGGATCGACTGCCACAACACTCATGACTGTAACTCGACTGCCAAAAGCTTGAGCAATAAAAAGTGCATGCCGGGTAGCAATTTCTGAAAGTTCCGAATCATCAACGGGAACAAGAATGTGTTGGTAGCTCATGTTATTCTCCTTTATTACTCTTTTTAAAACTTAAATTACGTTTTTAGCTTAACATACTGTCTAAAAGATAAAGCCTATTTAGAAGTTTTTTAGAGATAAAATTTCATATAATCAACAAATTAAACACGAATTACCAACACTAAGTTTTGTTATATACATCCAAAAAAAGCCCGCAAGTAATCCTTAACGGGCATCTTTTACTGCGCAAAACGCAATTAGTTTTTAAGGGCAGGTGTTGCTGCTGCAATCGCATCCGCCACGGCATCATCTTCACTACGGTTTTGTTTGGTGGTTGAACGAGCTGGCTGTTCTTCCGTATTCGCCGTTGAAACTTCCGTTTTCGGTTCGGCTTTTGGTTCTTCTTTCACTGGCGTTTCAACAGGTTTTGCGGCATGGTGCTGCTCACGACGAATCTCTGTTGTGGTATTTGGTGTTTCCATACGCTCAATTACGACGGTCTGTTCTGTGGTCGACTGTTGGTTTTGTGCCTCTTGAAGCGGTTTGAGCTCAGTTGGTTGCTGCTCCTGAGTGCTTGTTTCCATTTGAGACTGATTTTCATCTTTTGGTTGTTCTTTTTTTGAACAAGCCGTTAAAAATAAGCCAGCAGCAATCAATCCACAAATTAAGAATTTTTTATTCATGTGTGTACAAATTAAATCTAGAAATAGGTGCGCCTATTATAACAATAAAAATCGCTATGAAAATCCTCGTTACAAAGTCTAATTTTCCGATAAAAATGCTGCTAGAATAGCCAATTGTTTATTGTTCTAACATTTGATGCTGAATGACTTTGCTTTATAGGTGCAGAGTAAAGTAAAATTGCCCAGCATTGCATGCCGATTTAGGCTCGATTGTACGAGAAACCCAATGACCCATTTTATTTTCGTAACTGGTGGTGTTGTTTCATCACTAGGTAAAGGTATTTCAGCTGCTTCAGTTGCTGCACTTTTAGAAGCCCGTGGTTTAAAAGTAACCATGGTAAAAATGGATCCATATATTAATGTTGATCCGGGGACAATGAGTCCATTCCAACACGGTGAAGTTTTTGTTACTGAAGATGGTGCCGAAACAGATTTAGATTTGGGCTATTACGAACGTTTCTTACGTCGTGCGAAAATGACCAAATTGAACAACTTCACCAGTGGTCGTGTTTATCAAGACGTTTTAAATAAAGAACGTCGTGGCGATTACTTAGGTGGTACGGTTCAAGTTATTCCACATATTACCGATAACATCAAAGAACGTGTTCTTGCAGCCGGTGAAGGCTATGATGTCGCGATTGTCGAAATCGGTGGTACGGTTGGTGATATCGAATCTTTACCATTTATGGAATCTGTACGTCAGTTAATGGTCGAACTTGGCCATAAGCGTACGATGTTGATGCATTTGACACTCCTCCCATATATTCGTTCAGCAGCAGAGTTGAAAACCAAACCAACTCAACATTCTGTGAAAGAATTATTGTCAATTGGTATTCAACCGGATATTTTGATCTGCCGTACAGAGCATGACGTAGATGCCGACACCAAACGTAAAATCGCATTGTTTACCAATGTTGAAGCACGTGCGGTTGTGGTATGTAAAGATGCGAAAACCATCTATCAAATTCCGCGTAACTTCTACGAGCAAAAAGTAGACGACCTCATCTGTGAGCGTTTCGGCTACAACGATTTGCCACAAGCTGATCTTTCAGATTGGGATCAGGTATGTGAAGCGTTATTTAACCCTGAATACATTGTTCGTGTCGCAATGGTAGGTAAATACGTTGAACTTCCAGATGCTTATAAGTCTGTCAATGAAGCTTTACTTCATGCGGGTATTCAAAATCGCGTAAAAGTTCAGATCGACTATGTCGATGCAGAAACGCTTGAAACCCAAGATATCTCTATTTTGTCTACGGCTGACGCTATCCTTGTACCGGGTGGTTTTGGTGAGCGTGGAACAGAAGGCAAGATGTTGGCGATTAAGTATGCGCGTGAGCAAGGTATTCCATTTTTAGGAATCTGCTTGGGCATGCAGCTTGCGGTAATTGAATACGCACGTAATGTTGCAGGTTTGGCAGAAGCTACATCGACTGAATTTAACCGTTCGACCAAGTTCCCAATCATTGGTCTGATCACAGAGTGGTTAGACGAGCGTGGTGAACTTCAACAGCGCAGCGTTGAGTCAGATCTTGGTGGAACCATGCGTTTAGGTGCACAAAAATCTGAACTGGTCGAAGGCACCAAAACACGTCAGGTGTATGGTAAGGCTGAGATTGTAGAGCGTCATCGTCACCGCTATGAAATGAACGACCGCTTTATTGAGCCAATTGAAAAAGCGGGTATGAAAATTTCGGGCTATTCAACTGCGCAACATTTGGTTGAAACAGTCGAAATTCCTGAACATCCTTGGTTTATTGCTGTACAATTCCATCCTGAATTTACAAGTTCGCCACGTGATGGACATCCATTATTTGCTAGCTTTATCGATGCTGCGAAAAAACAGCACCTTAAAACGAAATAATACGACGCATAAACTAGGACTGTTTAAATGTCACAATTAAAACCCCAAGAGATTGTACGTTTAGGCGATATACAAATGGCAAATCATTTGCCATTTGTATTATTTGGCGGAATGAATGTACTTGAGTCGAAAGATCTTGCATTTGAAATTGCAGAAACCTATGTAGATATCTGCAAACGCCT
The DNA here is from genome assembly GCF_029967895.1 of Acinetobacter sp. V89_7. Classification (NCBI taxonomy): domain Bacteria; kingdom Pseudomonadati; phylum Pseudomonadota; class Gammaproteobacteria; order Moraxellales; family Moraxellaceae; genus Acinetobacter; species Acinetobacter sp. V89_7. The sequence continues at coordinate 188,780 of NZ_JASCAJ010000030.1, forward strand.
TGAAATCCCTTACGTTTTTAAAGCAAGTTTTGATAAAGCAAACCGTTCAAGCCTACATTCGTTTCGTGGTCCTGGCCTCGAAAAAGGTATTGAATGGCTCGGTGAAATTAAAAAACATTTTAATGTTCCAATTATTACCGATGTGCATGAACCGTATCAGGCTGCTCCTGTTGCAGAGGTTGCCGATATTATTCAATTGCCTGCATTCTTGAGCCGTCAAACGGATCTGGTTGAGGCAATGGCAAAAACCCAAGCCATTATTAATATTAAAAAAGCACAATTCTTGTCGCCGCGTGAAATGAATCATATCTTGAACAAGTGCCTTGAAGCGGGCAATGACAAGCTGATTCTATGTGAGCGTGGAACCTCTTTTGGCTACAACAATCTTGTGGTCGACATGCTTGGTTTCGACACCATGAAAGAGATGAATGTGCCGGTATTTTTTGATGTCACGCATGCACTTCAAACACCTGGTGGTCGAGCTGACTCGGCAGGTGGACGCCGTGCACAAATTACGACATTAGCTCGCGCAGGGATGGCGACTGGATTGGCTGGATTGTTCTTAGAAGCACATCCAGATCCTGAAAAAGCCAAATGTGATGGTCCTTGTGCGTTACGCCTATCACAGCTTGAGCCTTTCTTGGCACAATTAAAAGAATTGGATACTTTAGTTAAAGGATTCAAAAAGTTAAATACTGATTGATGCAAATGATTGCATCTTATTTTTCATTCAATTGAGGAATTGTTCATGAGCCAAATCGTTGACATTCGTGCACGTGAAATTTTGGACTCTCGTGGTAACCCGACCATCGAAGCAGACGTAATCTTAGCATCTGGCGTAGTTGGTCGTGCATGTGCACCATCTGGTGCTTCAACTGGTTCTCGTGAAGCGTTAGAACTTCGTGATGGCGATAAAGCACGCTATTTGGGTAAAGGCGTTAAAACTGCGGTGAATAACGTCAACACCGTTATCCGTGACGCTTTAGTGGGCAAATCAGTATTTGAACAAAAAGACATCGATAACACGATGATCGAGCTTGATGGTACTGAAAATAAAGAAAAATTAGGTGCGAATGCAACTTTGGCGGTATCACTAGCTGCTGCACGCGCTGCTGCCGAGGAAAAGAAAATCCCTCTTTTCCAATACATCGCAGACTTACGTGGTCAAACTATCTTGACGATGCCTGTACCTATGATGAACATCATCAATGGTGGTTCGCATGCAGACAACAACGTTGATATTCAAGAGTTTATGATTGAGCCTGTTGGCTTCACTTCATTCTCTGAAGCATTGCGTGCAGGTGCTGAAATCTTTCATTCTCTAAAATCAGTTTTAAACAAAAAAGGTTTAAACACTGCTGTGGGTGATGAAGGTGGTTTTGCGCCAAACTTGCGTTCTAATGAAGAAGCAATCACTGTTATTCTTGAAGCGATTGGTCAAACTGGTTACAAGGCGGGTTCTGACATCATGCTTGCACTTGACTGTGCATCTTCAGAATTTTATAAAAATGGTCAGTACATCTTGGCTGGTGAAGGCAATAAAGCATTCACAAGCAACCAGTTCTCTGACTATTTAGCAGGTCTTGTAAACCAGTATCCAATTATCTCAATTGAAGATGGTTTAGATGAGTCTGATTGGGAAGGTTGGTCTTACTTGACATCGATTCTGGGTGACAAAATCCAGTTGGTGGGTGATGACTTGTTTGTAACCAATCCAAAAATCCTTCAACGTGGTATCAATGAGAAAGTAGGTAACTCTATCTTAATCAAGTACAACCAAATTGGTACGTTGACTGAAACGCTAGATGCAATCTATTTAGCGAAAGACAATGGTTATTCTACAGTGATTTCACACCGTTCAGGTGAAACTGAAGATTCAACTATTGCAGATCTTGCAGTAGGTACTGCTGCGGGTCAAATCAAAACGGGTTCATTATGCCGTTCTGATCGTGTATCAAAATACAACCAGTTGCTTCGTATTGAAGAGTTAACTAAAGCGGCTTACCGTGGTAAGGCGGAATTCAAAGGTTTAAATTAATCTTTGAATGTAATTGCAAATCATCGTCAGTTTTGAATTGAAGAGATTTGCAGGTAATAAAAGGTGCTATGTTTAATAGCACCTTTTTTTTTATTTTAGAGTGATATTTTCGCATTTAGTGATTCATACACTGCACAACAGTTTTTGAAATGAGTTGCTAATTTAAAGAGTGTGAAAACTGACTATATTTCTCTATTGAGCAATGAAAAGTGGCTGAATCACATTTCAAGCATCCAGAAGAATTGTAAAAAATAGCATAAAATTAATAGCAGAAAGTTGCCTTAGTTTTGAGTAGATTACTCAAATCATACCCGATAGACCCTTTTCAATTGAGATGAACTTTGACAAAATGAGACGCGTCAAAAAGGTCAATAACGTTATGATTGGCTTTTAATTTTTTTATTTAGATTTGGCCGCAATTGTGCATGCCAAGTTTCAAATTGTTATATCATACAAAACATTAAAGGATGTTTTAATTGAAGTGCTCAAGACTATGTTAGAAGTTTTTAAGTCTACTTCGAGCAAACTTATATTGGGGCTTGTCATCATTTTGGTTGCAGGTCTTCAGTACAGTTTCTGGTGGGGTGAGGGTGGTTATTTTCCGCATCAAGCCTTAACACAGCAAATTGCTCAACAAGCTGAAATCAATCAAGAATTAAAAGAGCGAAATCGAATTCTTGCTGCTGAAGTCTATGATCTGAAAAATGGCACAGAGGCGATTGAAGAACATGCACGTCTCGATTTGGGTTTAATTAAGCCTCATGAAACCTTTGTTCAAATGAGTACGATTAGTACCCAGTACAAGCCGATTTATATCGATCCAAATGCTAAAGTAGATATGCAAACCAATGAAACCCCACCAACACCCGACATTCCAGACTAAGTTATGGGCAATTATTCCTGCTGCTGGAAGTGGGTCGCGTTTTTCTAAAACCGAGTTAAAACAATACCAGTTGATTGATGGTAAAACTGTTTTAGAACACACAGTTGATCGATTAAATGGCTTACCCCTCGATGGTTATGTTTTGGCCATTGGTCAAGATGACAATATTGCCCAGACACTTCCTTTAAAGAATCGCCAGAAAGCACATTTTTGTTTGGGCGGAAAAGAACGAGCCGACTCAGTATTAAATGCGCTGAATCATCTTTTGCGCTTTGCTTCAGAAGATGACTATGTTTTGGTGCATGATGCTGCTCGTCCATGTGTGAGCTTGCCCAACCTAGAGGCATTGATGACACATTGTACAGCGCATGATGTACATGCCATTTTGGCAACACCTGTCAGAGATACGCTTAAACGAGTACAACAACAGCCAAAAATTGAGAAAACTGTTGATCGGAGTTTCCTCTGGCAGGCCCAAACACCACAAATGGCAAAGCTGGGTATTTTAAAGCGTTGTATTGAGTACGCTTTAATGAATCAAATTCCGATCACAGATGAAGCAAGCGCATTAGAATATATGGGTGAAACTGTAGATGTGGTTCAAGGGCGTTCTGATAACATTAAAATTACTTATTCAGAGGATTTACAACTTGCTCGCCTGATTCTAAATGCACAGCGGCAGAGTTGATTTGAGTTTATATTTTTTAAAGCGCTTGTATTTGAAAAGATACAGGCGCTTTTTTTTATACACTACAATTCATTAACGATAATAAGTTGATTTTATACTGAATTGGCATATACATTGCTTTTATAAACATAACGATTATTGCAGGAGAGATGTCCTTTTAGGATACGCCGAAGGAGCAACGACCCCGGAAACTCTCAGGCAAAAGGACTGTAGTGATCGATAAGTAATCTGGAGAGAAGTATCTTAGTATACTCACCGAAGGGGATGGTCGACAGATTTATGGTAAATCTCGTCGCATCGAAGCTCTCAGGTACCATGACAGATGGGGCAACTTCTGAAATGTTGTAACATTTCAAAGGAGCAATTATGTCTCATATTATTGTGATTGGTGCGGGTATTACAGGTGTTACATCGGCCTATGAGCTGGCGAAATTGGGGTATCAGGTCACGGTGATTGACCGACATTTGTTTCCAGCCATGGAAACATCATTTGCCAATGGTGGACAACTTTCAGCCTGTAATGCAGAAGTCTGGAATCAAAAATCTACAGTGGCCAAGGGCATCAAATGGATGTCTCACAAAGATGCACCGTTACTGTTAAATCCTTCATTTAATTTGCATAAATATAGTTGGCTATTTGAGTTTTTATCACAAATCAAAAATTATGAAAAAAATACCATCGATACAGTACGATTGGCACTTTTAGCCCGCCAACGCCTGTTTGAAATTGCTAAAGATGAAAATATTGATTTTAATCTGGAAAAGCGCGGTATTTTGCACATTTATCACAATGAATCGGACTATATAATTGCCAAAAATGTGAATGATCTGTTGGTTAAAGGTCAGCTTGAGCGCTTTGGTGTCACGCCTGAACAAATGAAGCAGATTGAGCCGACTTTGGCAGGTGAATATTTTGGTGGATATTACACGCCTGGAGATGCAACAGGCGACATTCATAAATTTAGTGTGGGGTTGGCCGAGCGCTCAAAAACGTATGGCGTGAATTACCAGTTTGGTTGGGATGTCAAAGATGTTCAGTTAAATGAGCATATGGTTCGTGTGACATGTTTGCCAAGTGATGAAAACATGTCGCAATTATCAAAAGAAGAGCTTTGTATTGAGGCCGACGGTATTATTGTCTGTGGTGGTGTGGGAAGTTATCAGCTTGCACATATGCTGGGCGATCGAGTAAATGTATATCCGGTCAAAGGATATTCGATTACAGTGCATTTGAAAGATACGAAAAGCATTGCCAACGCGCCTTGGGTGAGTTTACTCGATGAGCGTGCCAAGATCGTGACATCACGCTTAGGAGAAGATCGCTTACGTGTAGCCGGGACTGCCGAATTTAATGGCTATAACCGAGATATTCGGGCAGATCGTATTCAACCTTTAATTAACTGGGTAAATGAAAACTTTGATCTTTCAACCGAGCATGTGGTGCCTTGGGCAGGCTTAAGACCTATGATGCCCAACATGATGCCAGTTGTAAAACAGGGCAGACATCCACGTGTATTTTACAACACTGGACATGGCCATTTAGGATGGACACTTTCGGCCGCAACTGCTTCCATGATTAGTCAAGAAATTGCGATGAAGGTTCCTGCCTAAGCATATACGCACGGTATGCATTCAGGTGTATGCCGATTTAATCGTAAAGCCGATAAATACCTGTAAAACGCTCACAGCCTTTTTGCTCGGTTTTAACAACTAAAAGGCTTTTTTGAAAATTAAATGTATACGCACAGTCGTGCTCGTTATCGACAATCTGATTTTTCTTCTCAGGTGAGGTATAAGCTAAAAAAGGCACAGTTTGGGTTTCAGATCGATTGTTCGGATTTCGATATGCAATTCCTTCAATCTTGATTTTATCTTTGCTTAATTGATGAACTTGTAAATGAACTGGCGATGTGGCTAATGTTCCATTGTCATATTTGAGAAAATGCTGTGTAAGCGTTTGATTTAAAGATGTATAAGTATTGAGTTCATCGGAGCGAACGTCAAATTGTTGCTTGATACATTGAGAGGTTTTGCAAAGTTTAGTTTGATTCAGCCACAAGGTGTGAGTGTCTTTGAGCAACTGAACTGGTGCATCTGAAACCAGATAAGCGGTTAAAAATTTACTGTCGAGTGCTTGGCGTGAGCTTTTAAACGTACCTGAGCAGATCTTTCCCTCAAGCGGTGTATCAGATTTTGCATCACAATTGCTCAATGGAAAAGCTTGGGCAAATGTACACCATCCACCAATCATTAGAACATAAGCTACGTTTTTTAAAGGAAATCTATCTGTATTAAACGGCATGATCGCTTATACTTTCATTTGACTTTGCTTCACGTACTATAGCGAAACCGCAAGCCAGAATACAAGATGAGTTGTTTATTTATAGAAGGAATGAATAGTGGTTGTACAAGTTCGAATTGGCCAGGGATTAGATGTGCATGCCTTTGAAGAGGGCGATCATGTCACACTGGCTGGAGTCAAGATTCCGCATTCACATGGCTTAAAAGCGCATTCAGATGGTGATGTCGTGTTACATGCATTGTCCGATGCACTTTTAGGAGCATTGGCATTAGGCGATATCGGTCAGCACTTTCCAGATACAGATCCAGCATTTAAAGGTGCGGATAGCCGAGTATTGCTTAAACATGTCTATCAGCTTATTTTGGATCGTGGCTATGTACTCAATAATGCGGATATCACGGTTGCCTGTGAGCGACCTAAGCTAGCCAAGCATAATCTTGACATGCGTCAGAGTATTGCTGATGTTTTGGAGGTTGATGTGACGCAGATCAGTATCAAGGCCACTACAACCGAACAGCTAGGTTTTACGGGACGTCAGGAAGGTATTCTGGCTACAGCAACCGTATTGATCTCGCATCAGGTAAAATGATCGGATTGATTCATGGTATTTTGAATATCGCGTGTTGCTTTACGGCCTTGAAGCTGTAAAGCAATACTATGAATAATACCCGTCCAAGTTTCGTTGGGTTGCCACACTTCTTCAAGTTGTGTTTGGGCCTCTGAAATATCAATATTCATATAATATTGACGATATAGGTACATCAAACAACTGACCCGATAATTTTTAGCACAATGAATCCAGACCATTTCATTACCGACAAGATGATCAATCAGGTCTAAAATTAACAAGCCTTGTTCAGCATTTGGCATATCCCATAACATAGGCAAATGGATATAATTGAGCCCAAGTTCGAGACAGATTCGATCTTCATGATCTAAGTGTGGATCAGCATCATTTAAGGCCAGATTAATGACGGTACTAAAGCCATATTCTTTAATACACTTAAGCTGTTCTGCGCTTGGTTGACCAGAACTAAAAAGATGCGCATGGATAGGTGCGAAGGCTGGAATTTCAGCAAGAGATTGTTCTAAAGATGTCATAAGCGTTTTGCTGAGTATTCATATTAAAGCTTAAAAATCACTTATAACCAATTCTTTATGACAAATCCAGACAATTTCGCTTATTCGTGACGAATCAAAAAATCAGGACATAAAAAAAGAGAGGATAACCTCTCTTTTTTATAACACGTATAACTTAAGCTTTCTGTACAATCAAAGGTGCTGCTTCACGGCGCTTGAGTAAAGCGTAGCTCAGACCTGTTACTAAGCTGCCTGCAGCAATCGCAATGAGATACAGCCACGCGTGGTTGATTGCATTTGGAATCAGTAATACAAATACGCCACCATGCGGTGTAACCAGCTCGCAATGAAATAGTGCAACAAGCGCACCTGTGACTGCACCACCAGCGATACAGGTTGGAATTACTCGCATCGGATCTTTTGCTGCAAATGGAATTGCACCTTCAGAAATAAAACACAAGCCCAAAACAAATGCAGCCTTACCGGCATCGCGTTCGCCCGTATTAAATTTATTTTTCGCAAAGAATGTAGCCAGCGCCATTCCAAGTGCAGGTACCATACCGCCCGCCATTGTGGCAGCCATTGGCATATACGTATTGGTGGTTAAAAGGCCTACAGTAAAAGCATAAGCTGCTTTGTTGATTGGCCCACCCAAATCGATACACATCATCGATGCCAAAACAATTCCCATCAACACAGCGTTGGTTGTACCCATGTTGTTCAGGAAGTCTTTCATCATTTCAAAGATTTGAGCAACCGGACTACCCACAACATAGTACATGATCAAACCAACCGACAATGTTCCCAATAATGGAACAATGAGGATTGGTTTTAATGACTCAAGGCTGGTTGGCAACTTGATTTTTTTGGCCAAAAACAACGCGATATAACCAGCAAGGAAACCTGAAACAATCCCGCCTAAAAAGCCTGCTTGTAACTGGGTCGCCAATAAGCCACCAATCAGTCCTGGTGTTAAGCCTGGGCGGTCGGCAATTGAATAGGCAATATAGCCAGACAACATCGGCACCATGAGTGTAAAAGCTGTTACACCAATTTGCTTCAAAACATAAGCTAAACTTCCGCTTTGTTCAGCAGCATTTAAACCAAAACATAGCGATAGTGCGATAAGCAAGCCACCCGCAACCACCATAGGTAGCATGAAAGAAACACCTGTCAGTAGGTGTTTGTACACGCCAGCCTTTTCTTTTGTCGCTGAGCCAGACGCTGCGGTTGCAGCTTGCTTGGACGATTCAAGAACCTTCGCTTCGCTAATCGCTTGTTGAAACGCCTTGTCAGTTTGTTTTAAGGCAAAGCCTGTGCTGCAACGATAAACGCGTTTGCCCACAAAGCGGTCGGTATTCACTTCAATATCTGTTGCCAAAATGACAATGTCGGCCGCTTCAATCGCTTCTGCTGTCAGAATGTTTTTTGCGCCAACAGAGCCTTGGGTTTCAACATCAATGATATAGTCGTGCTTGGTCGCACCTTGTTGTAAAGCCTCAGCAGCCATAAAGGTGTGCGCTACACCCGTTGGGCAAGCTGTGATTGCAACAAAGCGTTTTGCCTGAGTGCCAGTTGAAGCTGTGAGTGAGGCAGACTCACTTGCAGCTTGAGCATTGTTTAAGGCATGACTGAGTAATTCATCTGTATTCTTTGTGGCATCATCCAAACGAATTTGTGCGACCAAGTTTGCAGGGTACGCAGCAACATTACTCGGTAGATCACCCAGAAACACCACAACATCGACATTATGCTGTGGAATGTCATCTTTTGATGCAATAGTCGTGCTGGTATAGCCCAATTTGTTTGCAGATTGAGTCAACTTTTTTGCCAAAATCGAAGCATTGACGTACTGCTGCGTACTATTGATCACAAATAAGAGGGATTGAACTGTCTGCATCAGATTAACTCAATGATTTGATAGTGGTTTGTTGTTTAAGATTCAACAGCTTTTCTTCTGTTGGTACGCGAAAGCCAATTTGGCTCACAGCATTACTTGCAATTGCAGTTGCCGTTTGAAGTGTTTCTTCGGCAGAGAGCTTGCTGACCAAACCATGTATCATTCCTGCCAACAATGAATCACCTGCACCTACTGTACTTTTCACTTCTACTTTAGGCGGCAACGATTTTAATGCTTGAGCAGGGTTGAGCCAGTGCACGCCGTCTTCACCCATCGAAATCACAACATGCTCAATACGGCTATCGAGCGCTTTAAACAATTCGATTTGTTCAGACAGTTCGGTGAGCTTCTTACCATAACTTTCTTCAAGTTCATCGGTATTGGGTTTGATCATCCAAGGATGCATTGAAATCGCGGCGACAAGTGCTTCACCACTGGTATCAATTGCGACCAGTTTATTGGCTTTTTGCAACATATCCATTAATGCTTTTAAATCGTCTACTGAAAATCCTTGTGGCAAACTTCCACCAATGACAACGCATTCGACTTCTTGAGCAGCCTGATGAATCTGAAGCATCAAGCGTTGCTTGTCACTTTCGGAAACCAGAAAACCTTTACCGTTAATATCCGTCATGCGGCCAGAGTGTTCTGCAATTTTGACGTTCTGGCGTGTTTCGCCCGGAATATAGATAAACTGATTTTCAAAGTGCATTTCTTCAAAGTGGCGATCAAAAATCTCTCGATTTCTTACCCCTAAGAAGCCCGAAACAATGACATCATGCCCCAAATCATGTAAGACCTGTGCAACATTTAATCCTTTACCTGCAGCATGTAGTTGTACATGCTGCTGACGATTGACTGCACCGACATGAAGTGTTTCAAGTTCGATAGTGATATCAATAGCTGGATTTAGAGTAATCGTTAAAATTTTTGCCATGGGTTATTATTCCGCCAATTCACGAACTGCAGTCGCACTATCGCAAAGTAATGCTTTTTGCGCGAGTTTTTGACACTCAGCATAATTTAAGTGGCGCACTTGAGCCTTAACCAGTGGAATGCTAGAAATTGACATACTGAGCTCATCAACACCAAGTCCCATTAAAATGGGTACAGCTTTAGGATCTGCGGCAAGTTCACCACAAATACCCACCCATTTGTTATTGGCATGTGCAGCACGTACCGTTTGATCAATTAAAAGCAGGATACTTGGGTGAAGTCCGTCTGCTTCAGCCGATAAAATCGGATGACCACGGTCAATTGCCATGGTGTATTGCGTTAAGTCATTTGTACCGATACTAAAGAAGTCGACCTCTTTAGCTAAAATAGGGGTCAAGAGCGCTGCGGAAGGAACCTCAATCATGATGCCGACTTCAAGGTTTTCACACGGATACTGCTCTAGTACTTCGTCTAAGATGCCTTTAGCAGCGCGCCATTCTTCAACTCGACCAACCATTGGGAACATAATGCGCAGTGGGCGATTATCTGCCGATTTAAGCAATGCAATTAATTGCTGACGCAGTAATGTTGGTTTGCGTAAAGTCAAACGAATACCGCGTAATCCCAAAAACGGATTTTCTTCGGCTGCAATCGGTAAGTATGGAAGTGGCTTGTCTCCACCTACATCAAGTGTACGAACGACAAGTGGACGGCCTTCGAGTGCATCAAGTACATGACGGTAATCTTTTTCTTGAGCTAATTCATCTGGTGCGCTGTTATGCGACATAAACACCAGTTCAGTACGCAATAAGCCAATGGCTTCTGCGCCGTTTTGAACAGCTTTAGCCGTATCGACAATTTTTCCAACATTGGCAGCAATTTCGATTTGATGCTGGTCTGTGGTAATCGCTGGCTCGTGTGCAGATTTTTCAGCTTCTTCACGGCGTAGACGCTGTACTTCTCGTTCACGAATTGCATGTTCAATCTGTTCAGGTGAAGGATTCACTTCGAATTCACCTGTGTCACCGTTAATGAGTACAACTGCATGCGAATCAATGTTCAGTACGGCATCACCTGCACCCACAACAGCCGGAATACCTAAAGCACGAGCGACAATCGCACTGTGCGCACTTGCACCACCAATCGACGTCAAAATACCTGCGACACGATCTTTGTTTAGGCGGGCAACATCGCTCGGACCTACATCATGCATAATCAGGATATAAGGCTGCTCTGGCTCTTCCACTTCAGGCTCATTACACAAAATGGCCAAAACCTTATCGCCGATATCACGCAAATCAGCAGCACGTTCTGCAAGCAGTTTATCCTTCAAGCCTTCTTGTGCCTTGGCTGCTTTTTCAATATGTTCATGCCATGCAGCGGCCGCACTTAAATTGTGATTTAACGCCAAATGAACTTGTTGAATCAGATCTGGGTCATCAAGCATTTCAAGGTGAGCAAGAAAAATTTGCTTGATGTCTTTCGATGCAGATTTTGAAATGTATTGGTGAATGGTGTTTTTAACCGTACGAATTGCAATTTCAAGCTTTTCTTTTTCTTCTTTTAAACTGCCTGCATAACGATCGTAATTAAATTTTTTCGGCTTAATGACATGCGCAGGGCCAAATGCTAAACCAGAAGAGGCTGCAATACCGCAATGGGTAATTTCATACTGTTCGGTTTCAGCCGAGCTGTCCTGATCAAGTACTGAATTTAAAAACAGATTTTCTTCAATTGGCTCAACTTCTTCACCTAAACCATCACGTACAGCCTCGACAATCTGATCGAGTGCCAAAATTGCATCTGTATCAGGTTCTGCAATAAAGGTTAGGCGTTGACCACGTTGACAACCCAAAGACAGGAGTTTAGTCAGGCTTTTTGCAGAAACAAAACTACCACCATCTACTGATACCTGAAGATCACCACTAAAGGTTTTGGTGAGGTTTACCAGTTGTGTTGCCGGGCGTGCATGTAAACCATGGGCATTGGCAAGTAAAATATTGCGTGAAGGCCAGTCTGGAATCGTTTCTGCACCAACAAGTTTGGCAATTTGATTGCTAGATTGCTCATCGTCTAGCTGTTGTTGTACTTGTGGTTGAAACAGCACATCCATCAAGCGGTTAAATTGTTGTGTATCGAGCTGTTCGTTTTCAGCAATACAAATCAGGGTTTTGATGGTACTGCCTTGAAAAGCCAATGGTTGTTTAGCTTTCACAATACTCACGGCAGGTTGTTTTACATAACCTGAACCTGAAATTGACCAAAGATCATCTTGAATTTGAATCGTATTTTTAGGATTAAGTTGACTAATAAAACCAGGTTCAACCAATTTTTGTTGTTTGAGAAGCTTACTTGCATTCCAGAAGAAGTCTTCGATATCGTCAACCTGTGTATCGGTTTGAATTAAATTTTCATGCAAGACCAATGATTGGGGCTGTGCTTGTAAAATTTCGATAATCTGTTCTGCTGTTGTAGCAGACTTAACCAACTCATGTACATCTTTACTCAACGCACGCGTCAGAATTTGTAAAACCTGCAAATGTTCATCTGATTTTGCTGCAATAACCACAGCCAAGTAAATAACATTTTCACCGTCCCAGACAACACCGTCTGGAAAATGTGCTAAACGAACACCTGTGTTTAAAATAAATTCTCGTGATTGTGGTGTTCCATGTGGAATCGCAATCCCTTGACCCAAATATGTCGCGCTTTGCTTTTCACGTGCCTCAAGTCCAGAAAGATATTCAGCAGTTACGAGTTGGTCTTCAACCAGAATATTTATTAAACATTGTAGCGCTTCTGCTTTATCACCAGCATGTTGATGCATGTGAACATGTTGGGGCTCAAGTACTAACATAAAGCTTCCTTTGATAATTTTAATGAAGACCTTGAAATGCTCAGGATATAAAAAAGAAGCCAATTCATCGTCATTTTAAATCAAGTTAAACTTAAAAATAGGACTTAGCTTCCGGTGAAACTTTAACAGAACTTCATAAAATTATCGATATGATAAAGTACCAACTCACTTATTTTTTAGTCAAAAGCTCAAACAAAAATAGAAACTTTTCTGCAAGTTACATATAATTCGTCAAATTGATTTAGTAAGCGGATGCGGCTATAAAAGTGGGTGACTTTAAACGCAAGTATTAAGCGGGAGTAATGATACGAGTAATTGAACGTATTTTAAAGCGATAAGTCATGATATTTTGAATAGAACGTATAAGATTAAATAAGAGAGAAGGGCAATTGGCAAAAATGGTCAAAAAATAAAAATAATAAAAGTGAGTAAGTAATTTAAGTTCAAACAGATGAAAAAAATGGATGATTACTCATCCACTTTCTCTAATTTAGATTTGGCTCTTTCGGCACCCAGTTTTCGAAACTTATGGTCGACGAAAGCCCATACACAGAAGGCGAAAGATACGATCAAGGCATAGCCAAAGTATTCGGGCTTTAAGTTACCCTTAATCATGCCTTGAAACATGATCGTAAGCATCAGAGCAAACGTGGTTACTCCATATACGACCATATTTGAGGTCTTCAGAGTGTTAATGAAGACTTGCTTATTGAAATGTATTGATGACATCTCCACCCCTCCCATGTTTATTTACGTTTAAATCACAGTAGCGAATTGCTATATCATTTGTTGTACTGCGATTTAGATTCTATTTCAAGAGTTGATACTATTATTTTTTCACTTGATATACAAAAATGATTATACACTGCATCATTATTCAAGAAAAATAATAATATTTAGCTCGAAAATATTAAAGCATCTTAAAGTGTAGCTTCAGTATACGATAGGAATAACGCGATCAATATTCGACAAAAGTGTCACGTAGATGCTTCATTATTGTTAAGCAAAAAATGAGCCAGAAAAGACATTTTTAGAATTTTTATCAGTATCAAATAAAAAATGCCTGTTTTGGGTAAAAACGACGGCATTTTTATTGATTGCAAGATGCGGCTTGGATAAAGCACGCGCTTACATTAACGATGGATGAAAACGATTAATTTTTCACTTTATCGATCACAATAGAAATGACGAGTACAACTAAAGATGGGATCAACCATGCTAAATTTTGCTCATTGAGTGGCAAATGCTGCACAAACGATGGAAGTGCATCTGTGAAACCGGCTGTTTTTAAGCCTTCTATAATACCAAACAAGAATGAGCATGCAGTCACAGGGCCTACAACGTTGGATGGTTTTTTCCAGAATTTCCAGAAGAAACTCAGCATAATCACCACAATTGCAGGTGGATAAATTGCAGTCAGTACCGGTACCGACACCGCAATCAGTTTAGTCAAACCAAGATTTGAGATAATGAGCGAGAAACCGACCAGCACAAATACAAATAATTTGTAAGGAAGTTTAGTTAATTGCGCAAAATACTCAGCACATGCACAGGTGAGGCCAATCGCGGTCACCATACAGGCAAGAAAAATCAGGCCAGATAAAAACCAAGTACCTAGGTTTCCAAAGGCATGCTGCACATAAGCGTGCAAAATCACAGCACCGTTGCTCGCATTTGGTGCAACTTCATGACTACCTAAGCCGAGTTTGAACAAGCTTAAATAAACCAGTGTTAAACCAATACCAGAAATAATGCTGGCAATGACAGCATAACGTGTAACCAGTTTCGGATCACTTACACCACGCGAGTAAATCGCCTGAATAATGACGATACCAAAAACCAGTGCACCTAAAGTATCCATAGTCAAATAGCCATTTACAAAACCTTCCGACACCGGGTTGGTGACGTAGTTGTTGATGGCTGGTGGGATATAACCTGATGGAATTGCAACCGCAGCAATACCTAAAATCGCCAACGCGAAAATCTTAAGAGGTGCCAATACATGGCCAACGGTATCGAGAAGTTTGTTTGGATACAATGAAACCAAAGTTACTACAGCAAAATACACGATACTGTAGATCAGCAAACTGCTTGCAGATGTGCCAAAAAACGATGAAAAGCCAATTTCATACGAAACAGTGGCAGTTCGTGGAGTAGCAAAAAGTGGACCGACAGACAGATAACACACAACGGTCAAAATTAAGCTGAAAACACGTCCAAGCGGTGAGCTGATCATCGCGATTGAACCTTCCATACGAGACAAGGCCATAATCGTGATGACTGGTAGACCCACTGCGGTGATCAAGAATCCTGCAGCAGCAAGCCAGACGTGTTCACCTGCTTGTTGTGCAACAATCGGTGGGAAGATAATATTGCCAGCCCCAATAAATAGAGCAAAGGTCATAAACCCCAATGCAATAATATCTGAAGTACGAAGACTAGTCATAAAAAAGGTGAGACGCAGTAAAGAAGCGCGAATTTTAGAGCAAAAGGAGCCATTTTTGTGCAATTCGCACGGCCCAAAAATTAATAAAAACACCTATTTGCTGCCTGATTGTTTAGTAAAAAAGCACACTGTTTAATTTATATACTTGATATCTTTGCCAACATTTTTAATTTCAAACTTTTATTGCGAATAAAATTTTTATTCATTTATTCATCAAATTTACATTAAATGTGCAAATATTGATCTATTTTGAGTTTTTATTGTGATGTGCCGAATTGGAAATTGAGCCATTCCATGATAGTTATGTTAATGATTCTCAAAACTAGTATAATAAGTCGGATACGACCGAGGGTAATTACATGCGTGCATCAACTGTAACGATTAAAGACCAGCAAGACTTAGAACATCTACGTGTATCTGGGCGTTTGGCTGCTCAAGTGCTTGAAATGATCGGTCAATTTGTAAAGCCTGGCGTGAGTACAGATGAGCTTGATCAACGTTGTCATGATTTTATTGTAAATACGCTGAACGTAATTCCAGCAAATGTCGGCTATCACGGCTTTACCAAGACCATCTGTACCTCAGTCAATGAGGTAGTCTGTCATGGTATTCCATCGCCAAGTAAAATTTTACAAGATGGCGATATTATCAATATCGATGTTGCGATTATTAAAGATGGATATTTTGGCGATACCAGTCGCATGTATCTGGTGGGAGATGTGCAACCAGAAGCAAAAAAACTGGTGATGACTACTTATAATGCGATGCGTGCCGGAATACTCAGTGTCAAACCTGGCGCTACTTTGGGCGACATTGGTCATGCCATTCAAAAAGTTGCCGAAACTGAAGGTTATTCCATTGTGCGTGAATATTGCGGTCATGGAATTGGAAAGGTCTATCATGAACAGCCGAATATTCTGCACTATGGTCAACCGAATCAGGGCATGGTATTGCAAAAGGGGATGGTATTTACCATTGAGCCGATGGTAAATGCGGGCAAACAGCATGTGAAAGAATTGAGTGATGGCTGGACTGTGGTAACCACAGATAAATCTTTATCTGCACAATGGGAACATATGGTGGCGGTGACTGAGACAGGTTTTGAGTTACTCACGCCGTGGCCAGAAGGAACCGGAATTTATCCTGAAATTGTACAATCAATATAAGTTGTAAACAGATCTCAACATGTGTCTAAAGCATTTTGAGGTCTGCACAAATAAGAAATCATGATCATTTTTAGTTTAAAAAATCTAAAACACAATAATGAGACATCATCATGACCTATAAATATGAATATGCGGGATTTTGGTTGCGTGTAGGTGCAACAGTTATTGATACCTTGATTATTTTGCTTGCAGTGATTCCTGCGACTTGGATTTTTTACCATGGCGATATGGATTTGATCTTTTCGACTGGATTAAGTGATCGGCAATCTTCGCCTTGGTTTGATGCAATCATCAACTACGTTTTTCCATTTATTTATTCCATTTTATTTTGGATTTTTTTAAAAGGAACGCCAGGAAAACGTCTGATGCGCTTAAAAGTACTCGATGAACAAACGGGACATCCCTTAACATGGGGGCAAGCTATTTTGCGCTATATTGGTTATTTTCCATCTACTTTGGTTTTATTTTTGGGCTTTTTCTGGATCGCTTTTGATAGCAAGAAGCAAGGCTGGCATGACAAAATGGCCAAAACCGTAGTGGTTCGCGAGCTATAGACCGCTAAAATTTTTAAATGCACGTCTTGTAAATTAATTTTAGAGAAATATAATACGTGCAAATTTAATACGAGGAGACCCTAAGTGGGAAGTTGTTCGAGGTTGTGCTGTCAAACGGTTAAGCGCGTTATTCTCTGAGCAAGTTAGTACACATTTAGGGTGGCTATCTTGCAATGAGATAGCCTGTTTATCATTTTTCATCATGTTCTTCTTATCCGTCTGCATTTTTTGCTGGGCAGAATGTCGTCTTCTTGCTTAGGCCTCCTGTGATCTGGGAGAAGCCTATGTGGTTACATGCTTCGTTACTAAAACTCTTGAGCATGCAATGCTTATGTGCGTGGCTATGTATTTTGTTTGTGCAATATGTACACGCAAGCCCGCTTTTAAATACTGATGATCCTGAGATCACAGCGTATGCCCATTGCCAGCTTGAGACTTCTGTTGTGGCATCTAAGCCATCAGCAACTGTTTCACAATTCAATACAGCCTGCCAAGTAGTGAAAGGTGTAGAAACATCATTTGGATATGCGAACACCTCTGCCATAGCCAACTCGACAGCATGGTCTGCGCAAATTAAATCGGTATTGGTGCCCATGCAACGCTGGGGGCTTGCCGCAAGCCTTGGCACAACAAAAAATGATTCACCGGTAGGGGACCAACGAGCTTGGTTTCTCAATTTTCCTTCTGCTGTTTCACTCAATGATGGACACATCCACTTGTATAGCAATATTGGCTATCAAAAGGTGCAATCGCATGACGATTTGATGCGTTGGAGCACAGCAATGGATATTGGGCTCACCCAAAATACAGGAATCAGTTTAGAGTTTTTTAATCAAGACCGTCAGGCGCCATTTACTCAAGCTGTTATACATCATGTTTTTTCAGATGTTTTGAGTTTAGAGTTTTCATTTGGCCAGCGCTTACAAGATTTTCGACAGCGATGGTTTGGCTTTGGCCTGAGCTTTACGCCTTAATTTTTATTTTCTTTACATTGTAAACACATCTCTAAACAAACGGCTTTTTTACATAAAAAAAGTCACGACTTCGTATGCCTGAAAAAAGGAGATCTTTTATGAAATATGATCTATGGCAACGTCTATTTACTCGATTTTTGCAAACATTTCATCTCAAGCGTTTTTTTGAGCGACATCGTTCTTTTAAAGAAATGCATCAATCAAGTTATGCCAAAGAAATTGGACAGGCTTTATCGCAACAGCTGAAGGCCAATGCTCAAATGGAAATGAGTCAGCTTTTAGAAAAATTACATACAGCGCAAGATGGTTTAACAGAAGCGCACGCGTATCAACAGCAACAGACACATGGTTTGAATGAAGTTGCTCAGGAAAAGCCACTTACTTGGTGGCAGCATGTATGGTATTGCTATCGTAATCCATTTAATGTGCTACTTAGTCTTTTAGCGCTTGTTGCTTTTTTAACTGATGATTTCATTGGTGGATTAATCATCACTATTATGGTGTCACTATCGACCTTATTACGTTACTGGCAGGAATCTAAATCCAACAAGGCTGCTGAGTCGCTTAAAGCAATGGTGACCAATACGACTATGGTGCTGCGCCATAACGTCAATACTCAAGATCAGATTTTGATCAAGCAACGTTATGGCGTTGAGGTGAAGCAATTAAAAAGTATTCAATTTGAAATACCGATTCAGTATTTGGTGCCTGGCGATATTATTTTACTTTCAGCTGGCGATATGATTCCAGCCGATTGTCGAATTTTGACGGCAAAAGATTTATTTGTTTCGCAAGCAGCCATGACAGGTGAATCGATGCCTGTGGAGAAATATGCAGCTGCACATACATCAGACATAAATTCTCCTTTAGAACTCGACAATTTACTGTTTATGGGCACCAATGTTGTCTCTGGAACAGCGCGTGCAGTGGTGATGAGTACAGGCATTCAAACTTATTTTGGTGCGCTGGCGCACCGCGTGACGGCAACTGATTATGCAGTGACTTCTTTTCAGCTAGGGGTAAATAAAGTCAGTTGGTTACTAATCCGTTTTATGTTGGTAATGGCACCGATTGTTTTGTTTATCAATGGCTTCACCAAAGGGGATTGGGGTGAGGCTGTGCTGTTTGCTTTATCTGTTGCGGTGGGTTTAACGCCTGAAATGCTTCCCATGATTGTGACGTCAACCCTTGCAAAAGGAGCAGTGTTTTTATCGCGTAAAAAAGTGATTGTAAAACGACTAGATGCTATACAAAATTTTGGTGCCATGGATGTGCTGTGTACAGACAAAACAGGCACATTAACGCAAGATAAAATCTTTCTTTCGCATCATGTTGATGTGCTTGGTAAAAAATCGCATTCCGTATTAATGCAGGCATTCTTAAACAGTTATTACCAAACGGGGCTTAAGAACCTGTTGGATGTGGCCGTATTAGAAGCGGTTGATCAGGACATGAAGTTTGAAAAACTACGCTTTAAAAAGCTAGATGAAGTACCTTTCGATTTTGAACGCCGTAGAATGTCTGTTGTTGTGCGTACGCCACAGGCCCAAGTGCGTATGGTCAGCAAGGGAGCCGTTGAGGAAATTTTAAAAGTATGTTCGCATGTTGAGCTACAAGGCGAGATTAAACAGCTTAGCCCAGCGTTACGCCATGAGATACAGACCATAACGCAAAACTACAACCGCGAAGGATTGCGTGTTGTAGCAGTTGCATACCGTAATATTGATACGCATCAAGAAAGTTTTTCTGTGGCAGATGAACGTGATCTGATTCTGATGGGCTATCTTACCTTTTTAGATCCGCCGAAAGAGTCAGCTCGACCTGCCATCCAGCAGTTACATGCCCATGGTGTAGCTGTGAAAGTATTAACGGGCGATAACGAGTTCGTCACACAAAAAATATGCCGTGAAATCGGGATTGCCCATCACAAGGTACTCCTTGGTGGCGAAATCGAAATGCTATCCGACGCGCAGCTTAAAGTTGCGGTTGAGCAGCATACTATTTTTGCAAAACTAAGTCCTATTCATAAAGAACGTATTGTCGATCAGCTAAAAGCGAATGGACATGTGGTCGGATTTTTGGGGGATGGAATCAATGATGCTGCCGCAATACGTGCTGCAGATATTGGCATTTCAGTCGATTCAGCAGTCGATATTGCCAAGGAATCTGCCGATCTGATTTTACTAGAAAAGAGTTTGATGGTGCTTGAAAATGGTGTGCTTGAAGGGCGTCGAACATTTGCCAATATGCTCAAATATATCAAAATGACGGCCAGTTCAAATTTTGGTAATGTTTTTTCGGTATTGGTGGCGAGTGCTTTTATTCCATTTTTACCTATGCTGCCGATTCATCTACTGGTACAAAATTTACTCTACGATGTATCTCAGATTGCTATTCCGTTTGATCATGTGGACGAAGAACAACTAAAAAAACCGCAGCGCTGGCAGCCTTCTGAAGTTGGGCGCTTTATGGTGGTTTTTGGTCCGATTAGCTCCATCTTTGATATTCTGACCTTTTGCATGATGTGGTTTATTTTTCATGCCAATACGCCAGCGCAGCAAACCATGTTTCAATCTGGCTGGTTTGTCGTGGGGCTACTCACGCAAACCATGGTTGTGCATATGATTCGAACCAAAAAAATACCGTTTATTCAAAGTTGCGCAGCTCCGCCACTGTTGATCATGACGATAATTATTTGTGCAATTGGCATTTTTTTACCAATGGGACCTCTGGCAAGCTACTTAAAGCTTGAAGCATTGCCTTGGATTTACTTTGTATATTTGCCTTTTATTTTGTTTGCTTATATGTGTTTGACTCAATTCATCAAACAAATTTATATCCGTCGATATGGCTGGCAATAAGAGAAACAGCATGACTTTACAATTTTTACAAAATACCAGTGTGTCCAATATGGCCGATACCTTAATTAGTCTGGCAGCCGCATTTATTTTGGGTGGATTGATTGGATTCGAGCGACAATACCGACAGCGGACAGCCGGGCTGCGAACCAACGTTTTGGTTGCGCTTGGCGCTGCAATTTTTGTCGATATTGCAAATAACCTGTCAGCGTCGGATGGCGCTGTGAGGGTCATCGCTTACGTGGTGTCAGGGATCGGTTTTTTAGGTGCAGGTGTAATTATGCGCCAAGAAGGTAACATTCATGGTTTAAATACAGCAGCTACACTTTGGTGCTCAGCCGCTGTGGGCGCAGCCGCAGGAGCAGATCTGATTGTGGAGGCATTGGTCGCGACAGCATTTATTCTGGCTGCCAACACATTACTGCGACCCTTGGTGAATATGATTGATCGCCAGCCGCTAGATGCAGAATCTGAAGTAACGCATATCATTTACCTAACGTCTAATAAAAGTCATCGTAAATTGGTGATGTATAAATTGACCGAAATCCTGCATCATTTTAATTATCCATTAAAAGACCTAGATGTTGAACCCTTTGGCGAAAATGACATTGAAATTGAAGCGACACTGATTGCGACCTCGATTGATCCAGTCGAAATGAATGAAATCATTAAACAGATCAATCAGGTACCGCAAGTACAACAGGCCTATTGGGATAAAAATACCATGGCATAAGCAGCATACATATGATGAGGTTTAAGATGGACTTTTCTTAAGTTTTAACTTAAAGACGATCATCACGATGATGCCTACAATCAAACCCCAAAAGGCAGAGCCGATACCAAAAAACTGAATTCCCGAGGCGCTGCATAAAAAAGTGAGCAGTGCCGCCTCGCGGTCATTCACATCGTGAAATGCCAGGGCAATGTTGTGACTGATCGTCCCAAACAGTGCAATACCCGCCAATCCAATAATGAATAACGAAGGGAATGACATCAGTAAGCTGGTTAAGGTTGCGGCGAACACGCCCATCAATATATAGAAAAATCCACAGCTAATGCCTGCAATATAGCGCTTACTTGGATCTGGATGAACTTGATCATCTAGACTTACCGCCGCACTGATGGCGGCAATATTTACAGTGTAGCAACCAAAAGGTGCAAGAATGGCTTGGGTGGCACCAGTCCATCCAATTAGTTGATTAACGTGAGGTGTATAGCCATAGCTTTTGATCATGGCGATACCCGGCAAATATTGCGATGCCACATTAATTACAAAAAGTGGTAAGGCCAAACCCAAAATGGCAGAACCTGTAAAATGTGGTGTGATCCATTCAGGTTTTGCTAAATCCCAATGCAAAACAGGTGGATGGAAAGTCATAAACAAAGGACACAGGATTACACCAACGACCACGGTTATGACGATACAGTAGCGTGGCCAGATACGTTTACTCATAACATAGATTGCGAGCAGACTAATAATAAACTGCCAGTCGTTTTGCATATTGGCAAAGAGTGCAATCCCAAATTTAAGCAGCACACCGGCCAGCATCGCGCTGGTGAGGCTTTGTGGAATATGCGCCAGTACTTTCTCAAAGATACCTAAAAAGCCTAATAGTGCAGTTAACACACCACATAGAAAAAATGCGCCAATCGCTTCATGTAAGGAGTAACCGCTGCCAGTCGCTATGATCAGTGCCAAGCCTGCGGTCGACCATGATGTCGCGACCGGATATTTAAACTTCCAAGATAAAAACAGACCAGAAGCGCCGATTCCAATGCCCAACGCCCAAAACCAAGAGGTAATCTGGCTCGTGGTGGCCCCTAAAATCTGTGCAGCCTGTATCACTAATACCGAGGATACGCTAATCCCGATGAGAAAAGTGACAAAACCTGCAAAAGCAGCCGGAAGAGAAAAATCACGAAGAAATGTACGCATGATTCAATATTTATCATCTGTTTGTGAGTGAAGTGTCTTTCATAGAGACACATTAAATTTAAAACTCAGTGTAACTATCTCATTGAATAGAAAATA
This sequence comes from Acinetobacter sp. V89_7, assembly GCF_029967895.1. Lineage (NCBI taxonomy): Bacteria > Pseudomonadati > Pseudomonadota > Gammaproteobacteria > Moraxellales > Moraxellaceae > Acinetobacter > Acinetobacter sp. V89_7. The sequence goes on from NZ_JASCAJ010000030.1 coordinate 211,494, forward strand.
GGTTCAAAGATTACAATGTTGATGTGGCAAGCCTCAGCCCAAAACCAAAAAACAGCACACCTACCAGAGCAATGCAGATAGCGGATGTTTTATGTTTTGATTTAAAAAAATCAGAAAGTCGAACACCTGAAAAAATTAGCGCCGTTAAATAGCCTAAGCTAATGCATTGTAAAATAATTGCAAGAGCAATAAAGCTAATCGCCGGATAGGGATAATCCGGATCTACAAACTGGATAAAAAAAGACAAAAAGAACAAGATCGCTTTGGGATTGAGCAGGCTGATACTCAGCGCAGTTCGATAAGGGTGAATCTGATCGAGTTTTGGTAGATCAGTCATTTCAGGCACTGAAATATGACGATTTTTATAACGTAGATAGCTGGCTTGAAGCAGCTTAAAGCCTAAGTAAGACAGATATGCTGCCCCTATCACTTTAAGCGTTGTAAAAATCCAGGGAAAAGCATGCATCAACGACGCTGCGCCCAGAACTGTACACAAAATTAAAATTGCATCGCCTGTGACAATACCCATTGCGCCTCGATATCCAGTTTGAATACCGTAACGTGATGCAATGGACATCACATATAAGGAGTTTGGCCCCGGCAAAAGAACAATAAAAAGCGTCCCTATGATATAGGTTGTTAAATCCGTGATCCCCAACACAACACGAAGTCCATAAAAAACCAGTTTTTGTACTATAACAAAAACTGGTCAAATTATGTGAATATTCACCTATTAGGCTTGAATTTCAGCATCGATTCCAAATGATTGACGCAATAGGTGAGTCAACTGTTCACGTGCTTTAATAAATCCATCGATACCGCCTTGAAGTAATTGAAATGCCATTAAGTCATGTTCAAGCTCTTCTCTAAAGCTTTGTTCGGTTTGTGCAGAGCGTTCGACTGGATCTGCTGCCTGCGCGGCTTCAATTGTGAGTGCTGGCTTAATTTCACGGGTATCCGATTCAAGCTGAGCCAAAAGTGCAGGGGCAATGGTCAGTAAATCACTACCAGCAAGGCCAAGTACCTGATCAGTACTACGGAAGCTCGCGCCCATGACTTGAGTTTTGATACCTTGTTGCTTGTAGTAGTTATAAATTTTCTTAACTGAAAGCACACCCGGATCTTGTTCGATTGGGTAGTGATCGACATTTTCAGCTTTTTTGTACCAGTCTAAAATGCGTCCAACAAAAGGCGAAATGAGCGTTACATTGGCATCTGCACAGGCTTGTGCCTGATGTAAACCAAACAGTAAGGTAAGATTACACGCAATGCCTTCAGCTTCTAAAACTTTGGCTGCCTGAATGCCTTGCCAAGTAGATGCAATCTTGATCAGTACGCGAGACTGATCGATACCATACTGATGGTACAAGGCAGAAAGTTCGCGCGCTTTTGCAATTGTTGCTTCGGTATCGTAAGACAACGAAGCATCGACCTCGGTAGAGACACGACCTTCGATGAGTTTTAAAATTTCAACACCAAACTTAACAGTCAAAATATCAATAGTACGTTCAATAAGTTCATCATTTTGATAGCCTTCTTGCTTGGCTTGATCAAACGCGGCTTCAATCAACGCTTTATTGTCAGGAATGCTGGCGGCAGCCGTAATCAGGGAGGGATTTGTGGTTGCATCCAAAGGACGAAATTTTTGAATTGCATCAAGATCACTACTATCAGCAACCACTGTAGTCCATTTTTTTAATTGATCGAGGGCAGATTGTGTCATTGTTTCAAGCGTCTTTATATAAGAATTCGGATGCATTTAGTTATAGCATAATCTTGCGTGAACCCAATGACTATTTAATCTTTTGCTCGTTTTCTCTGCAATTGCAAGTGATCAATCAGATAATGTGCAGCCACGCCAAGACTACTTTCGCGGCTCCAAACCAAATCGATATAATATTCAAATTTAGGCGTGAAATCTAAAATATTTAATATTTTTAATTGATTAGATAGCTTTGGATTTTCAATAAACATTTCACTAGGTAATACACCCCAGCCCAACTCACCTAAAATCATCATACAGGCCGAGTGATGGTTATCTGTACGCCAATACTGCTTGGAAAATAACAGTTCGGGTTTGATTTTACTATCACGACTTGCCACCACAATTTGCCGCTGCTGCACCAGATCTTTGAAACTGACCTGATCAAGTTGCGCCAAACAGTGTTCATTTGCAGCGACAGCAACCAGTGCTTCTTTTTTAATTTCTACAAATTGTTCACGATGGTCTAAGTGTTCACGTTCAAACATAAAAGCCAGTTGCGCGCTTTGATCGAGTAGCATGGCCAGAGCATCTTCTTGAGGCGCTGAGATAATATTAATTTGTAAAGTCGGAAATTTTTGTTCAATCAGCCGTATATAGTCGACCCAATGCGTGTGTAATAGTTCAGACACAATCACAATATTCAGTGCCGATTCCAAACCAGTACTTAAGGCAAACGCCTGTTGCTTCCATTGATTCATCTCAATTAAGAGCTGTGCTGATTTTTCATATAAAACATGTGCCTGAGGTGTAGGAACTGGTTCGCGTCCTTTACGTTCAAACAAATTTAAGTTGAGGTCAATTTCCATATTGGCAATCGACATACTTACCGCGGATGGAACCTTGCCCAATTTTCTGGCTGCTGCTGAAAATGAACCGGTTTCCATAACGCTTTGAAAAATGATGAGTTGTTCTTGATTAATATTCATCTGTCAGAAAAATTGAAAGAACCTAATTAGATTTATCAGAATTATAAAAATAAAATGCAATCTATCCAAATAAAAGAGTGTTTAGAAATGTTGATTTCCAAAAGAAGACTTGTTCATGCATTTAGCTATGAAGGGATCTTGTTGGTCATCATTGCGATTGCATTAAGCTTTATTTTTGATATGCCGATGGAAGTAACCGGAATGCTCGGTATTTTTATGGCGGTGACGTCGGTCATCTGGAATATGATTTTCAACCATTATTTTGAGAAAGTTGAACATCGGTTACAATGGAAGCGGACAGTTGGTGTGCGTATATTGCATGCGATCGGGTTTGAGGGTGGACTTCTCATTGCTACGATTCCAATGATTGCTTATATGATGCAGTTAAGCCTGCTCGATGCATTTATTTTAGATTTAGGTCTGACCTTGTGTATTTTGGTGTATACCTTTATTTTTCAGTGGTGCTATGACGCGATTGAGAAACGCTTAGGTTATGCACCGCAGCATTCATCGTAAAAAAAGCGCCTGTTGTAGGCGCTTTTTTTATGCTTATTTTTCAACGATCGCGACAACGCCTTGACCGCCTGCGGCACAAATCGACACTAGAATTTTGCCAGAACCTTTCTGATTCAAGATTTTCGCTGCAGTCGCCAAGATGCGTCCACCCGTTGCGGCAAATGGATGTCCAGCAGCCAATGAAGAACCATGAATGTTCAGTTTGCTACGGTCAATCGAGCCCAAAGGAGCATCAAGACCTAAACGTTCTTTACAGAATTTTGGATCTTCCCATGCTTTAAGGGTCGAAAGCACTTGAGATGCAAAGGCTTCATGAATCTCGTAGTAATCAAAATCTTGTAATTTCAGACCAGCGCGTTCAAGCATACGAGGAACAGCATAAGCCGGTGCCATGAGTAAGCCTTCTTTTTTATCCACAAAATCAACGGCCGCAGTTTCTGAAAAGCTTAAATAAGCCAGTACTTCATGACCGTTGGCTTTTGCCCATTCTTCGGATGCCAGCAAAACTACAGATGCACCGTCTGTGAGTGGCGTCGAATTACCCGCAGTCATGGTGGCGGTTTCGCCCTTGCCAAATACGGGTTTGAGTTTGGCCAGTTTTTCTACTGATGAATCTGGGCGTAAGTTATTGTCTCGCGTTAAACCCATAAACGGTGTGATCAGATCGTCAAAGAAACCAGCATCGTAGGCTTTGGCCATTTTATGATGTGAAGAGGCGGCAAGTTCATCTTGAGCCTGGCGTTCGATGCCCCATTCAAGTGCGGTAATGGCCGCATGATCTCCCATGGATAGCCCAGTGCGAGGCTCACCGTTTTTAGGAGCATCCATCAAGTCTTTAATGTTGATTTTAGCCAATGCCTTTAAACGATCTTTCGCTGTTTTGGCAATGTTGAGCTCAAGTAAAGCCTTACGTAAGCCATCACCAAATGCAATCGGGGCATCGGATGTGGTATCTACACCGCCTGCAATACCGACCTCAATCTGACCCAACGCGATTTTATTTGCCACAGCAAAAGCTGCCTGCAAGCCAGTGCCACAAGCCTGTTGTAAATCGTAAGCTGGTGTTTCAGGAGCCAATTGAGTATTAAGTACGCATTCACGGGTCATATTAAAGTCACGGCTATGCTTTAAAACAGCGCCTGCAACCACTTCGCCCACACGTGTGCCTTGAAGCTTATAGCGTTCAACTAAACCATTGAGTGCAGCAGTCAGCATGTCAATGTTGGACGCTTTAAAATACGCACCGTTAGAACGTGCAAATGGAATACGATTACCACCAATAATGGCGACGCGACGGATAGAAGTTTGGCTCATGATGCGATCCTGTTGAGCAGACGTTTTTTTAGATGTTGAAGTATTTGCAGAAGATTTGGCTTGTGTACCTGCCGAAGCAGTTTTAGCACGTGAACTGGCACGCTTTGGCTTTGCTGTCGCTTCAGTACTTTTTTTAGCTGCTGACGAGTCAGCCGCAGATGAGGTTCGACTGGTACCACGTGTTTGCGAGGTGCTTCGCGCTTTCGGTTTTGATGTATTTGACACATCATCCTGAGTAGAGTTTTCGACTGCCGATTTTTCTGGAGTTGTTTTACTCATAAGGCTTTTCCAAGCATGATTATGATGTTATTGACGGTACATTAACATAATTAAAATAGACCTGTATTGACTAGAATGACATTGTAGATTGTATTCGGGTCAACACATATCAAGATTAACTCAAGTATTATTTTATTCAAATCCACAATGCGATCGAGCTAACACCTTTACAACACAATGATGTGGAACGCGTAGCTTGTGAACATGTTTAAAAATTAATTTGCATGAGAGATTATTAAGATGATTGATCAATACCAAGCATTTACTCAATCGCCAATCGGTAAATTCGTTGTGAAGAATCTCGGCTTGCCATCGCCCGTGGTATTGGATCGTTTCGAGCAAGGTCAGCCAGTGATTCGTGGTGCTGTATTGGTTGGTGCAGCACCTGAAGGTGTTTTATCTTCTGCTATCGCCAATGTGCTCAGTACCATTCATGCAGACAGTTATGCAGGCAACAATACCGATATTCAGCAGGCTGCTGCACAAGTGGGCTTAAACTTACGTGCTTTTAATTCTGGAGATAAAGAATCTCGATTTAAAGCCGTTATTTTTGATGCATCAGGAATTCAAAACTCAGAACAATTAAACGAGTTACATAAATTTTTTAATCCGATTGCCCGTCAAATCGAAGGTTCAGGTCGTGTGATTGTCGTGGCTACCACACCGGAGTCTGCCAAAACGGTGAAACAGGCGATTGCGCAGCGAGCTCTTGAAGGCTTTGTAAAATCTGTAGGAAAAGAGTTTAAAAAAGGAATCACTGCGCAACTGGTTTATGTCGATGAAGGCGCAGCCAACAATCTTGAGTCTACATTGCGTTTCTTACTTTCGCCGCGATCTGCTTATGTATCTGGTCAGGTGATTCGTATTTATAAAGCAGAAGTGGTAAAAGTTGACTGGAACAAGCCACTTGCAGGTAAAACTGCTTTGGTGACGGGAGCAAGCCGTGGGATTGGTGAAGCGATTGCCCATATTTTGGCACGTGATGGTGCGCATGTCATTTGCCTTGATGTGCCACAGCAACAGGCTGATTTAGAAAGGGTTGCTGCCGATATCTCTGGTTCTGCTCTCGGGCTTGATATTACGGCAGCCGATGCAGGCGAAAAAATAAAAGCGGCTGCACAAAAAAATGGCGGCCTTGATATTATTGTGCACAATGCAGGTATTACTCGAGACAAAATGCTGGCCAACATGAAACCAGAACTTTGGGACTTGGTAATCAATATTAATCTGAGCGCAGCAGAGCGAATCAACGACTATTTACTTGAAAATGATGGCTTGAATGCAAATGGTCGAATTGTCTGTGTTTCTTCAATCAGCGGGATTGCAGGCAACTTGGGTCAGACCAATTACGCAGCGTCTAAGGCTGGCGTGATTGGTTTGGTTAAATTTACTGCACCAATTTTGAAGAATGGAATCACCATCAATGCAGTGGCGCCAGGATTTATCGAAACACAAATGACAGCCGCTATTCCGTTTGCTATCCGTGAGGCTGGGCGCCGTATGAACTCGATGAATCAGGGGGGCTTACCTGTTGATGTTGCCGAGACAATCGCATGGTTTGCATCAAGTGCATCCACTGGTCTGAATGGAAATGTAGTTCGGGTTTGTGGTCAGAGTCTGCTCGGTGCATAATGAGGGGTAAAGAGGGATGTAAGAACATCCCTTTTTCATAAACACAGACTTAAAAACAAATACATTTTAATGAAAAGGTTCGTTATGAATACGCGTCATTTTAGTCAACTGCCGAAAGCCTATTTGGCTTATCCGAAAGTCATACAAGGTTTGGTATTTAAAAAATCCAAAGGCGAGCGTGTATTGCCTAAAGTGGAATATGTTGTCGACTCCTTTCGAATCGATCAAGATCATTTAAATGATTACAATCAAGTGTGTGGATTTAAAGGCGACGATACAATTCCGGCAATCTATTTGGCTGTGTTGTCACAAAGTTTGCAAATGCACATGATGACGACAGAAAACTTTCCTTTTGCGATTCTGGGGTTGGTGCATATTCGTAATCAGATCAAGCAAACTCGTCCAATTGGCGTTAATGAAGCACTGAGTCTTTCATGTCGATTTGGCGATATTCAGCCACATGATAAAGGCCTGCAATTTGATTTTATCACCACAGTAAAGGTGGGAGCAGAGACGGTGATGGAAGGAATAACGACTTATCTTTCTCGCCAAAAAACATCAAGTAGTACAACCGAAAAAACCAAAGAAGCTCAATTACCTGATTATGAAGTTCAAGATGTCTGGACGGTTGCTGAAAACACAGGGCGCCGCTATGCCAAAATCTCGGGTGATTATAATCTGATCCATATTCATGCGATGACAGCAAAGGCATTTGGCTTTAAGCAAGCAATTGCTCACGGCATGTGGAGCAAAGCACGTGCTTTGGCCAGTATTGATTTACCTTCGGCCTATGAAGCAGATGTTTGGTTTAAGTTGCCGCTATTTTTGCCATCGACCGTTGAGTTTTTAACGGCATCAAGTCCTTCTGAAACCGATTTCTTAATTCGGAATCAGCGTTCTCAAAAGCCACATGTTTCAGGCCAAGTGAAGAGCCTTTAAACAATTCTTCCCGGTACATATCGTGATGTGCCGGGAATGTAACAATAATAAAAATAGGGACATACAGTGAATACACTAACTCAATATTTCTCAGCCGATACTCAAAATTATCACGGTATTCTAGATGAGCGATTCCACGATCTGGCAGTGCATTTTAGTCGTTTACAAGATGCCCGAACTGATCAAGGGGGAGCTGCACTCGCCGTGTATTTCGGAACACAAAAAGTTGTCGATATTTTTACGGGTAAAAAATCTCGTGATGAGTTGTGGGATGCCAATACGCTTTCTGTCAGTTACTCAACGGGTAAAGGCGTACTTGCAACATTGGCACATATCCTCGTGAGTGAGGGTTATTTAGAATATGACCGACCAATTGCCTATTACTGGCCTGAATTTGCTCAGCAGAATAAGCAAAAGATTAGTTTAAGAGATGTTCTGAGTCATCAAAGCGGTTTATACGATATTCGAAATATAATCCAAGATGCCAGTGAAATGCTGGACTGGCCGCATATGCTAGAAGTCTTTGAAAGCACAGCACCTCGATTTACAGCGACCCATGCTCAAGCTTATCAGGCATTAACATTTGGTTGGCTGGTAGGCGGGGTGCTAGAAAAGGCAACAGGGGCGACACTTCCAGACTTGATGCAAAAATATCTAGTCGAGCCGTTGAAATTAGATGGTGCTTATTTTGGCGTACCAGTTTCTGAACTTTCGCGTGTGGCACGACTCATTGCGCCAGTAAAGTCTGTAGAAAAAGTCGGAACGCCAATACACAAAACATCTCACCAGCAAAAGAAAACGAGTGTAATGGATAAATTGGTGACATGGACAGGCCAAAACCCGCAAGATTTTCAGGACGCCATGATGCCTAAAGGAATGCGTCATTTCAGTTTTTTTAGTGATGAAGGTTTACAGGCGGTTATTCCGGCTGCTAATGGTGCTTTTACTGCAAATAGCCTAAGTAAGATTTATGCAATGCTGGCTAATCAAGGCCGTTTTGAAGATAAAACACTGATCAAACCTGCGGTTTTTAAACAGCTCAGCACAATTCAGAGTTTTTCTAGAGACAAGGTCATGCCAATACCAATGCATTGGCGATTAGGTTACCACCGCGTAATTACACTGGGGAAGCGAGCCAAACATGGATTTGGACACATTGGCTATAACGGTTCTGGTGCATGGTGTGATCCAGAACGCAATCTCAGTTTCGCATATGTTCATAATTTCAAAATCGGATCAATTACAGGGGATTATCGCTTGTGGAGTTTGACTCAAGAAACCTTACGCTGTGCGGATTTATTTTTAAAGGGTAAAAAAGGCTGGTTTTAATGTTTTGAAGCCAGTAACTCATAGTCCAGCATAATCTGTACATGATGTTTAAAGGAGCTTTCTTCAAAACCTTGCAAGCCAATTTTAAATATACCGTCTAGCCCACAAACAAATGCAATCAGACGCCATGCCACTTCATGAATTTGGGGCATGGTTAAATCTTTGAATTGTTTAAGCATAACACCTGTTTGGATTTCTTTTATCAGTGCTGCATGCCAGTGCTGCATGGTCAGTTGATAAGCCAGGCGGATCTGTTCATCTTGTTGCATCAATACTTCAGCTTCGTTCCACAATCTGAGATATGCCTGAGTCTGTTCAGTATCTTCATAACCTAAGATCAAGCGAATCCGTACCATTTGATTACTTGTTTCGATGCTATCTTCAATTTCATTGAGCTGATCCATCAGTTCGACAAAAACCTCGGCTTTTAAGTGAGAGCTAGACTGAAAATGATGATGAACTTGACCTGTAGAAACCTGCGCCTCAGCAGCCACGCGTCGAACCGTTAATCCACTTAGTCCATCTTGAAGGGCAACCTGTTTGGCGGCACTTAAAATCATGGCGCGTCTTTCTTCTCGATTTAAATAATTCATGTCATCCATAGTGGTGAAACATACAAGTCTTATCATAAATAAAGTTGGACATATGTTCAAGTTTGAATATAATAAGATTAACTTGAACAAGTGTCCAACTTTAATTTGGGTGTGTTATGTACCGCAAATGGATGATCTTGGCGATCATCGTCCTTATTTATTTACCAGTATCGATTGATGCAACAGTATTGCATGTCGCTATTCCAACGCTTAGTGCAGATTTGGCGCTCACGAGCACGCAAATGCTGTGGGTGATTGATATTTATTCACTCATTATGGCAGGTTTAATTTTACCAATGGGGGCGTTAGGCGACAGAATTGGATTTAAGCGCCTCATGCTGGTCGGGGCTTCCATTTTTGGTCTTGCATCTTTACTGGCTGCTTTTGCAAATTCTGCAGCACTGCTAATAGCAGCACGGGCGCTTTTGGGCTTAGGTGCAGCTATGATTTTACCTGCCACGCTCTCAGGATTAAGAACCACATTTCTAGATGAAAAACAGCGTAATTATGCGTTAGGTATCTGGGGAACAGTCGGAGGAGGAGGTGCTGCATTTGGACCATTGCTCGGCGGCTTTATACTGGAGCATTTCTCTTGGGGTGCAGTATTTTTAATCAACGTTCCAATTATTATTACAGTGATTCTACTCACGGCTTTTTGGGTGCCTAAACAGCACATACAACACAAACAAGCCCTGAATCTATTTCAGGCGTTGATCTTGGTGGTGGCTATTTTGACATTAATTTATGCCGCCAAAACTGCGATGCATGCACCAAGCATGACAATTTTTATGGTCATGATTGTAGGTTTTGTACTCCTTACTGGCTTTATTCGTCATCAACTAAAAACGCCAGCGCCGATGATTGATGTACACTTATTTAAGCATCCGGTGATTTCAACCAGTGTCATCATGGCGATGGTGGCCATGATTGCGTTAGTCGGATTTGAACTACTGCTTTCGCAAGAGTTGCAATTTGTGTATGGCTATTCACCGCTTGAGGCCGGTTTGTTTATTGTACCGTTTATGGTGGCAATTAGTGTGGGTGGGCCTTTTGCCAGTGTTTTGATGAACCGTTATGGTTTAAGGCCAGTGGCAACACTCGGAATGCTGTCATGTGGGTTTAGTTTTTTTGGTCTGGCTTCAATCAACTTTGATACACAACATATGCAAGCTTGGGCTTGGATGGTGATGATGGGAATTAGCGTTGAAATTGCACTACTTTCTTCTACGGCAGCAATTATGTCTTCTGTCCCCCCTCATAAAGCCACTGCGGCGGGTGCAATTGAGGGTATGGCCTACGAGTTAGGAGCCGGATTAGGCATTGCAATTTTTGGCCTTATGCTGTCATTTTTCTACACGCGTGCAATCGTTTTACCAGAAAATCTGCCTATACAGTGGGTAGAAACAGCGTCAGCTTCGGTTGGAGAGGCAGTTCAAGCAGTAAAGATGCTCGAACCTACTTTGGCACATGATGTAATGGCTGCGGCTGCAAATGCATTTACTGCATCACATAGTATTGTGCTGAGTATTGCAGGCGTGATGTTTGTGATTTTATCTGTTTTTGTATGGATAACCTTGCCAAAAACAGCAACTGTAGTACCACACAAAATATCAGAGTAAATTTTCTGCTGCCCATAAGCGTCTTTAAATACGCCGAGCAACTGCTGCACTTTAAAGCAACTCTAAACGGATATTGTGCTTATTCATTCACTAACGTTCAAAAAAACAGTATGCTTATGGGCAAACCAAGGAGCATCCATGTATCAAGTACTGGCCAGAAAATATCGTCCACGAAACTTTATCGAACTCGTGGGTCAAAATCATGTGTCTCGTGCGCTTACGAGTGCGCTTGAACGTGGCCGCTTGCATCATGCCTACTTATTTACCGGAACACGTGGCGTAGGTAAAACTACAATCGCCCGTATTCTGGCGAAGTGTTTAAACTGTGAAACTGGCATTACCTCTACACCATGTGAAGTTTGTACGACCTGTAAGGCTGTAAATGAAGGCCGGTTTATTGATTTGATCGAGATTGATGCTGCTTCTCGAACCAAAGTAGAAGACACTCGAGAGCTGCTGGATAATGTTCCTTACGCACCGACTCAAGGGCGCTTTAAGGTGTACTTGATTGATGAAGTGCATATGTTATCGACGCATTCATTTAATGCCTTGCTCAAAACACTTGAAGAGCCACCTGAACACGTCAAATTCTTATTTGCCACCACCGATCCGCAAAAGCTTCCGATCACGGTGATTTCAAGATGCTTACAATTTACTTTGCGCCCGCTGGCAGTCGATGAGATTACATCGCATTTGACCGAAATTTTAACCAAAGAAGATATTTCAGCCGAAAAAGACGCTATTTGGCAAATCGCTGAATCGGCGCAAGGTTCTTTACGTGATGCTTTGTCACTGACCGATCAGGCGATTGCCTACGGTCAGGGTGAAATTCAGCATCGAGATGTTAAAGAAATGCTGGGGCTAATTGATCGTACTATTATTTATGATCTGATTCTGGCAATCCATCAAAATGCCCCGCAGCGTGTCAGTCAATTATTAATGCAATTTCGACAACAAGCGCTCGATGTATCGTTAGTGCTAGATCAATTGATTTCGACATTACACGAGCTGGCATTGCTACAATATCTGCCTGAGCTAAGCTTAAAATATAGCGACGAAATTAATCAAAAAATACTTGCACTGTCGAAAACTGTATCTGCACAAGATTTGCAGCTCTATTACCAAATCGCCTGTAAAGGACGTGCCGAACTTCAGCTCGCGGTGACTCAGGAGCAGGGCTTCGAGATGTGTGTATTACGTCTGCTGGCGTTTCGCCCATTGGCCCTCGATGAAATTGTAGTGCACGAATCTGTACCTAAGACTCTGGAGCATTCTACACAAAGTACGTCTACTGTTTCAGTTGAATCAGCTGAAACGGATGAACCAAATGTTCATACACATACCGCCTTAGAATCTAAGCAATCTATACAAGAATTAGAAGCAGTTGATGAAAGTCATAAACAGCGCTTAACTGAAGCGCCATCAGTACAAGCAGAGCCAACACGAATACCAGATCATTTCGAAGAACCAGCGCTCGACGTTGAGTCGGATGACGTGGTGCTCAATCATACAGTTTCTGAGCAAACTCTTATAACTGAACCTGAAAATTCAGATGTTTTGGTTTTTGATATTGAAACAGATGGATTAATCGGTCTAGAACCTAGCACAGTTGAGCCTGCACTGAGCGTACAAGATATGTCGCTTTTTCCAGTGGAAACCGAGCTTCAGCCAGAGGAAAATCTCGAACAACCAAAATCACAAACCTTAACTGATGTAGCGTCCGATGTACCTACTGATTTATTTGATCAGCCTATTGAAGACACTTCTGCGCTTGCTGTTGAAGAGTCAAACCTAAGCAACATTGAGCCAGTGCTAGAAAATGAACCTCTTCAAGCCCATGGAATTAACGCGGATGTGAGTAGCGAAGCGCTTGAGCCTAATAACCTAATGCCTCAAGACATTTTGAAACTTCAAGAACAGGTTCTTGAAGGTGAGTGGACACTTGAAAAATGGGAGTTTTGGTTTAGAGGCAGTCAACTTTCACCTGCAGTGCAAGAGCTCGCTCAATATGGATTGATGACTGGGCAAATTGATGGAACCAGTATCTTTATTATTCCTCAGCAATATGAAGGGATGTTGTCTCAGTTACAACATGCGCTTGAATCTGAGTTGATCACTCGTTGGCCAAACACACAGTTTAAAGTGCAATATGGTGAAGTGGCCTCAATTACGCCGTTTATCAAACAGTCAGAGCGTAAAGAAAAAGCTTTCCAACGTGCGGTATCCTTGATGAGTGAAAACAAGGTGGTGAAATCACTACTAGATACTTTCGATGCCGAATTGCAGAACGTTAATCTTAAGCTATAAAAAGGGGCAAACGTTTAAGTTGGTGCCCATTTTTTCATTTAGCTTTGATTTAACTGATAGGCTGTAAGCGCCTCACGCATCGCATCGGGAATTGTGGTGCTTTTTCGTGTCTCTCGATCAACAAAAACATGGACAAAGTGTCCCTGTGCACAAGGCTCAAGCTGGTGTTGCTTAAATATTGCGAGTTCATAGCGTAAGGAGCTTTGCCCAATTTTTGAAATCGCAACACCCACTTCAATGGTATCTGGAAAGGTGAGTTCCTTAAAAAAACTGCATGCCGAGTCAACAACTAGTCCGATGATCGGTGACTGACGAATATCAAAGCCTGCATGTTGAATCAAAAGTGAGTTAGCGGCTGTATCAAAATAACTATAATAAGTCACGTTGTTTACATGACCATAAATATCGTTATCTGCCCAGCGTGTCTGGATATTTAAAAAATAATGAAACTGGTCACGGCGTTTGGGTATTGGTTTCATGCGTAAATTGCCTCATAAATCTGATACGCAGCCTGATGTGTCATTTCGCGTGGGTTATTTTGTAATAGACGGGTTTGCAATAATGCATCTTGCGCCAGTGTTTCAAGGCTAGAGTGCGGTACATTGAGTTGGCTCAGTTTTAAAGTCAGCCCACTATGATCAAGATGATTTTGCATATGGTCGATAAACAAATCGCACAAGCCGTCTGCACAGCCATTACTTTTAGGGTCAAGCCATTGCATTAATTCTGCATATAACTGTTTAGCATGTGGCGCGTTGTATTTTAAAACTTCGACCAATACCAACGCATTGGTATGTCCGTGAGACAAATGAAAATGACCACCCAATGGATAAGCCAGCGCATGTACAGCCCCTACAGGTGCATTTGCAAATGCTTGACCTGCAAGCATTGAGCCAAGCAACATGTTTTGACGTGCATCCATGTCATGTCCATTACTCAGAACTTTAGGCAGATTATCATTAAGTAAACGCAGTGCATGTTTTGCCAGCATATCGGCATAGACATTTTTTTTCAGTTTACTGGTATAAGCTTCAATCGCATGCACCATGGCATCAATTCCGGTGGCCGCGGTGATGTGTGCTGGTAAATCACGGGTAAAGTTCGCATCTAATATCGCAACATCGGCATACAAAACTGGTGATACAATTCCGGTTTTAGTTGTTTCACCTGTCGTGATGATCGAAATCGGTGTGACTTCGGAGCCGGTTCCTGCCGTAGTCGGAATCAAGATCAGCGGTAATCGGGGGCCTTTGGCATTATTTACGCCATACATGTCGCTTAACTGTTGTGTTTGATCAGGATGGGCAAGTAACGCAATCACTTTTGCGACATCCATTGAGCTACCACCGCCAAAACCTAAAACAGCATCAACTTTCTCTTGTTTCGCATAAGCAGCCGCATTTAAAACAATCTCTTCTGGTGGGTCGGCTTGAATATCTGAATAAATAACATAATCAATCTGAGCTGCGTCTAAACACTCAATGACAGGTAAGTGATACTGATGGGCAATCATTCCAGGATCCGTTACCAGCAAAACTTTTTGATAGTTGCGATCAATCAAAATAGTTTTAAGCTCAGCAATTGATCCTAATCCTGAAATGATGCTTGATGCGCTCTGAAACTGAAAATATCCCATCGTTCCGTCCTTATTTAATTTGCTTGTCAATTACAAATCATTGTTTTATTGAGTTAATCCATCAATTTATTGTGAAGCCGCATCAAAAGAATGCTTTTTGATCGACAAATCATTTGATCACGAAACTCTTAAGAGATTCTATAGGATTCGTGAATTAAATCACTTAACATAACAGTTATTCATCGTGATCTGTTGCTGAGGTTTGATATGTCATCTCAAACGCCTTATAAGGTGTTATGTGTCTGTTTAGGTAATATTTGCCGCTCGCCAACGGCTGAAATCGTATTAAGACACGCGTGTGATGCAAATAATCTCAATATAACTGTCGATTCGGCCGGCACCAGCAATTATCATCCCAATAAAGCGCCAGACGCGCGTTCTCAAGCACATGCTTTAAAGCGTGGCTATGATCTATCTTCACTGCGTGCTCGCCAGATTCAGCTTGAAGACTTTATTGAGTTTGATCTGATTTTGGCGATGGATCATCAAAATCTTGAAGACATTCAAACCCTAGAGCGTCAGGCGATTAAACGTTTTGGAAAATCACGTGTACGCTCTAAAGTGGCTTTGATGAGTGAACATGATCCTAAATACAAACACAAAGCCATCCCAGACCCTTATTATGGCGGCGCAGATGGATTCGAACGTGTATTGGATCAATGCGAATCCAGTGCTGCAGCATGGGTAGCCGAGTTTAAACGTGAACACCACGGATAGTGGATCAAAACAGGATTTAACGTGATACACATTCAACAACAGATTCAACTCAAACCATTTAATACGTTACAGCTTGATGTGATTGCATCGCACTATGTCAAGATCAATTCTTTGCACGTACTAATCGATGCACTCGAATATGCCCATACTCATGATCTCAATGTACTCGTGTTATCTGGCGGGAGCAATATGTTGCTGCCACAATATGTGGATGCGTTGGTGATTCATATGGATATTCAAGGATATGAAATAATCAATGAAAGCGCCGAGCATGTACTGGTAAATGTGGGTGCAGGCGAAAACTGGCATGAATTTGTTTTAAAAACTACCGAAAATGGATGGTATGGACTTCAAAATCTGGCGTTAATCCCGGGGTTGGTGGGTGCATCTCCGGTTCAGAATATTGGAGCATACGGTGTTGAGGTTGGTGAGTTTATTGAACAGGTTCATGTGTATGATCGTAAGCGTCAGGCTGTAAAGTCCATCGAGGCTCAAGACTGTGAATTTGCTTATCGGCACAGTATTTTTAAAGATGATCCTGAGCGATATGTCATTACACATGTCAGTTTTAAATTACTCAAAACGCCGAAACTGAAGCTAAATTACGGTGATTTGCTCAAAGCGGTTGGTGATGACAAAACGCCCGAAAATTTACAAAAACAAGTGATTGCGATTCGTCAAAGCAAATTGCCAGATCCTAAAGAATATCCTAATGTAGGTAGTTTCTTTAAAAATCCGGTGATTTCATCGCAGGAATTTGACCAAATCCACACAAAATTTCCTACGATTCCTCATTACCCGCAGCCAGACGGACGTACCAAAATTGCAGCAGGATGGCTGATCGATCAGACTGGCTGGAAAGGTAAAAAGCTCGGCTGTGTAGGAATGTTTGAAAAACAAGCACTTGTTCTGGTGAATTATGCCAATGCAACCTTGACCGATGTGCAGCACACTTACCGAGCAGTACAATCAGATGTCGCACAAAAATTTAATGTTCGACTTGAGCCTGAACCCGTGCTGTTCAATTCAAACGGTTTGATTACTTCACATTAGGAACAAAACTGTATGACACAAATACATTGGATGATCCGACTTGTTCGAGCAGTGGCTATACTGTTCGTACTTGCCGCATGTCTAATGGTTTTTATCTACACGCCGTTTTATTCAAAAATGATCGTAAAGGGACTGAATTACTTTGTACCTGTCGAAGTGAATCAAGTGGCTGCAAAGAGTCAGCAAAATGCATCGCTTAGCGAGCATGAAAATCTAGAGCCTGGTTCAAATCTCTGGATTGCACGTCAAGCCTATTTGCGGTTAGTCGAAGAGGCCATGAGTCAACAGAAGTTTGAAGAACTTGGCCTGTTACAAGCGCGTTATCGCGCACTACAACAGCGCATTGAAGATGAGCAACTTAAAGAGCAGCAAGAAGACGAAAAAAATGCAACCAGTGTGCCTTTACTGGCCAAGAAAGATGAGACGACTCACGTAAAAGATGCTGCCAAGCATGAAAAAGAGAATCCAGAGAATCCAGCATCAGCCTCAAGTGTAATTGTGAGCCAGTTGTTTGATTTAAATCACTCTGAAAATAAGGCACTACGTGACAAATATATTGTTTTTTTAAAAACACATCCTGTTACAACACCAGAAGACGAAGCCAGTAAAAATGAAATTACCGAGGATATCGAGTTTATTAGACAAAATCAAAGTGATCTCAGAGCTTCGTCTTATCATGCCAAACCATATGCCATTGTGGTTTTAGGTGGCGGTTTGACACTCGCAGACAATCGTAAAGATATTGTAGTGAATGCCTACACCAAACTTCGCCTAGAAAAAACTTTGGAAATTGAAAAAAAATACAAATTACCGATTGTATTAAGTGGTGTTGAGGCTCCTTATATGCAAGCATGGTTAAAAGAACGAGGCGTAGAAGCAAAATTGCTTGAAAACCGCAGTATGAATACCTGTGAAAATTCGCGATTTAGCTCTTTATTGCTTCAGAAAAAAGGTGGAGCGCCGACTGTGATGCTTGTAACAGATGTATATCATATGCCGCGAACACGGCGTCTTTTTGCATTGAATGGAATAGAAACCATTCCAGTTGAAGCTCCAATGCCTACTCAATTAAGCGCTTGGCAGCCGAGCCAGCAAAATTATGATCATAGTCGCCGTGCCAATTACGAACTTTTGGCCACAGTACGGGATATGCTTTTTGGCTCAAGTGGTTGTCGTGAGGTGCCCTAAATGTCAGATATTCCATTTCTAAATCCTACAGTATTACAGCAACTTGATCTGCCAGTCCCGAATCGTGAGCAGACTCCACAGATTTTGCCACAACTGAATCTGAATCACGAAATGCAACCATCTCGGGATTTACTGGCCTATAAGAAACTGTACGGACTCGATCAATTGTCTGCGAAGCACTGGCAAGGCTACATTCAAATGCCACTGTTTAAATTGCATGTTCAGGTGTTTCAACCTGAACGTGATGTTCCATTGGGTACTGTCTTTTTACTGCATGGTTATTTAGAGCATAGCGGTATTTATCAGCCGATTATCCGAGAAATTCTGGATCAGGGTTTTAGTGTACTCACTTACGATTTACCGGGTCATGGTTTGAGTGATGGCTCGCCGGCGAGTATTCAAAATTTTGATCATTACCAACACGTGTTGCTAGCAGTTTATCAGTACGTGAAGCATGCAAACCAGCTGCCAAAGCCTTGGGTCGGTATTGGACAAAGTACGGGTGGTGCAATCTGGATGCATCATTTACTAGAATATGCACAGAAACGCCAAGATCCTATTGTAGATCGGGTGTTATTGCTTTCACCTTTAATCCGACCTGCCAAGACGGCATGGTGGCATAATCCGGTCGGGCTTGGCATTATTCGCAGAATACGCCGTCAAGTACCAAGACACTTTAGACGCAACAATCATAATCCTGAATTTTTACGTTTTGTGCGTCTTAAAGATCCGTTACAACCACGTATGATGGGGATGGACTGGATTCTGGCAATGTCTAAATGGATGTTTGAAATGGAAGAGCGACCACCTTGTAGGATCCCGGTGTGGTTAGCACAAGGCGCACTCGATCAAACTGTCGATTGGCGCTATAACATTGAGTTCATTCGGCGTAAGTTTCGTTTGCAAACCTTACTCATGCTTGAAGAAGGCTCGCATCAGTTAATTAATGAGCGAGCGGATATTCGCGCTGCACTCACGGGGTTAATTCCTGCATTTTTGCATGCTCGTCCTAAACATCACTATTATTAAGTCTTTATATTTACTTTGATTAAAGCCAGCCTCAAGCGCTGGCTTTTTACTGTAGCAAGTAATGGAATTTGAATGTCTTTTGTAATTACAATGTATATTCAATGTAGGTGTAATGGCTATTTAAAATGATTAAATTTAATAGTTTATCTATTTCATTAATCTATGATGTTTTGATAGTTCGAATGATAAGCACTACATAATTTAAATCTGTGTTTCATGAGATATCAAACATTAAGTCTCGCTGATATGAACTTTTATTTTAAATAGAACAATTAACTCAAAAGCGAAAGATTTTAAGTTAAATAAGATGTTGCAGCGTAATTTTTATTGTTTTGAACGAGCAGATCAATTGCGATAAGACGTACTGTGTTATTTAAGTCGTCATACCTTGATGTCTGTACCTCTAAAAAAGTAAGGCGCAATCTAATCAAGTGATTAGATTGCACCTGATGGATGGTGTGCTTTTTAAAAATGATCGGCCATCGCCATATTCCACATTCTGTAGTAAAAGTTTTCGTCATCTTTTTCATGGCAGTCGAGAAGTTCTCCACCTTTGAAAAAGAAGTATAACTGAGCATAGTTTTTGATCTCGCGATCATTCACTCGCTGTGCTAAATGATGTGCCTTAATTTCTGACGGATGTTGTAAACCAGAAGCTGCGATAATTTCGGCCAGTGCATGCAAGGTATTTTTTTGAAAGTTAAATACACGTTCAGCTTTAGTCGGTACATGGATGGCTTTTTGACGATCTTTGTCTTGGGTTGCGACGCCTACGGGGCATTGATTCGTATGGCAACTTTGGGCCTGAATACAGCCAACGGCAAACATAAAGCCACGCGCAGAGTTGACCCAGTCTGCTCCTAATGCAAGCGTACTGGCGATATCGAAACCACTGATAATTTTTCCACTGGCGCCAATTTTAATTTGATCTCTTAATCCTGCACCGACCAAGGTATTGTGCACAAATAAAAGGCCTTCTCTGAGCGGTGTACCAATATAATCACTAAATTCGATCGGTGCCGCACCTGTACCGCCTTCAGAGCCATCCACCACAATAAAGTCTGGCACAATTTTGGTTTCCAGCATCGCTTTAACGATGCCCATAAATTGCCAAGGCTGACCAATACATAGTTTGAATCCGACCGGTTTGCCGCCAGAGAGTTCACGTAACTGCTGTATAAAGTGCATCATTTCAATAGGTGTATTAAACGCAGAGTGTTTCGGTGGCGAAATACAATCTTGGTCGCGAGACACACCACGAATTTGTGCAATTTCTTCAGTAATTTTATGCTTAGGTAAAATGCCGCCATGCCCGGGCTTTGCACCTTGAGAGAGTTTGATTTCAATCATTTTAATTTGCGGAAGTTCGGCCTGTTGTTTGAATTTTTCAGCATCAAACTTTCCATCAGGCGTACGGCAACCAAAGTAGCCGCTGGCAATTTCCCATACAATGTCACCCCCATATTCAAGATGATACGGGCTTAAACTACCTTCACCGGTGTCATGATAAAAGTGACCCATCTGAGCGCCTTTATTGAGCGCACGAATTGCATTGGCGCTCAAGCTGCCAAAGCTCATCGCAGAAATATTCATGATCGATGCGCTGTAGGGTTGGGTGCATTGAGCATTACCAATGTTAATACGAAAACTTTTGATATCCGCAGGTGGGCATGGAACCAGTGAATGCACCATAAAGCGGTAATCTTTTTGATAGACATCGATAATCGATCCAAACGGTTTATCTGCATTTTGGTTTTTGGCGCGCTGGTAAACTAAACTGCGCTGCATGCGTGAAAAAGGCAAGGCATCTTGATCTGATTCAATAAAATACTGACGAATTTCAGGGCGAAAATCTTCAAATAAAAAACGAAAATGACCCATGATGGGATAATTTCTTAAAATAGAGTGTTTGCTTTGAAGCACATCGTATAATCCAACTACACTTAAAATGCTGGTGATGACCCAGATTACATTTAAAACAGTATCGGAAATAAAATAATACAGATAATGGGGTGTGTGGGTGAAATGGAACCATGAAATACTGATTGCAACCAGCATACATAGAAACCAGACAGAGTGCCGCGAGAAGAAAGTATTGAGTAATTTATGACGAATGATTTGCGCCGGGCTAGCCATTTCAAGCAATTTCCTTGATTTTTGTTCTATGTTTAACTTGCCAAGAACAATCAGGAAGCTCAAGTAACGAATTGTTAGTGCGAAGAATTATGTCAATTCTTCGCACTTTTAATTTTATTCTTCTTCAGGTGGTAGCAGCATTAAGACCGAATCATTTAACAACTGTGCTAGATCTTCAAGAAATTCATCATGATCAAATTGCGCATCAAACGGTAATACCTGACCATCTGCAAGTGCTTTTAGCAGTGGGGCAAACCTATCATCGATACAACACGCTTCACCATTGGCCCAAAACAGTAACTGATCATCCTGTTGTGTATAAAGCAATCGAGATGCAGGCTCCAGACATAGCTCATAACCCGTTGACAAAATTTCGCGTAAGTCATCGGCTTCAATTTCGTCAGGTTCTGGAATGTTATCTGGATACTTAGGTTCAGACATCAGCGCAACTAAGGCGTGTTCAAAGTCGCTTGAATGCTGAAGCTGATCGAGTACTTTAGCCTTTAAGTAAGCCAGCTCGTTACTGGTCATTTCTCCAATCTGGCCCACCTGATCTCGCATAATATCAATCACGGGATTTTTGAGTAAGGCGTTGTCTGCAAATCGATCGCTCACTCGATCCATCATGGTCGCAACGTTTGGCATACGAAAGCCAAACGAAAAAGTGAGGCAGTCATCTTCTGCAACGCCATAATGCGACAGCCCAGGTGGTACGTACAGTAAATCGCCTGGCGCTAAAACTTCATCAAAGTGAACATCCATTTCTGGTAATAACTTGAGGGGCTGACCTGCGACAAACGCTGTGTTTTCATCGCACATCTGCCCAAGTTGCCAACGGCGATGACCGTATCCCTGAACCAGAAAAACATCATAAAAGTCGAAATGCTGGCCTACTGAGCCACCTTTAGGTGCGTAAGACACCATAATGTCATCTCGTCGCCACTGTGGAATAAATGGAAATTTTTTCCAAAGTTCTGCCAGATCAAAAGAATAATGGTCTACAGCCTGAAGCAACAGTGTCCAGAGCTTTGGTAATTTCTGAAAATCACCCTTAATCAGTGGAGATGATTTGACACTCCATTGGTTTGGATCTTTATCTTTTTGCTTAATGAGACGAGCACTGACTGTTTCCTCTAGGGCCAGTTCTTTCACATCATCAGGTTCAAGAATATTGATAATTTCAGGCATGGCGTTGCGAACCAGCAATGGTTTTTTTTGCCAATACTCATTTAAAAATTGTTCTGCGGTGATTCCGCCTAAGACCTGAAGTGGGCTGGACATTAATTGCCTCGATAAAAATGTTTATAGAATACAATCTGAAGAGATATGCAACTGTGATAGATATTTTACATTAACTAGATTTTTCAATCGTACAAACTTTATGCATTAGCTCAAGGCATTTACATTTTTCTAAACAAATTGATATTTTTTGCTTATCACAATAACCATTCGTATATTAGTATTTGATTGCTTTATTCTATTTTAAGCATATTTTAAGTTTTTTATGATTTGGGAATATTGGTTTTATAGGATGTAAATATGCTAACGCTGATTGGACTATTGATAATTATTACAATTGTTGCCTTACTGATGACGGGTAAATCTAACCCTATTTTGGCCATGTCAATTATTCCACTGATTGGAGCTTTAATTGCAGGATTTTCCATAAGTGAAATTTCTACTTTTTTTGAAGCGGGAATGATGAAGGTGACAAAAGTTGCCGTGATGTTTTTATTCGCAATTTTATTTTTTAGTATTTTAAAAGAATTGCATATTTTTGATCCGATGATTCGGCATTTAGTCAAGTTAACACGTGGAAATGTGGTTTTAGTTGCCATGATGACGGCACTGATTGCAGCAATTGTTCATCTTGATGGCTCAGGTGCTGCTACATTTTTGATTATTATTCCAGCTTTATTACCTTTATATAAAAAGTTAGGTATGAGTCCTTATCTAATGCTACTGCTTATGGCGGGTAGTATGGGAATTATGAACATGGTGCCTTGGGGTGGACCATTGGGACGAGCTTCTGCGGTTACAGGAATTGAAGCCTCTATATTGTGGCAAAATATTATTCCAGTACAAATTGTTGGAATTATTGGAATGATGGCTTTTGCCGCAATCATGGGGCTACGAGAGAAAAAGCGTATTCAGGCGGCCGCGATAAATGGAACCACGCCATTTGAGCAAGATTGTACTTTAGGCGACTTGGCAGAAGATACAGATGATGGGGAAGCTCGTAAACCTAAAAATTTTTGGTTTAACATTGCGCTGATCTTGATTTCAATTATTTGTCTGGCTTTCGGTTTATTTTCAGCACCCTATGTATTTATGATTGCATTATCTTTAGTGCTGTTGGTGAATTTCCCAAGACCAAGACAACAAGTTGAAGTAATATCACGTCATGCACCTCAAGCCTTAAATATGGTTGCCATTATTTTCGCTGCAGGCGCATTTCTTGGAATCCTTTCAGAGTCGGGTATGCTCAAAGCGATTGCCTTGGATTTAATTCATATATTACCTCCGACTTGGGTTGGAAGCTTGCATATCGCTGTCGGTCTTTTGGGTGTGCCACTCGATATTTTTACCAGTACAGATGCTTATTATTTCGCACTATTACCCGTAATTGGTGAAGTAACTGCGACTGCTGGTGTATCTATTGACTCTGTTGTTTATGCAATGGCTATTGGCAATAATGCGGGGACATTTGTAAGCCCATTTTCACCGGCAACATGGCTGGCGATGGGACTTGCCGGCACAGATATGGGGAAGCATCTTAAGTATTCATTTGGTTGGATCTGGCTTGTCGGATTATTTGTCGTTGCTGTAGGTTATTTTATGGGGCTTTATTAAGCATATATTTAGACCTAGATCATAATCTAAGACAAAAGCATTCAGAAACGATGGTTTCTGAATGCTTTTTTAAGGTTTTAAATCTGATTTAGGGCAACTGAATATTCAATTGACGTAAGGATTTACAAAGCGTTATTAATGGTAATCCCATCAGCGTGGTCTGATCTGATCCTTGCATCGATTCAAATAAGCTGATGCCTAGTCCTTCACATCGAAAACTCCCTGCACAATGTAAAGGTTGCTCGATGGCGACATAGCGCTCGATTTCAGCATCGGTCAATACCCTGAATTTTACCTGATAATGCTCGATAAGCGTGTGCTCAAAACCTGAAGCTCTATGTTGTATGCTCAAACCTGTGCTAAAACACACCGTTTGCCCGGAATTTTGCTTGAGCTGTGCAATGGCATTTTCAGCGCTCAGCGGCTTTCCAATAAATTGATCGGGCTGATGAATACGCCATGCAACCTGATCCGAACCAATCACTACAGCATTTGGATAGTCTTTTGCAATATGCTGCGCCTTCTCGTAGGCCAAACGAGATGCGAGTTGATCGGCATGTGTTTCGCCACGTGGTGTTTCGTCAATATCTGGAGATAGGGCAGTATAGGTGATGCCCAAACGATCCATTAATGCTTTACGGGTCTGACTGCTCGACGCCAAAATAATTTGCTGCATGGTGCTTAAACCGCGTAGTCGAGCAAGATATCTAAGGGAACATAACTCAGCACCGATTGATGACACGCATGTAATTTCACATTGGGCGCTTTGCCTGCCTGATAGGCTTCCACCCAGCGAGACACACAGATACACCAGAAATCACCAGGTTTTAAGCCCGGAAAACCAACTTCTGGAAGCGGCGTAATCAAATCATTGCCAACTTTTTGTGAAAAGCTCAAAAACTCCGAGGTCATTTCTGCACAAACAGTATGTTGACCGAGGTCTGTTGTGGCTGTATGGCAAAATCCATTTCGGAAATACCCTGTAATTGGATCGAAACAACAGCTTGCCAACGGTTCGCCAAGTACGTTTAACTTATTAATTTTTGGATCTGGATGAATAGACATAAGGCTTTGCATCGTAATTTCGTAGTACAACTCCATCTATCATAATGAAAATGAAGACGTTCGACAGCTTTTCTATAAAAAAACTCACTTTTTTTATCATAATCATTTAAAATGTCGCCATTTATAATTTTCATAAGAGTAAAAGAGAGCACTCAATGAACTTTAAGCGTATGACGGACCTCGACTTAAACACAAAACGAGTATTAATTCGTGAAGATTTAAATGTACCCGTAAAAAATGGTCAAATTACCAGCGATGCCCGTTTACGTGCTGCATTGCCTACCATTCAAGCTGCGTTGGCTCAAGGTGCTGCAGTCATGGTGTGTTCTCATTTGGGGCGTCCTGTTGAAGGTGAACCTAAAGCCGAGCAATCGTTGGCACCAGTCGCTGAGTATCTTTCTAAGGCGCTTGGTCAAGACGTTAAACTTCTGACAGATTACCTCGAAGGTGTTGAGGTCGCGTCAGGTCAAGTGGTTTTGCTTGAAAACGTGCGCTTTAATCATGGTGAAAAGAAAAATAATCCTGAACTTGCTCAAAAATATGCAGCACTTTGCGATGTATTTGTAATGGATGCCTTTGGTACAGCGCACCGTGCAGAAGCGTCGACAGAAGGTGTTGCACGTTTTGCACCGGTTGCAGCGGCAGGGCCATTGTTGGCAGCTGAACTTGACGCTTTGGGCCGTGCAATGGAAACCCCTGAAAAACCAATGGTCGCAATTGTAGCGGGCTCGAAAGTTTCGACGAAGCTTGATGTGCTCAATTCACTCTCTACTATCTGCGATCAGTTAATTGTGGGTGGTGGTATTGCCAATACTTTCCTTGCTGCTGCGGGTTATAATGTAGGCAAATCACTATATGAAGCTGATCTGATTGAAACGGCAAAAAGTATTGCCGCTAAGGTGAGTGTGCCATTACCAACTGATGTGGTCGTAGCAGACGCTTCACAAATTCATTTTGACGATTTCCTAGGCTCACTTGCCTCAGCACAAGCGACGATCAAGCCAGTAAGTGATGTTGCTGACAACGACATGATTTTAGATGTTGGCCCAGACACAGCAAAAGCATTTGCTAAAATTTTAGAAGCGTCTAAAACCATTTTATGGAATGGCCCTGTGGGTGTATTTGAAGTCGATCAATTCGGCGAAGGCACCAAGGCTTTATCTACAGCCATTGCTGAATCTGCAGGTTTCTCGATTGCAGGTGGTGGTGATACATTGGCAGCAATTGACAAATACAACGTTGCAGACAAGATTAGCTATATTTCAACAGGTGGCGGTGCCTTCCTTGAGTTCGTTGAAGGTAAAACTCTACCAGCAGTAGCTGTATTGCTCGAACGCGCTTAATCGCTCACTTGCTTAAAAAAACCGGCCTGAAGGCTGGTTTTTTTTCATATGAGATTCATCGAACTGTCATATATCTGCAATAAAATCTGTCCAACGAATCACCCGTGATGAGACAATCTGATGAAGTTAAACATTCTACTCGCTGCGTTAATTATTGCACCATTAACATTGACTGCATGTTCTAAAAAGAACGATGCACCGGCAGCACAGCAAGGACAGTCAGCACCAGCAGATGAAAAAGTGACACCAGAGCAGCAAGCTGCAATTGATGCTTTGGATAAGCCCGTTATGGATGAAAAAAATACAGATATTCCAGAGTCTGTTTCGAATGCGCCGGCAGATGCAGCGACACCTGCTGCTGAAAATGCTGGAGCAACTGAGCAGAATCATGAAAAAGCCAAGTAATACGCTTTGATTTTATAAAAGTCCCTGCAAATACAGGGATTTTTTTTTGAAATTGTGTGATTTGTTGCTGAATTGAAATACATGACACTGTAGAATAGGTGCCACTACCTGGGAGGATATTATGGCACTTATCTCATTGCGCCAGCTCTTGGATCACGCTGCAGAACATAACTACGGCGTACCAGCGTTTAATGTAAACAATCTTGAGCAAATGCGCGCGATCATGTTGGCAGCGGATGAAACCAACTCACCTGTAATTGTTCAAGCTTCGGCAGGTGCACGCAAATATGCAGGCGCTCCATTTTTACGTCACTTGATTTTGGCAGCAATCGAAGAATGGCCACATATTCCGGTGGTAATGCATCAAGACCATGGAACCAGCCCTGATGTATGTCAGCGTTCGATTCAGTTGGGCTTTAGCTCGGTCATGATGGATGGATCACTTGGTGCAGATGGTAAAACGCCAACGTCTTATGATTACAACGTCGATGTAACACGTCGTGTTGTTGAACTCGCGCATGCGTGTGGCGTATCTGTAGAAGGCGAAATCGGATGCTTGGGCAGTCTTGAAACTGGTCTTGCTGGTGAAGAAGATGGTGTCGGTGCAGAAGGTGTATTAGACCATTCACAGCTTTTGACTTCTGTTGAAGAAGCAACTCAGTTTGTTGCAGATACCAATGTCGATGCTCTTGCAATTGCAGTAGGTACTTCACATGGTGCTTACAAGTTTACCCGTCCACCTACAGGCGATATCTTGGCGATTGACCGCATTAAAGAAATTCATGCTGCGTTGCCAAATACACATCTTGTGATGCACGGTTCAAGTTCTGTACCACAAGACTGGTTGAAAATTATCAACGATAACGGTGGACAAATTGGCGAAACTTATGGTGTGCCAGTAGAGCAACTTGTTGAAGCAATCAAGCACGGTGTACGTAAAATCAACATCGATACCGATTTACGTTTGGCTTCAACTGGTGCAATTCGTCGTTTCATGGCGGAAAATCCTGCCGAATTTGACCCGCGTAAATATTTTGCAAAAACTGTTGATGCAATGAAACAAGTATGTATCGAGCGCTATCAATCATTTGGTACAGCAGGCAATGCAGACAAGATTCGTCCTATTTCTTTAGAAGCGATGGTAAGTCGTTATAAATAATTAGCTCGACGTTTTGAAAAGCCCACTTGTTGGGCTTTTCTTTTTTTATGAGGTAATACCATGGGATTAATTGTGTTGGCAGCATGTTGTAGCGTGCTGGTATCTGTTTTACTCAAATTGCTCAAATCGAAAGGCTTTGAACCGCTTCAACTGATTGTCTGGAATTATGTAAGTGCCAGCCTGCTGTGCTTTTTATGGTTTCAGCCAGATATTGCGCATCTGTCTATTCAACACACGCCGTGGTGGTTAATTATCGTGTTAGCAATGGCATTGCCGAGCGTATTTTTATTACTTGCCAAGTCGTTACAGCACGCCGGTATCGTAAAAACTGAACTTGCACAGCGTCTTTCAGTGGTGTTGTCGTTGCTGGCCGCTTTTTTTATTTTTCATGAGGCCATGAGTACCTTTAAAGTACTTGGTATGGGATTAGGACTCATCGCGGTTGCCTTGATTGTGATGAGCAAAACCGAGCATGTTTCAGTCAATCACCGAAAAGCATGGAGAGGGTTGGTTGGCGTCTGGGCTGGATATGCACTAATTGATATTTTACTTAAATATACCAGCAGTTTAGGCCTGAAATTACCAATGACGTTGAATCTGGTATTCATCATGGCATTCGTATTTTCCTTTGTTTATGTCTATGTATTTGCAAAACAAAACATGCAAATTAAAAATGTTTTGGGTGGTTTGCTACTTGGAGGTTTCAATTTTGCCAATATTGCGTTGTATGTTCAGGCACATGTGCTGCTCAAAGACAGTCCTGCGATTGTATTTGCAGGCATGAATCTGCTCGTTGTGGTATTTGGTGTGTTAAGTGGAATGATCATATTTAAAGAGCCTACCGATTGGAAAGCTGTGCTTGGTCTGATCTTGGGAGTTCTTGGAATTCTGTGCTTAGCGAAAGCTATGTAAATTGCTACATCGGACAGAGTGTTTTGCCCGATGAGCACTAGGTATCATTAAAGTGTGGTAAAAATAACTGCGTCATCGAGGCGAGATTTAGGTAATTGGGCATTGAAATCGCTTTCACTACGATAGCCTAGTGACACAATGACAGATGGGCGCAATCCTTTTTCAGCAAGTGCAAATTCCTGACTGATGATTTCTTCGTCGAATCCACCCATCGGCGTGGCATCGATGCCTTCTAAACCTGCCGCTAGTAAAAGCTGACCCAGCGCAATAAAGGTTTGATTTTCCATCCAGCCATAAAGATTTTGCTGCTCGTTTCGATAATATTCGACATAGCCTGCACGAGTTTGACCTTGAGATTCTTTGGCTTTTTCGTCTTTAAAACGTCCGTTCAAATCATCTTGTTTGAGGAGCTGCTCTAGATGTTCCTGTGTGACATCGGTACGCGTACAAAAAATAATGCTATGTGAAGCATCTAGTACCTTAGGTGCATTATAGGCATAACGACCTGTCAGTCCTTTGGCGATTCGTGTTTTGGCTTCGATGTTGTCTGCAATTAAAAAATGCCAAGGCTGAATATTGACCGATGACGGTGTTAAACGAAGAATTTCGAGTAAGCGTTGAAATTGGTGGTCTGGAATTTTTTTTGAAGCGTCGTACGCTTTTGTGGTGTAGCGCATTTGTGTGGCGTTTAATACATCCATCATTAAAACCTTTTAGTTACACTCAATAAATATGAAGCGAATCAAGGTTTTTAGCATAGCCTAAGCAGTTTTTTGTTTAAACCACTAAAATAAAATTTAGTGTATTGTCCACTCGATAAACTCATATTGTCCGTTTTCATGGACTTCTAAAATCATGGCGCATCCTTCTTTTTCACGCCAGTCACCCAGCACAATGCGAGTTTTGTCATAGGTATGGTGGATTTGAGGACGGTGTGTATGTCCATGAATGAGTATATCGGGATATTGGAGTGCCTGATGAACGGCGGCATCGTTGACATCCATAATGTCATAGCTTTTTTGTTGTTTTTGGTCGTGGCTTTTTTGTCGAAATCCATTCGCGAGTCTTTGTCTAAAGCTTAAAGGTGTACGTTTTAAAATCGCGATCAGTAAAGGATTACGGATAATCTTTTTAAAGCGTTGATAGGCAATATCATCGGTACAGAGTGCATCGCCGTGCTCAATTCGATAATGAACCCCTGCAATGTTTAATTCATAGACATCGGGGAGTAAAGTACCAGCAAATTGTTTTAAAAATTCAGCACCCACTGCAAAGTCTCGATTTCCAGCCTGAAAATAAACCTGATTTCCAGCTTGGTGAAATACAATCAGTGCAGCGACAATTTCATCTAGCCAAGGTGCGCTGTAGTCATCGCCAATCCAGGCATTAAACCAGTCGCCCATAATATAAAGCTGGGTGTTACGGTCTTGATAGTGTATCAATAAATCTAAAAACCCTCGAACGAGTCGAGGGTGTTCAGGTGACAGATGCAAATCTGAGATAAACAGATAGGTCACGAATAGATCCGTCTAAAATTATTCAGCGATAATTTTAGCAGATTCAATCACAACATTTTCAAGAGGAACGTCGGCGTGGTAACCACGATTACCAGTACGAACACCTTTGATTGTGTTTACAACGTCTAAACCTTCAACAACTTTACCAAACACCGCATAACCCCAACCTTGCGCAGTTTTACCTGTGTGGTTGAGGAATGAGTTGTTTTTAACGTTGATAAAGAATTGTGCAGATGCAGAGTGAGGCGCTTGGGTACGTGCCATAGCAATCGTGCCTTCGTCATTGCTCAAACCATTATCTGCTTCGTTTTCGATAGAATCGCGAGTGGCTTTTTCTTTAAAGTTTTCGTCCATGCCGCCGCCTTGGATCATAAAACCATCAATGACGCGGTGAAAAATCACGCCGTCATAGAAACCATCACGAACATATTCCAAGAAGTTAGCAACTGTTTTAGGCGCTTTTTCAGGGTTAAGCTCAAGAACAATACGACCTTTATTGGTGTTTAATTCGACTTGAGGAAAACTCATTACATAATCTCCTAATCATGGACACGAAAGCCATGGGTTTTTTGGTTGAGAGAAGCATAAGCAAACTGTAAACTACATGGCAAGTAAAAACGTAAAAATCTTTGTTAAAAAACAAAGATTGCTTTACATTCATTCAAAATTTAACGTGTAAGAAGTGAAATATCTATATGAAGCCAAATGATGTTGTTTCAACTGTGCCTAACTCTCCGACATCTACGCATGCACCTGTCGATTCTGCGCAGCAAGAACAACAGGCAGGCTTAGACTTTGTAAGACAAGTCATTACAGAGGATTTAAATGCTGGTCGTACCGAAACGGTGGTGACTCGTTTTCCGCCTGAGCCAAATGGCTACTTGCATATCGGACATGTCAAAGCCATCTGCTTGAACTTTGGTGTAGCAGAAGAGTTTGGAGGCTATTGTAACCTTAGATTTGACGACACCAACCCAGATGCTGAAGAACAAGAATACGTAGATGGGATTGCCAACGACGTAAAATGGTTAGGTTTCGACTGGCAAGGTGAGCCACGCTATGCATCGAGCTATTTTGATCAGCTTTACACGTGGGCCGTGCAACTGATTGAGCAAGGCGATGCTTATGTCGACTTGCAAACCCCTGAAGAAATCAAGCTAAACCGCGGTAACTTTGTTGAACCTGGTAAAAACTCACCTTATCGTGATGCAAGCGTTGCAGAAAATCTCGAACGTTTTGAAAAAATGCGTGATGGAACATATCCAGAAGGTCATGCAGTGTTACGCGCCAAGATTGATATGACTAGCCCAAATGTACATATGCGTGATCCGATCTTGTACCGAATTTTGCATTCAGAGCATCACCAAACAGGCAATACATGGAAAATTTATCCAATGTATGACTATGCGCATCCGTTGTCAGATGCCATTGAGGGTGTAACGCATTCACTATGTACGCTTGAGTTTCAAGATCACCGCCCATTTTATGACTGGATCATTGAAAAAGTTCACTCAAACGCGGTTCCACGTCAGTATGAATCTTCGCGTTTAAATGTGGATTACACCATTACATCTAAGCGTAAGCTT
The DNA here is from genome assembly GCF_029967895.1 of Acinetobacter sp. V89_7. Taxonomy (NCBI): domain Bacteria; kingdom Pseudomonadati; phylum Pseudomonadota; class Gammaproteobacteria; order Moraxellales; family Moraxellaceae; genus Acinetobacter; species Acinetobacter sp. V89_7. The sequence continues at coordinate 243,312 of NZ_JASCAJ010000030.1, forward strand.
CGCCGTCTGGTTGAAGGTGGCTTTGTAAATGGCTGGGATGATCCACGTATGCCAACGGTTGTGGGGATGCGTCGTCGCGGGTTTACACCAGAAGGCTTACGTGATTTCTGTAAACGTGTGGGTGTGTCTAAAACAGACGGTATTGTTGATGTGGCCATGCTCGAGTTTTGTATTCGTCAGTCACTTGAAAATACTGCTGGCCGCGGTATGGCAGTGCTCAATCCATTAAAGGTGACCTTAACCAATTTGCCTGAAGCATTGGATCTTGTGCATGCCCGCCATCCAAATGTGGATATGGGGGACCGCGTGATTCCATTAACTTCTGAGCTTTACATTGACCGTAAAGATTTTGAAGAAGTGCCACCAAAAGGCTTTAAACGTTTGGTACCAGAGGGCGAAGTGCGTTTACGCCATGCTTATGTCATTAAATGCGATGAAGTCATCAAAGATGCAAGCGGCGAAGTGATTGAGTTGAAATGCTCGATTGATCCAGATACTTTAGGTAAAAACCCTGAAGGGCGTAAGGTAAAAGGTGTGATTCACTGGGTATCTGCAACCAAAGGACTTCCTGCTGAAGTGCGTATTTATGACCGTCTGTTTACCGAAGCAGATCCTGAAACGGGTGATGATTTCTTGGAAAACCTGAATCCAGAATCACTAAAAGTAATGCAAGCTTATATTGAGCCCGCACTGGCAGAGGCTGCACCGGAGCAACGTTTCCAGTTTGAACGTGAGGGTTACTTTGTTGTAGATCGTTATGATCATACGCCTGAAAAACCAGTCTTTAACCGCATTTTAGACTTAAAAGACAGCTTTAAACCTGAGAAAAAATAAGGCGATAGCCTTATTTTTTCGCAAGGCCCCGCAGGGTAAAGTGCGACAGTTTTAGATTAAAAATAAGCTACTTTAGGGTAGCTTATTTTTTTGCTCATCTTTTAAAAGTAAATGATAGGGCGCTTTCATTTTTGCACGTTCACGCAATTTCTTTTTAATATACAGCACGATTGCAAAGCAGGTGGTCGCAATGGTCAAGAAAAAACTGTTCATATAACTCATAATTGAGCTGATATAGCCAATCGTGGTGAGTCGATTCATCATTTTTACAACTTGCGGACTGTCTTCAATACCGGTAATGGCCCAAGAGCATAAATGCTCGCAATTATTGAGTATGAGGTGATAGTGATTTTCATGCATGCGTGAGCGCATCCGCCTCACGACAATACGGCCTTTATATCGGGCGTGTTCGTAGTGACGGACATGAATTTTTTTACCATGAGAAAAATGACTTAAAGTGGTGATCTCGATCGGCTTTTTTTTAAATAGGTGAGCAAAGCCTGAATAATGGATCACGCGTCCACGTCCGGCATAAATACCATGGTGACTGTATCCAAAATGATAAACCACAAGATGCGAACCAATTGGATAGCGTTTGTTTGTGCGCTGCATGTGCTCCTAAACCAACAAAAATCTGTACATAGACTTAGGTGTGCCCAATTATAACCAAAAAAATGTGTCACTATTGTAAAAGCTGCAATACTTTGACGCTATATTCAAATCATTTGAGTCACTACATAGTAGTTGTAATCGGGAGCTAATTTAGATGCGATTTAAAAAGAAACAAATGATTTATATTTTTTCATTTGTATTCATGTGTCTGAGTGTTCCCGCCTTTGCAAAGCTTGCACCTACTTATCGAGAAATACACAGTCAGCTCGGTGTTGATGCCATCGTCATACAGGTGAGCGATCTATCTAAGCTATCATTGGCATTAAATGATCCAGATACGCTCAAAAAATACGGCTCATTTTCTGCATTACAAAACAGTTTGCCAGCCTGCCAACATTTGGTTTTTGCAATGAATGCTGGTATGTATCATCGCGACCGTGAACCTGTAGGGCTTTATATTGAGGCAGATCAACAAAGAACTGCTTTAAATACCCAAGATGGATATGGCAATTTTTTTCTTCAACCCAATGGTGTGTTGGCTTGGAATGATCGCGAAGCAATTATTAAAACAACATCCGAGTTTACGAAGCGTGCATTTCATACAAAATATGCGACTCAGTCGGGGCCTATGCTTGTCATCAATGGAAACATTCATTCTAAATTCTTAGCAGATTCAAATTCTTTGAAGATTCGAAATGCAGCGGGTGTGAAAGACAATCAACTTTATTTTGTGATCACGCGTAATCGCGTCAATTTTTATGCGCTAGCTCGGCTTTTTAAAGATGAACTACAAATCGATAATGCGTTGTATTTAGATGGTTCAATTTCTAGTTTGTACTGGGCCGCACAGCAACGAAATGATCGCATTACACAGCTTGGGCCTCTGCTGGCCTGGATTGATCCGGCGCAATGTGATTTTAAGAATCTGCATTAAATACGATATGAAAAAAGAAAGCCCGAACTCGCTCAAGTCGGGCTTTCTGTTTACTCATTAATTAGGGATCAATAAGTTTGATGAATTATACGCATGAAATGTTAAATGTAAAGTAAATCACGTTTTTTGTGTTTTATGTTAATTGTATTGCCTCCCTTATGATCTGATGAAGTGAAAGTATCACTGCATTAATCGGCATGCTAAGATAGTGTAAAGAGGCTCTTATGGATTAAAAACATCAGCAAGAATAAACATGTAACAAGAAACTAAAAATGAATGGCATGTAACGCATTAAAACCGTTTAAGGAGTGAACAGTGATGCAACAGGTTAAAATTTTTGAAACCAAAGTGTTTAGTAAACTTGAAACCGATATCAATCACTGGATTGAATACGAATACAGTAAAAACAGGCGTGTCGAAATTAAATCGATTAGCCATGCTTATGTTGCATCCCATGAAGATTTTTATCATTACACCGCAATAGTGGCATATGACCTAAAACATGAGGGCGAATAGCCGCATCAAGTTTAGGTATAAACTGAAAAGCGCTCATTACGACAAAAGCTTGCCAAAGTCAGACCTGAACGCTTAGCTGTTTCTATAGCCAGTGTACTTGGTGCAGAAATAGTGGCCAATAATGAGATATCAAGCTGGATGCATTTCTTAACCAGTTCATAACTTGCACGGCTGGTCATGACGACAAAGCCTTGGTTTAATGGAATCTTATGCTTGATCAAATAGCCAATCAGTTTATCTAATGCATTATGCCGGCCAGCATCTTCAAACACCATAAGTACATCACCTTCACACACCCATGCTGCTGCGTGTGCACCACCAGTCACGGCACTAATGGGCTGTCGTTTTTGTAGCGAGATCATGGCTGCGGGAATCAATGACAGCCACTCTGTAGGAGCAGATATGGTAATTTTTGCTAAAGACGCATCCACTTGTTGCAGACTTTCAATACCGCAAAGTCCACAACCGGTTTGACCAATCAAAGAACGTCTATGTGCTTTTAATTGTGCAAAAGCTTCAGAAGCAATGGTGATGTGTATTTGATAACCCAGCGGACTTTTCTCAATGTCTAGATCATAAATCTGACGTACATGCTGAATAATGCCTTCGCTCAGACTAAAGCCAATTGCAAACAGATCCAGATTGACGGGAGTCACCATCATCACGGCATGTGATATACCGTTATAAATTAAAGCAACGGGATATTCTTCAACCACTTCGTCTAAACCCGTACTAATTTCATGATGGCGATAGCGTGTCACCGAAACCGATTGATGGCCTTGAGAAAAAATGGATTCTCTCAAGGCGTCGATTTGATTAGATTCATCCATTGGCATGTTCGGGATCGACTTCTGCCGCCAGATTAAAGTTTTCAGGTGGTTGACCCGCATGTAAAATCACTGGAATGCTTTTCGATGCAGGAATCCGGGCGTGTTTATCGTGGCTACTTAAGGCAACTAAAGGGTTAGTTTCAGGATAATACGCAGCCAAACTACCGACAGGTACGTTATATGGCACAATACGGAAGCTTTTCACAATACGTTTTTGACCATCGGAAAACACACTTTCGATATCGACCCACTGATCTGCTTTGAAACCAGATGCTTGAATATCCTGTTCATTCATAAACAAAACACGGCGCTGACCAAAAACACCTCGATAACGATCATCAAGACCGTACAATGTCGTGTTGTACTGATCGTGAGAACGGGTAGTCATCAGGGTATACACTTTTGCATCTGGATAGGCATCGGCATACTGGTGTTCTTTATCGGCATAAATTTCACTGAGTGGTGAAATGATAAACTGTGCCTTACCGCTGGCAGTATTCCATGTGTAGCTATTTGCTGGATGTTCGAGATGAAAACCACCCGGCTGATAAACGCGTTTATTGAAATCATGAAATTCATCAAACACTTCTGAAATCGCATCGCGGATACGATCGTAGTTTTCAATGTACCAGCGCCATTGAACAGGTGTTTCTTTGAGTGTCGCTTCTGCAATGCGTGCCACAATATCTGGTTCAGACAATAGATCAGATGAAATAGGCTGATTTGGCCCCGAAGATAAATGCACATTACTCATCGAATCTTCAACACTGATCGCTTGAGGTCCGTGTTTTTGCATGTCAACTTCAGTACGTCCCAAACAAGGCAGCATCAAGGCATCTTCACCGCACACCAAATGGCTTCGATTCATCTTGGTGGTAATATGTACGGTGAGTTTACACTTGCGTAGTGCATCTTGAGTAAAATGACTGTCGGGTGTCGCAACTGCAAAATTGCCACCGAGGGCAATAAAGACTTTTACGCGGCCATCGGCCATCGCTTTGATGGTTTCGACGACGCCCAATCCGTTTTCACGTGGGCTTTTTATTCCAAACACGCGATCTAAGCTATCGAGTAGTTTAGGTGCCGGACGCTCATTAATGCCTACCGTACGATCGCCCTGTACATTACTATGCCCACGAATGGGTGCGAGCCCTGCACCCGGCTTACCCAGCAAGCCACGGCATAACACCAAGTTGGCAAGTAAATGAACGTTGGCTGTACCATGTCGATGTTGGGTAATGCCCATTCCCCAGCAAAAGATTGGGCGCTCAGATTGAATATAGAGCTTGGCGAGCGCTTCAAGGTGGTCTGGGCTCAAGCCAGTATAACGATGAATCTCTGCCCATTCGGTACGATCCAGCTCGGCAAGCATCTCTGAAAAACCAATCGTTTGCTCCTCAATAAATGCTTGATCGAATAAACTTGGCTTTCCTTGTGCCACGGCTTGTTTGTTCCATTCATGGGTATGTTTTAACAAACCAAACATAATCGCGTAATCCCCCCCAATACTCGGCTGGAAATAATAGCGACTGATCGGCGTGCTGCCGTTGGTCATCATTTCAAGTGGGGCTTGCGGGTCTTGAAAACGTTCTAGTCCGCGTTCTTTAAGCGGATTGAGTGCAACAATGGTGCCTCCTCGTTTAGACACTTCTCGTAATGTTGCGAGCATACGCGGGTGATTGGTCCCCGGATTATGTCCAAAACTAAAGATCGTATCGGCCAGATCAAAGTCGTCTAGCGTTACAGTGCCTTTACCCAAACCAATGGCATCTTTTAAGCCCACACTGGTCGGCTCATGACACATATTGGAGCAATCTGGAAAATTGTTGGTACCGAAGCTACGTACAAAAAGTTGGTATAAAAAGGCGGCTTCGTTACTGGCGCGTCCAGAAGTATAAAAGGCAGCCTCGTTAGGGTTGTCGAGCGCTTGCAAATGTTTGGCGATCAGTTGAAACGCATCATCCCAAGAGATTGGCACATATTTGTCTGTTGCGGCATCGTATCGCATCGGGTCGGTAATACGCCCAACGTCTTCCAAAAAGAAATCACTTTGTTCAGATAGCCAGCTTACAGTATGCGTTGCAAAAAACTCAGGCGTTACGCGCTTACTGGTGGCTTCAAATGCCACAGCTTTGGCGCCGTTTTCACAAAAGTTAAAAGTTTGCGTATCTTTTTTTTCTGGCCATGCACAGCCCGGACAGTCGAATCCGGTCGGCTGGTTAATATTGAGCAGAGAAATCGAACCTTTTTTAAACGTTTCTTGCCGCTTCAGATTACGTGCAACACTGAGTAATGCGCCCCAACCACCAGCAGGCTGATCGTATGGTTCAATACGGGCATAGTTTGGATTATTTTCATCTGCCAATTTTTCTCTGCTGTCCATATCCTCGTCCTGATGCTTTTGCTAAGTTTTCATACTAAATCCATTTTTAACATATCGTTGCTAAAATTTGTAACGAATGCACACACAATCAACAAACTAACCCTTTGATCTGCTGTTAATTAATTTGTTTGTGTCGAATAAAATGTACGTTAGTCTTCAAGTAATTGTCTTGCTGCCATGTGACTTTTTAAATCGATACATTGCATGCTCAAGCGCTGTAGTGCTGTCTGCTCTAGATTCAAACCTTGCCAAGTTTGCATTTGTTCAAATAACCATTGCATATCGCTTTGTTTTGGCGCTGTATGGTCTAGAACCAAATGTCGAATAATTTTTTCTAGAGCATGGTATTTCTGTACATGAATCTCTTCGTTACATTGAAAGCGAATTACATTAAAGTCGATGAGCATTTGCCAGACCGGTTTGAAGTCCTCCAGTATTTCAAGCTCACGCTGAGCCTTGAGAATAGCAGCAGTAAGTGCACATAAGGTATTTGGATGATGTGATGCCCATTCATGCGTGACTGCCAATACTTTATCTGCAATTTCGGGAACAATATCGCGGCTGTGCGCTACAATTTGGCTCACACCTTCGACTTCACCTTGGGTATTCCATGGTTCACCTACACAAAAACCGTCTATGGCATGAGAAGAAATTGCCTCGACCATATACGGTGGCGGTAGCGTTTTTAATACAATGTCTTGTGCCACACTTGGATCTGCAAGTGCAATCCATTCTCTTAAGCAATAGTGGTGAATCGAATGATTAAACACATGCGCCAGATGAACCGGATATCCTGCATGAAGATGCTGTACCAGTTTGTGTGCCGATTGAAACGGCGTATCTGCGGGTTGAATGTGTAAATCATGACTGAGCTTCTGGCTTAAGCTGATATAGGCACGATTAATACTTAAAACTAAAGGTGTTTTGAGCTGAATACCGATTTGGTCTTCGCCTACTGCCGCAGCAGGGAGCATGGCAGATAAACAATGTGCGGCATCTAAAATGCCAAAAGCCAGACGATCTCGCAAACTTGCCCACGAGGCTTCCTTAACCAAAGTAACATCAAGTCCGAAGTCATCAAAAAAACCGCGCTGTTTTGCCCAAAGTAGTGCAATACAATCCAGTAAAGGAATATAGCCAATATGCAGTTGTGTTTTTTCCAAGTGGCTCATGTTAGTCCTCTTTTAACTGGCTATTGAGTAATTGCTGGGCATCGATCAGCCGCCGTGCCATTTCACCGATCGTGATACGGTGACTCATGGCATTTTTGCGTAGTAACTGAAATGCGGTGTCTTCGGTCAGGCTGTGAAGCTGCATCAGAAGCACTTTGGCTTTTTCGATATCTTTTCGGTCGGCTAGCTTGAGCTTGGTTTCTTTTAAATCGCTTTCGAGCTGCTTATGCTTTTTAAACTGTTCAATCGAAATTTCAAGAATGATTTCCAAGCGTGCAGGGTCAATACCATCCACAATATAGGCAGTTACACCGGCATCGATGGCCTGTTTAATGGTTTCTTTGTTGCTGTTTTTGGTAAAGAGTACTGTAGGCAAATCAAAGTGACTGACGCAGCTTTCAATAATGTCACGATGTGGATGATCCATATCCAGCAAAATGACATCGGCCTGAAGATTTTCAAGCTTAAATGTATTCATGTGGTCTAGTGGTAGACATGCCACCACATCAAAATCATGCGCACGCAAGTTTTGTTGAACAAATTCAGCGCGTTCAATATCGTCATCAATCAATGCAATTTTTAATTTTGGCATAGGTCGTAGGGCATAATTTTTCGCATTTGCGAAACAGTGTAAGCGAAAATAATTGAAAAATTGCATAGCAAGATAAGTGCCACCTTAAAAAGAGTAAAATTTGATGGTTATTTGTACTTCGATCTTATGAAGTGATCTGTTGTGGTGCATTGGCGTCTCGTCATGACGCATGTGCCGACTATTATTCGTTAAATAAGAAGCAAAAATCGACTGTTGTTCTTGTTTAAAAAGGTGAGCCATCAAAAAGCGAGCTTAAAGAAACGATTTTTAAATAAAAAAAGCATAAAACGAAAAACTGGCACATGCTTTGCATAGATATTACTGAGTCAAAGACGACTCTGTTTTAAAAAATTTGTAAGACGGCCAACGACGTCCGTTCTGATCGATTGCCAATACAGCGCAAGCTGTTTAGCCCATATTACGTTCAGTTCAGGAGAAGGCCATGTCTTCAAATTTAGATTTAACAGCAAAAAAAGCGACGAAAATAAATCTATTTAGTTTTAAAGTTCCAACGATGCGAGCCTTCCATATGAGTTGGCTCGCTTTTTTTGTCTGTTTTTTTGCTTGGTTTGCATGTGCACCACTTATGCCGGTGATTGCAGGTGAATTTCACCTCACTAAAGATCAGATTGCCAATATCAATATTGCCGCCGTTGCGATTACCATTTTGGTTCGCCTTATTGTCGGGCCGCTATGTGACAAATACGGCCCACGTAAAACCTATACTGCTTTATTGCTGATTGGCAGTATTCCTGTTTTTGGTGTCGCTGCCGCAAACAGTTATGAATCCTTCTTATTCTTTAGATTACTCATTGGTGCCATCGGGGCAAGCTTTGTTATTACCCAATATCACACCAGTATCATGTTTGCTCCAAATGTAGTGGGTACGGCCAATGCCACCACTGCGGGCTGGGGAAATGCGGGTGGTGGTGCTACACAAGCGTTAATGCCGCTTTTGCTTGCTGCACTGGTGATGTTTGGCGTAGAGCAAAGCATGGGCTGGCGTGTGGCCTTACTGGTTCCGGGTATGATGATGGTGATTGTAGGCCTGCTGTACTGGAAACTGACCCAAGACTGCCCACAAGGTAATTTTAAAGAACTTCGCGCACAAGGAGTTGCAGTCGGGAGCGATAAAAAAGGCGGTATGGCGATTTTGATGCATGCTGCACGTAACTATCGCGTCTGGATTTTATTTGGTGCCTATGCGGCGTGTTTTGGTATTGAAATCTTTATTCATAACATCGTAGCCATGTACTACGTCAACAACTTTAACTTTGGCCTTAAGGAAGCTGGATTTGCAGCGGGTATCTTTGGTTTGCTGGCTTTATTTGCCCGCGCACTCGGTGGCATTGTGTCCGATAAAGTAGCCATGAAAAAAGGCCTCGATGGTCGCACGAAAGTACTTTTTGTCATGATTTTGTGTGAAGGTTTATTTCTGGTTTTATTCTCTCAAATGAATACTCCGATGCTGGCGATTTTAAGTATGACCATATTTGCACTGTTTACCCACATGGCATGTGGTGCAACCTATGCATTGGTTCCGTTTATCGATCGTGACGCGCTGGGTGGTGTTGCAGGCATCATTGGTGCTGGCGGTAATGTTGGCGCAGTGGCAGCGGGTTTCTTGTTAAAAGGCATGGTGGATATTCAAACCTGTTTGATGGTGTTAGGTGGTCTGGTGGTGGTGGCAGCAGGTTTTGTGATGCTGATTCGTTTTTCGGTCGAGCATAAGGTGAAAGAACAGCGTCTTTTTGAGCAAGCCGTTCTTGAACGAAACAACCTTGCATAACCAGAACTGACCTATCTTATATCTATTCGGAGAATACCCATGAAACTTGTCATGATTGGCCACGGTATGGTCGGGCACAAATTTATCGAAAGCTTGATGGAAAAAGCAGATGATGAAATGGAAGTCACCATTTTGGCCGAAGAGCCGAGAATCGCATATGACCGAGTGCATTTAAGCGAATACTTTAGCGGTAAAAGTGCCAAAGACCTTTCTCTTGCACGTATGGATTTTGCCGATGCTTATGGTATCGATTTACGTTTAAATACTCGCGTAACCGCAATTAATCCTGTTGAAAAAACAGTGACCACATCTGCTGGTGATGTCATTGCTTATGACAAACTCATTTTGGCAACCGGATCTTATGCATTTGTACCACCAATTGCTGGAAATGACCGTTCAAACTGTTTTGTGTATCGCACCATTGAAGATCTAGATGCACTTCGTGCTGCAAGCTTGAAGGCTACATCTGGTGTGGTGATTGGTGGCGGTTTATTGGGGCTTGAAGCCGCCAAGGCATTACGCGATTTAAATCTTGAAACACATGTGGTCGAGTTTGCGCCGCGGTTGATGGCGGTACAAATCGACGACTTAGGTGGCAAGGTACTACGCCGTAAAATTGAAAACTTGGGGGTAAAAGTTCATACGCAAAAGGCTACGCAGTCAATTGAAGAGGGTGAAACCAGTCATCATGTGATGAAGTTTGCAGACGGTAGCTCACTTGAAACCGATATTGTTTTGTTTTCAGCTGGTATTCGTCCACGTGATGAATTAGCTAAAGCGTCTGGGCTTGCTGTAGGTGAACGAGGCGGTATCAAGATTAATCAATACTGCCAAACTTCAGATCCAAATATTTATGCAATTGGTGAATGTGCGCTTTGGAACAACAAAATTTATGGTCTTGTTGCGCCGGGGTATGATATGGCGCGTATAGCTGCCAAACATGTACTGGATGAAAGTACTCATGGCTTTGCTGGCGCTGATATGAGTACCAAACTCAAATTGATGGGGGTAGATGTGGCATCGATTGGTGATGCACATGCCATGACACCCGATGCGTTGAGCTATTTTTATGCCGATGAAGACGCACTCATTTATAAGAAAATTGTGGTCAATGCTCAAAAAACCAAACTGCTTGGCGCCGTATTGGTGGGCGATGCCAAAGAGTACAATGATTTATTACAAATGATGCTTAACGGTCTGGATTTACCAGATCAACCCGAAAGCTTGATTATGCCGGGATATGCTCAATCCGGTGCGGCTAAGGCAGGCGGCAGTGGCGTCGACTTACTTCCAGATAGTGCAACCATTTGCTCATGTAATAATGTGTCTAAAGCCGATATCTGTCAGGCCATTGAAGACGGCGCGACATCATTAGGTGCATTAAAGAAATGTACAAAAGCAGCTACAGCTTGCGGTGGCTGTGCCCCTTTAGTGACACAAGTACTTAAATCAGAGTTACAGCGTCAGGGCGTTACGGTGAATAACCACATTTGTGAGCATTTTGCTTATTCGCGCCAAGAGCTGTATCACTTGGTTCGTGTCAATGAAATCAAAACCTTCGATGATCTGATCCATCAGCACGGTCATGGATTAGGCTGTGATATCTGTAAACCGACGGTTGCCAATATTTTAGCCTCATGCTGGAACGATTTTGTTTTAAAACCGACCCATGCAGGTTTGCAAGACAGCAACGATTATTATTTGGGCAATATTCAAAAAGATGGCTCGTATTCGATTGTACCGCGCATGGCGGGCGGTGAAGTTACTCCAGATGGGTTAATTGCAGTCGGGCAAATCGCCAAAAAATATAATCTTTATACCAAGATCACCGGTGGTCAGCGTGTGGATATGTTTGGAGCGCAGGTACATCAGTTGCCATTGATTTGGGAAGAATTGATTGCTGCCGGTTTTGAGTCGGGTCATGCTTACGGTAAATCGCTGCGCACGGTCAAATCGTGTGTAGGCAGCACATGGTGTCGCTATGGTGTGGATGATTCGGTTGGTTTGGCAATCTTTCTTGAAAATCGTTACAAAGGCCTGCGCTCTCCACATAAATTAAAAATGGCAGTTTCTGGATGTACTCGTGAGTGTGCAGAGGCCCAAGGGAAAGATGTCGGCGTCATTGCTACAGAAAAAGGCTGGAATCTTTATGTGTGCGGTAATGGCGGAATGAAACCACGTCACGCAGAATTACTGGCTTCGGACTTAGACACCGATACATTGATTCGTTATATCGACCGTTTCTTCATGTTTTACATTCAAACCGCAGATCGTTTACAGCGGACCAGTGTATGGCGCGACAACATGGAAGGTGGTCTAGATTATCTCAAAGCGGTTATTGTTCAAGATTCACTGGGTGTAGCAGACGAGCTAGAGCACCGTATGTCGCATGTGATCAATACTTATCAGGACGAATGGCGTACAGCTGTGGAAGATCCTGAAGTACGCAAACGTTTCCAGACGTTCATCAACCAAAAAGAGCAACACGATCCACACATTCAGTTTACCCAAGAACGAGGTCAGATCCGTCCGCTTAAAAACAGCGAGCGTCATGAAGATCGTATTCCCATGGTTGAAGCATAAGGAGACAAACACATGACCAGTTTAAAAGCCTTAAATCGAGTGAATGATGCAGAATGGATCGAGATTTGCGCATTAAATGATATTACGCCCAATACGGGGGTGGGTGCGCTTCTTCACAAGCAGCAGATTGCACTATTTCGTGTGGGACACGAGCAACGAGTGTATGCTCTTAGTAATACCGATCCATTTAGTGGCGCAAATGTGATGTCTCGCGGGATTATTGGCGACTTACAAGGTGAGCGTGTTGTCGCATCTCCAATCTATAAGCAGCATTTTAGCTTGGCCACAGGTCGCTGTCTGGAAGATAAAGACCAACGACTATTGGTATTTCCAACCAAAGTCGAACAAGGACGGGTTTATGTTTCGCCCATAGCGCAAAAGACGTACATTACCAACAACGGAACTGCGCAAGAAAAACTGAAGCTGGTATTGGTCGGAAATGGCTTGGCAGGTATGCGCTGCCTAGAAGATTTACTGGATATGAATGCCGAGCGCTATGAAATTACCGTGATTGGTGAAGAGCCATGGGGCAATTACAACCGCATCATGCTTTCGCCTGTTTTATCGGGTGAAAAAACGGTAGAAGACATCATGTTGCATTCGCATGCGTGGTATCAAGAGCGTCAAATGCGATTTATTGCGGGCGATCCGGCTGTGAAAATTGATCGAACCCGTAAACAAGTGACAACACAACAAGGCCAGATCGTCGACTACGACCGTTTGATTCTTGCAACAGGATCAAAACCGTTTATTCCACCGATACAGGGGAATCAACTCAAAGGCGTCATCAGCTTTCGTGATATCTATGATGTCAACACCATGGTGGATTACGCATCAAGCAAAACTCACGCCATTGTGATCGGAGGTGGCTTACTGGGCCTTGAAGCTGCGTATGGGTTAAAGCAACGTGGAATGCAGGTGACTGTGCTGCATTTGATGGATCGAATCATGGATCGACAGCTCGATCAGCGAGCCAGCGAGCTACTTAAAGGCAGTATCGAGCACAAGGGAATTCGTATCCTTACTCAAGCCAATACCGAGGCCTTAATTGGCGATGAACATGGTCATGTTCAGCAGCTACGCTTGAGCGACGGCACTTTACTCAATGCTGACCTCGTGGTGTTTGCGGTAGGTATCCGCCCAAATATTGAGCTGGCCCAACGAGCCGGACTGCGTTGTAATCGTGGCGTATTGGTCAATGACACCATGCAAACCTTCGATCCGAGTATTTATGCCGTCGGCGAATGTATTGAGCACCGTGGTCAAACCTTTGGTTTGGTCGAGCCACTCTGGGGGCAGGCCTTTATCTGTGCCAGCCATTTAGCAGAACATGGCAGCTTAACCTTTAAAGCGCCGACTGTGCCCACCCAGTTAAAAGTCAGTGGCGTGGATGTATTTTCTGCCGGTAATTTTCAGCCACAAGATGATTATGAAGACATCATTTTAAATGACGAAAAGCGTCAGATTTACAAGCGTATCATCATTCAACACGACCAGATTATCGGCGCCGTCTTGTTTGGTGATACTGAAGATGGTTCATGGTATGCAGAACTGATTGCAGATCAGACTCCAATTGGCTCAATTCGAAACAAATTGCTGTTTGGTCGTGATTTTGCACTAAGAAAAGCAGGTTAATCTGAAGGAGCCGCCATGAATACGATTCCCCTTGTGCAACTCCAGAGTGATACATCCAACTTAATCCGTCATACCCAAACCACATGTCCATATTGTGGTGTAGGATGTGGCGTGACCGCGACAGTTGAAGAAACCAAATCGGGTAACAAAATCTCGGTGACTGGAGATGAAACACATCCTTCTAATTTTGGTCGCTTATGTATCAAAGGGAGTCGTTTGGCCGATACACTGGGTTTGGAAACACGTGTGTTACAACCTATGTCGGGGCGTGGTGCAGCCCGCCATGCCACCACATGGGAGCATGCGACTGATGAAATTGCAAAACGCTTTCAAGCCTGTATCGATGAACACGGTAAAGACAGTGTGGCGTTCTATGTGTCGGGGCAACTCTTAACTGAAGACTACTATGTGGTGAATAAGTTTGTAAAAGGCTACTTGGGCACAGCCAATATCGATACCAACTCACGTTTATGTATGTCGTCGGCAGTAGCGGCGCATAAACGCAGTTTCGGTGAAGATCTGGTGCCTGCCAGTTATACCGATTTTGAGCAGACCGATCTGGTGGTACTGGTGGGTTCGAATACTGCATGGTGTCATCCGGTCTTGTACCAACGGATTATGCAAGCCAAAGCAGAGCGTGACCTTACAGTTGTGGTAATTGACCCACGTTATACTGCAACATGCGAGCAAGCAGACTTACATTTGCCGATATTACCGGGTCAGGATGTCACATTATTTAATGGCCTATTACAGTATTTGTATCAACACGATCACACCGATCATGCTTTTGTAAATGCGCATACCGATCAGCTGCAATATGCGTTAGATGCTAGTCTGGCTCAAGCCAATTTAAACGACGTGGCAGAAAAGACCGGGATCTCACTCGACAAACTCGAACAGTTTTATGCATTGTTTGCTCGCTTAGATAAAGTGATGACGCTGTTTTCTATGGGCGTGAACCAATCCTCACAAGGGGTGAATAAAGCCAATTCAATTATCAACTGTCATTTACTCACTGGAAAAATTGGTCGGCCGGGTGCTGCGCCGTTTTCGATGACAGGGCAGCCAAATGCCATGGGCGGGCGTGAAGTCGGCGGTTTGGCCAATATGCTGGCCGCACATATGGAAATTGAACAGCCTTTACATCGGCAAATCACTCAGCAATTTTGGAATAGTCCATCTATTGCGACTCAGCCGGGATTAAAAGCGGTCGATTTATTTCAGGCAATTGAGCAAGGCAAAATTAAAGCCATCTGGATTATGGCCACTAATCCGGTAGTGAGCTTACCCAATGCTGATCAGGTCAAACGTGCATTAGAAGCCTGTGAACTGGTTGTGGTATCGGATATCAGTGAATACACCGATACCACTGCTTATGCCGATTTTTTGTTGCCGGCACTCGGTTGGGGAGAAAAAGACGGAACAGTGACCAATTCTGAACGCCGTATTTCCAGACAGCGCGCCTTTCTAGATGCACCTGTACAGGCCAAAGCTGATTGGTGGGCCGTGTGTCAGGTCGCAAAAAAAATGCAGTTTGATGGGTTTGAATTTCAATCTGCTGCTGAAATTTTTGATGAGCATGCCCGGTTATCAGCCACAGCCAACTTAGTAACGAATATTCAAACTGAAAATAGTGTCTTTCGTTACTTTAATCTTTCTGGGTTAGTCGGTTTATCTGCAAAAGCCTATAACGAGCTTAAACCGATCCAATGGCCAGTCTTGCATAATCCTAATGAGAATGACAAGGCAATCAATCAGCAGCAGTTATTCCAATCTGGGGTGTATAGCCATAGCAATCAAAAGGCGAAGTTTATTGCCACACCTGCTATAGATGCTGTGCATGCGCCATCTAAAGCGTTTCCGCTGATTTTAAATACAGGGCGTATTCGTGATCAATGGCACACCATGACCCGTACAGCACTTTCTGCGCATTTAACGTCACATCGTGCAGAACCCTATTGTGAAATACACCCTCAAGATGCACTCAAGTACGGTGTACAGCATGGCAGTCTGATTGAAGTGAAATCACAGTGGGGCAGTTGTGTATTGCGCTTGAGTGTTTCAGACAGTATTCGCCGTGGTCAGATTTTTGTTCCTATACACTGGAGCGAGCAACATGCTTCCGATGCACGTATTGGCAAAGTGGTCAATCCTGTGGTCGATGCGATTTCAGGAGAACCTGAGTTTAAACATACGCCTGTAATGTTGCAGCCATTTTATACGCATTGGCAAGGATGCTTGTTTGTACGTGAAGGTATGGAGCATCTTATGGTATCGCAGCTTCAACAGTTGGCATGGTGGACAAAGGTCAAAATGACCAAAGTGATTCGATACGAGATTGCGGATCGTTCCCGAATAGAAGATATTCAAAACAACTTAAAAGCATTTTTACCTTTTGATGATGCATCCTACGAATGGTTAAATTTAAGTGATCCGAGTACACAACTCTCGCACAGTGTGGTGTTAAAAGACGGTATATTGATTGCAAGCTTGTATATTGCGCCGTTAGAGATGTTACCCGACCGTGACTGGGTTGCAGCGTTGTTTAAGCGTGAACGCCTCAGTGCATTGCATCGTAAAGCTTTACTTGCAGGCATGCCGATTAATGTGCGTAACAATGATGGCCCATTGGTCTGTAGTTGCTTTAAGGTAGGAAAAAACAAAATAGTGGATACCATCAAGGCGCAAAACATAGTGCATGAAAAACAAGTGACAGCATGCCTTAAAGCAGGCGGAAACTGTGGATCATGTTTACCCGAAATACGAGGTTTAATTAAAGCTTGTCAACAGGAGATCGATGCGTGAGCGTGAGCAAATATCCACAAACCGATTTGGTCATCTTGGCTGGTGGACAGGCCCGTCGTATGAACGGGGTCAATAAGTTATTACAAAACTTTGATGATCAGATTCAGTTGCTGAAAATTTATGAGCGCTTAAAGCACGATATTCATCAGATCTGGGTGAATAGCCATCGAGATGCCAGTTTGTACCGTCAGATTTTGCCACAAACACGTAGTTATGAAGATCATCAGCATGGCTTTTTAGGACCAATGATGGGCATATACAGTGCTTGGAATCATGTGGCATCGGATTATGTGCTTTTTGTACCGTGTGATATTACCTACATTCCCAGCAAGGTTGTGTCTTTATTGCATCATGCTTTAAATCAAGATCCACGTGCGATGATGAGTTATGTGGCCATTAATGGCACAGCGCTGTATCCATTTTGCCTGATGAAGCGATCAAGTGCATCGGTCATTAAGAATCACTTAGACAAAAATCAATTGAGCATGAAAAGAGCCTTAACAGACTTACATGCGCAGGTGGCTTATTTTAGAAAACATCGCTTATTTTTTCATAGCATCAATTCATTAGACGAGTTACAACAATACCAGCAGCTGAATACGCTAAAGCAGAGCGAGTTTTAATCAAATCCCGCCGTAAATTCGCTTAAACGAATATATGTGAGTTTAGATAATCATTATTACATTTATCCTGAAGCGAACAAAAAAATGCAAGACAGGTCTGATTTTTGTTAGTAAATTGGATTGTCACTGATGAGTAATGGTGCAAGGAAGCATATTTTGATCATTTTTTGAAATATTTTTGCTTTTTAAAATCAACATCATGAGTCATTATAGAATTATCAACGTGCAATAGCGCTGTGTAAGGGTCATCTCGAAGTTTTAATTATGAGTGCATACAATGAAGCATGAAACACAAGATCTGATGACGCCACCTTTTAAAGATCAATATGGGCGTCATAAACGGAAACTACGTATTTCCGTTACAGATCGTTGTAACTTCAAATGCCTGTATTGTATGCCAGAACATCCAGAGTGGATCAAAAAGCATGACTTGCTAAGTTTTGAGGCACTTTTTGAGTTTTGTCGCTTTATGGTGCAAAACGGAATTGAAAATATTCGGATTACTGGCGGTGAACCACTGATGCGCCAAGGCGTGGTGCACTTTATACGTGATTTGCAATCGCTACGGGCAAAAGGTTTAAAGCGTATTTCGATCACCACCAATGCCCATTACTTAAAGAAATATGCATCAGACCTTAAACATGCAGGTTTAGATGATCTCAATATTAGTCTAGATAGTCTCGATCCAGAGCAATTTATGACGCTGACCAAAAAGCCAATTTTGCCTGTTTTAGAAGGTATCAAGGCAGCGCAAACCGTAGGTTTGAAATTTAAGATTAATACCGTGCTCATGAAGGGTAAAAATGACGATCAAATTTTACCTTTAGTCCAGTGGGCCAAATCGCAACATATTCCGCTCAGATTTATCGAGTTTATGCCACTTGATGGTGATCAGCACTGGTCGAACGCTGCTGTAGTGTCAGAGCAAGAGATTTTAGAGGTACTCTCTAAAACGTATTCAATTGAAGCGCTAGAGCAACACAGTGAGCCAGCACGGCTTTTTCGTTTAGATCAAAATTATGACGTGGGTGTCATCTCAACTATTACCCACTCTTTTTGCGGACAATGCGATCGAATTCGTTTAACAGCTCAAGGTGAGCTGTATAACTGCCTATTTGCGCCTAAGGGCATTGATCTCAAGCCATTACTAAACGAATTGGTTCAAGGGTATGATCAAGATCGGACACTGACAGAACTCTATGATAAAACCTCGAGCTATATCTGGAATAAAGCCAAAGGCTTTCATAGCTTAAACACACACACACGAAAAATTACCATGCATATGATTGGAGGATAACAATGTCGGCCTTAAACGTCACGATTGAAGGTTATGGTGCCATACAAAGAAAAATACCCTCCCAGATCGTTTTGAATTATTCAGATACAGTGCTTGTTTCTGACGTTTTAAATGATATTACTCATCAATATCCAGATGCGACACAGGCCATTGAGCGCTGTGCCTGTGCAATTGGTGAAGATATTATTTCGCGTCAAACCTACTTAAGCCAAAATTGTACCTTGGTCTTACTTTCACCTGTAGCAGGAGGCTGATATGAAAGAATTTCAACGCGTGCAATCGGTTGACTTAACACTGGATAGTTTTGATCCGATATCCGATTTTCCTGCTTGTGGTGGTATTGGTATTTTTCAGGGAACGGTACGTAACCATCACAATGGTCGTGCTGTGAGTGGGCTGAAATATACCTCCTATACGCCTGTTGCAGAAAAAATGATTCGTCAGATTGAACAAGACATCATGAATAAGCACGGCGCTGCATATGTACGGGTTATTCATCGTATAGGGCAGCTAGATATCGGTGGAATGGCAATTATTGCCGTGGCCTATGCGCCGCATCGCCGTGAAGCGTTTGCGGCCTGTGAAGAGGCGGTAGAGCGTGTAAAACATGAAGTGCCAATCTGGAAAGAAGAGTTTTATACCGATGGCAGCAGTCAATTTGTCGAAGGATGCTGTATCCGTAAAGATCATCATCATGATCAAATCGATCATTCACATCATCACGAACACCAGCACTAATTTAAAACGGGATTTTTAATGAAAAACGTAGGCATGAAACCGGAAAGTTATCGTATTGCCGAAGCTCAAGCTATTTTGTATGCACCACCACATTGTATTGAATTACTTCGTCAGGGAAATACCGAAAAAGGTGATGCACTAAAAACAGGACGCATTGCAGGTATCTTGGCCGCAAAACGTACCGATGAGCTGATTCCGCTTTGCCATCCATTGCCTATATATCGTGCCGAAGTCGATTACGAGTTACATGAAAACTTTGTTGAGATTCTAACCACAGTAGAAACCATCGGCCCAACGGGCGTAGAGATGGAGGCACTCACAGCCGCAAGTATTGCCGGTTTAACCCTGTACGATATGCTTAAACCGCACTGTGAGCCAGAAGATTTGGTGTTAGATCAGTGCAAGCTCTTAAAGAAAAAAGGCGGTAAATCGCATTTCAAGCGTACACTTCGCCAAGCTGTATCTGCGGCGGTAATTGTATTGTCAGATACTGTAGCCTCTGGCAAAAAACCAGATACTGCCGGTAAGTCTGTGGTTGAGAGTTTAACCGAAGCTGGCTTTACGCCTATTCATTACCAAATTTTGCCAGATGAGCCTGAACAGCTTAAAGAACTGGTTCTTGAGTTAACCAAATCCTATGCATGTGTTATTACAGTGGGCGGTACAGGAATAGGCAAGCGAGACATTACAGTCGACACCCTAGAGCCGTTACTTGAACGTAAGCTCGATGGCTTGATGGAAGCTGCACGTGCATTTGGTCAGCGCCGTACACCGTATGCAGCAATGTCGCGTGGAGTTGCAGGTTTTATCGATCGTTCATTGGTGATGACATTCCCGGGTAGCCGTGGTGGTGCTTCTGAAACAATGGCTGCTTTATTGCCAGCAATTGTGCATATTTTTGATGTATGCCGTGATCTTCCACATCCGGGAGGTTATGAATAATGTCCGCATGTGGCCATGAAAAAGGTCTAATCAGTATCGATGAGGCAATTGATCATATTTTAAATACGGTCAAGCCACTTGGCACGGAAAACATTGAACTACAAAATAGCCTAAGTAGATATCTGGCACAGCCAATTCATTCGCCAGTGAATCTACCAAGTTTTGATCAAAGTGCTGTTGATGGGTATGCGCTGTGTGCGAGTGATATCATTGAAAAGAACCAATGCTTTGAGCTTATAGGTGAAATACGCGCAGGGCAAAGCAGTGATCTGGTTTTGAAAGCAGGTCAGGCTGCGCGTATTTTTACTGGCGGTAAACTTCCAGAGGGATGTACGACGATTGCGCGTCAAGAGATTGTACATCGGCTCGATGATCATCGAATCCAGATTACAGAAACACTTCAGGACAACATCGACATCAGACGCCAAGGTGAAGAGTTGGCTTTGGGGCAGCAGGTAGCCAATAAAGATCAATATCTTAAGACCGGGCCTTTAGCCGCGTTGAGCATGGCGGGAGTTCAGCAGGTTGATGTATATCGTCAGCCTAAAGTCGTCGTAGTAATTACAGGTGATGAAGTTGCTACTGAGCAAAATAGCCTAAGTAGTGCACATGTCTATGATGCCAATGGTCCGCTAATTAAGGCGTGGTTTCAAGAGCGACATATACAAGTTGAAATTTTACACATTCATGATGAAGCGAAGGCACTCAGTGAATTGTTTGCTCGACTTAAAAATCACTATGATGTGATTGTGACGACAGGTGGTGTGTCTGTAGGGGATTATGATTTTGTTCGGCCCTGTGCTTTTGAGGTTGGATTTAAAGAAATCTTTTGGAAAGTCAAACAAAAACCCGGTAAACCGATCTTTTTTGCCAAATATCAACAAGATCAGCATGCATGTTATTTACTCGGGCTACCGGGCAATCCAGCCGCCGTGTACGTATGTATGCAAGTATATACGCGTCTGCTCATCGATGCGCTGCAAGGTCAAAATCAAAATATCGATTGGTTTGAGGTTAAGCTTGCACAACCGCTTAAAGCCGATAAGCGTGAGCGCTTTATGCGCATGAAACTGGAGCTTCATGCTGGTGAGCTAAGTGCTTCAAACCTTGCCAATCAACAGTCACATATGTTAAGTAACTTAATGGATGCGAACTGTCTGGTTCGTGTACCAGCGGATATAAGTCCAGAAGTGGGAACGCTCGTCTCTGCAATACGAATATAAGGTGCCAATCATGATAAAAAAAATCGCTGTATTTTCGCTTTTCTGTCTTGGTGCTTTACACGTTTCGGCAGGTGAGGTGAGAGTCTATGCGGCGGCAAGTTTGACTAATGCAGTGACTGATATTGCCAAGCTTTACAAACAGCAGCATCCATCAACCAATGTCGTGACTGTTTTTGGTGCATCATCGGCGCTAGCTAAACAAATCGAGAGTGGTGCAAAAGCAGATATTTATTTTTCTGCCGATACAGACTGGATGAAATATTTAGTTAAGACTCAGTTTATATCGTCAGGTAAGGTAAAAAATACACTCGGCAATCAGCTTGTGGCCATCACGCCGATGGACATGGATGTACCTTTTGGTCCCACCAAACAATTTAACTTTGCCAATGCATTTAAAGGCCATTTATGTACTGGTCAAATGGAATCTGTGCCTGTAGGCAAATACGCCAAACAAAGCTTGATGGCTTTAGGCTGGTATACACCTTTGCAAGGACGTATTGTTGGGACAGATGATGTACGTTCAGCTTTGGCCTTTGTTGAACGCGGTGAATGCGATGTTGGAATTGTTTACCAAACCGATGCATTAATCAGTAAAAAAGTTAAGATTATTGGAACATTCCCTTCAAAAACACACGATCCAATTGTTTATCCTGCGGCGCTCACCAAACAAGGTGAACGTAATCGGGAAGCGGCCCAATTTGAACATTTCATGCTTAAAAATCCCAAAGCAAAAGCCATTTTTACCCGTTACGGTTTTAGTGAGTTGAAATAGTCGTTCTACATGCTCACACCTGAAGAAATCTCTGCCTTATATTTATCTGCCAAAGTGGGCTTGTTTGCCACTTTGGTGAATCTACCTTTTGCTATTTTTGTGGCGTGGATCTTAGCTCGATATGAATTTCGCCTAAAAGTTATACTCGAATCTCTTTTGCAATTACCTATGATTTTACCACCCGTGGTATTGGGGTATTTACTGCTGATTTTATTTGGTAACCGCGGCATTTTGGGGCAGTTTTTAAGTGAATGGGGGATTCAACTGGCATTTAACTGGAAAGGCGCAGTCATTGCCTCGATGGTGGTGGCTTTCCCACTGATGGTTCAACCGATTCGTTTGTCTTTTCAATTGATTAATCAGCAACTTGAACAAATTGCACAGACCTTGGGGGCAAGCCCCATTCAGGCTTTTTTTTCGATTAGTTTGCCACTTGCCTTACCCGGTGTGCTCATTGGAAGTATTTTGTGTTTTAGTCGCAGTCTTGGGGAGTTTGGTGCCACTATTACCTTTGTGGGCAATATTCCAGATGAAACACGCACTGTACCCATCGCAATTTATTCGTTACTACAACAACCGGATGGCGAAAGCATGGCAATGCGTTTAGTACTACTCTCCGTAGGTTTGGCGTTTGCTGCACTGGTGGCCAATCATCTTATTTTAAAACGTTATCAGCAAAGGTTAACGCCATGAATCTGTGCTGTCACTTTAATTACGTCCAGCGTGATTTTCAGCTTCATGTTGATTTAACACTAAGGCATACCTTACTCGGGATTCTAGGCCCGTCTGGTTCTGGAAAAAGTACGTTTTTAAAAAATATGGTGGGAGTTTTGAAGCCTCATGACGGTGAGATCTCTTTCAATGAGCGTGTTTTGGTCAATACAGCCGAGCAGCAATTTGTACCTACGCACCAACGTCATATTGGACTGATTTTCCAACAGGCGCAGCTTTTCCCACATTTAAACGTAAGACAAAATCTTGAATATGCATTGCGGTTTAATAAGAAGCGTCCGCAAAAATTCAGTTTTGAGCAGATTGTAAAGTTACTCAGCCTAGATGCATTGCTTAGCCGTAAAGCTTTACAGCTTTCTGGTGGGGAGGCACAGCGAGTCTCGATTGGGCGCGCTTTACTGGCTTCTCCAGAACTTTTATTGCTTGATGAGCCGCTCACAGGTTTAGATCGACACCTAAAAAATCAGCTTTTGCCTTTTTTGTTCGAGCTTAAGCAGCAATTAAATATTCCGATCATTTATGTTACACATCATCCAGAAGAGCTGGATTATCTCAATGCGCCCATTGTGACTATGGAACGGGGGATATTGCAGTACAGCGATACATAAGTCAGTCAATCAAATAATCATTCATATAAGTCGATTAAAGTTTTGATGCAAGTAAACCTGCTTGTAATACTTTAAATACATCGTAATGAACACATTGAGCGACATTAAATCTTAAAAATTGCTTGAATAAACCTGATGTGCTAAACGCTTCACCTAAAGCAAGAACGACACCTTGCTCTGTGCAATACTGTTGTAGTCGATGAAGATCAATATAAGCAGGTAACTCACACCATAGAAACATTCCTGCTTGTGGTTTTATCCATGGGCGAATTTGCATTTGTTCAAGTGTATTTATGGATATGTCCATAGCATTTGCCAAACGTGTATTCAGCTGCTCAAGATGCTTACGGTATTTTCCATCTGTGAGCACCTTAAACAAAACATGTGCTGAAAAATTATTATGACTGAAACTTGTAGCAATTTTGAGATCAATTAAATCATTAATCCACTCAGGTTTTGCCACAATATAGCCGCAGCGTAATGAAGCTGATAATGTTTTGGAAAAGCTGCCGATGTAAATACTGTTTGTAAGGCCGTCAAGTGCGCTAAAGCGAGGTGAGTGTTTATTTTCAAAATCTGAAAAAATATCGTCTTCAATTACAATCATATTCGCTTGTGTAATTAAAGAAACCAGTTGATGAACCGTCGCAGATGAAGGCATAGCGCCTGTAGGATTATGAATACCTGAATTCGTAATATATAACCGCGGTTGATGTTCTATGATGGCTTGCTGAAAGGCCTCAATATTTGGGCCACCTGTAGTATATGGAATACCGATGACTTTGGCTTGATGTACCTTAAGTAACGCCTTAAAGTTAAAATAACAAGGATCATCAACTAAAACAGTATCACCCGGTTTGAGTAAAAAACGACAAAGTAGATCGGTTGAATATGAACCTGAATCGGTCAGCAAAACTTGATCTGGACTTACAAATATACTTTTACTTTGCAAGCGTCTTGCCAATAATTCACGTAGCAAATTAAACCCTAATGGCGAGGAGTAATTCATCAATTCAAAGGTCGATTCTTTAGAAACGTCACGGATTGCTTTTCTTAAAGCTTCATGAGGCATCCAGTTATCTGGGAGCCAGCCGCATCCCGGCTTTATTAATGATGGAGATGCTTCTAAGAGTTCGCGGGATAGCCGAAGTGGATCAAGGTGTTTAACCTGTATCGGCTCCATATTTGAAAGCTTTAAAGGTTCTAGTGGTGCGCTAACAAAAAATCCAGAGCCTGCACGAGACTCTATCTGGCCAGTAGATAACATCCGCTCATAAGCACAAACAATTGTAGATACAGAAAAATCAAGCTGTTTGGCCAGTTGTCGAACAGATGGTAGTCGCATACCTGGTGTGAGCCGGCGACTTTTAAGTTCAGAATCGATATAACGTATTACGTGTTCAATTTTAGTCATGTTAAACCAATTACTGTATTGAATTTTAATCCAGTACAGTTTTTATAAATTGTACTGCACTGTATCTTTGTACCAACTTAACATAAGTTTATAAAAAGACATTCTATAAAATGTGATGTCATCATGAATTCTCAATTTTTAGCTTGGTTAAGTGGTTTAATCGGTGTTGTAATCTTTTCCGGATCTTTACCTGCAACACGTATTGCTGTTATGGATTTTAATCCATGGTTTTTAACAGGAATTCGTGCTGTTATTGCGGGTATTGTTGCTATGGTCTTGTTAAAAATCTTAAAAGCTAAGCGACCATCAAAACGTGATTGCGGGAATTTAGTATATGTCGCGGTTGGTGTTGTTGTGGGATTTCCGTTATTTACAGCATTAGCACTGCAACATATTAGTGCGGCTTTTTCGATTGTATTTATAGGATTGCTTCCTTTAAGCACTGCCATATTCGCAGTCCTGCGTTCAAATGAGCGACCTCAACTGACATTTTGGCTGTTTTCATTATTTGGAAGCGGATTGGTTGTTTTATATATTTTGTTAGATATATCGCTGAATACGCAAAGCTTTTTTGGGATTTTATATATGCTTTGTGCAATTATACTATGCGGATTTGGATACGCTGAAGGGGCGAATCTAGCGAAAAAAATAGGGGGATGGCAGGTCATTTGCTGGGCGCTGGTTATTTCATTACCTGTAATGCTCATAGTAACGATCTATAATTATTCTAGTGAAATACTAGATAAATTGACTTTATCTGGTCTGGTAGCTGTTTTATACATCTCGATCTTCAGCATGCTGATCGGATTTTTCTTCTGGTACTATGGTTTATCAAAAGGCGGTATTGCAAGTGTAGGGCAATTGCAATTATTGCAACCCTTTATGGGCCTAGCACTTGCAGCGGTGATATTACATGAACCAATTAGTGCCAACATGCTTATTATCACAGCAGGCGTCATTTGTTGTGTGGCATCTGCCAAGAAATTTGCCTAATCGATTACAAGCAATTAGCAGGTTTTGGAATACCAGCCAAACGGCTTAAATGGCGTGCAACAAGACCTGTTTTGAATGCTTGCTGTAACACTGCATTATCAATATTGGCATCTACCGTTTTCATTAGATATTTGATCAGAGGACGCGTTGCAGGAGAGTGTCCGAACTGTTGATAAAACTGGCGGACTGCATTTAAAACGTTAAAGTGCCATTCAGTCAATTCAAGATCTAAAGAACGAGCAAGCTCTTGAGCCACGTCTTTATTCCAAATGGTGTAATCGACAAGATGTCCATCTTGATCAAGATCTAAGTGCATAAAATAGCCTAAGCGAAAATCAAATTATTTAAAAGATACACTACGTTTGTATTGCAAAACTAAGTCCGCAAATGCACTGTAATCTAGGGGAATTATAGCGGAACTAAGATCAGGATTTAAAAGAGTCCGTTCGTTGTTTAAACAGTAATACGACTGAAAAGAACGCATATTCTCGCTGGTGAGTGCCGACAATGCTTCGCCCATGATCACGATTTGATCACCTTCCACAAAGACCTGTTGTACTTTATTTAAAGCAGAAGCAGTCGATGCAAAAGAAGTTTGTATGAGGTAAATTGTGTTGTTCATCTTTGGAAATTACCAATATAAAACATAATCAAAGGATTGAATCAGGCTTGCATTGAATTCGACAAACTCGATGTCTTGTGAAGAATTTCTAACAAACGCATGTTGCTGATATTTTGATTCAACTAAAATGGGCGTTAAGTCATAAAATTCAAAACTTTCCAGCATACTTGAAGCGGGTTTAAAGGCATGAATGAGCTGATCAAAGCTTTGGTCTTCTTTTAACAGCGTTAGGGCTGCATCTTGAAGTAAAACGCTGATATTAGAGCCAAAAGTGGCTAAAACCATCGTCGCAGACAGGCTTTCGTTGACCTGTAACTGACTTAAATTAGACTGGGTTAAAATAACGAGTACAGATTTCACACAATATACCTTTTAAAAGCAACACTCTAGAAATAAAAAGCTGCTTAAAATTGAATTAGACGTGTAGAAGATTCTACGGCATCTGCAAGTTCACCTAAACCAACCAGTTCAAATCCTTGAGCCAAGTTGTAATGCGTGAGTTGATGGCGTTTAGCATTTTCTTCATCTGTAATTCCACGGTTTAGTGCAGCACTAACACAAACAGGGAGTCGTATTGAGAGCTTTTGCCATTCTTGAGTCAAACGACGCTGATCATCGGGCACCCACTGCAAATCGTTTGCAACATGAACAGCATCTTGATAAAAGAACACTCGGAACACTTCATTTTTGTCCTGAAGTGCCTGAACTAAACCAAGTGCATGCCATGCATGAACCGATGTCGGTGCAGCAGTAATTAAAACTAATGTACTCATTGAAATTTCACTGTAGCCATGCGTCTGATAACAGATGAGCTATTTACACATTATAAAAAGGTAAGTATACAATGATTTTAGTGACAGGTGGTTTAGGCTTTCTTGGGTCACACATTGCTTTGAGTCTTCTGGCTCAAGGTCAAGAGGTTATATTGGTCGATAACTTGGCCAATGCATCTTTACAAACATTAGAACGATTAGAATATATTTCCGGTATGTACGTGCCATTTGTGAAAGTAGACGTTCGCAACACACCCGCATTAAATAAAGTTTTTGAGCAATATTCAATTGATGCTGTCGTACACACCGCAGGTTTTAAAGCACTCGAAGAATCCAAGCTTAAACCGCTTGAGTATTATAATGACAATGTTAGTTGTATCATGAGCTTGTTGCGTTCTATGCAGCGTACAGGTGTAAGAAAACTGGTTCATCTCTCAAGCTTAGCGGTGTATGGCGCTTCTGGATTAAATCTTACAGAAGATACGTCTTTTAATACCACTTATCCCAATCCATATATTAAATCTCAGCAAATGATTGAAGAAATCATACGAGATACGTATAAAACAGATCATGAATGGAAAATCGCCATCTTGAGACTTTCCAATATTGCCGGTGCCTTTGAACATGGGGTACTCGGAGAAATGGTGCCTCAATTACCAAAAAATATTATTCCACTCGCGATGCAGGTTGCCGCCATGCAACGGGATTATCTGGAATTACAGCATCAAGCTCTTACCGATGATCAAACCGTAGAACGAAGTTTTTTGCATGTGCTCGATGCATGTGAAGCCGTACTCGCAAGTTTATACTGGCTCAACCATCAAGAGCATACGTGTGAAGCATTTAATATTGCACATGATCATGTGACTTCGATTCAATCTCTACTTGAGCAAATAAGTACCATTACTCAAACTCAGATTAATACACACGATGCCATGTTTGCTGTAGACGAATTGGCACAACTTGGTGCAGATATCAGCAAAGCTGAAAAAACATTAAACTGGAAACCGAAACGTACTCTACAGCAAATACTTGAGCACCAATGGCAGTTCTATCAAAATACACTTAAAATGTAATAAAAATGATTCTTATTTACAAATTGAGCTGGCTTTATTAGTATTTCATGACCAGCCAAGTAATCGTAACGGTTGCTCTAGCCCGTACTTGTCATTAATCATTATGGATAATAGAGGTTTTTATGCAAACTCGAATTGAACACGACACGATGGGTGAAGTCGAAGTCCCAAACGATGCAATGTGGGGAGCTCAAACGCAACGTAGTTTGCAAAACTTTAAAATTGGTCAAGAGCGTTTACCTCGTGCCATGATTCGTGCGATGGGTTTAGTGAAAAAATCTGCAGCCATCACCAATGCAAGCTTGGGCCAATTACCTCAAGATTTATCTGCTTATATTGTTGATGCGGCAGATGATGTAATTGAAGGGAAGTGGGACTCACAATTTCCACTGGTGGTCTGGCAGACAGGGTCTGGTACGCAAAGCAATATGAACTGCAACGAAGTGATTGCAAATATTGCCAATCAAAAATTGGGAAATGCATTAGGATCACAGTCACCTGTACATCCTAATGATCACGTCAACCGTGCTCAATCGACCAATGATTCGTTTCCAACCGCGATTCATGTGGCTGCAAGCCTTCAGATTAATGAATTGCTTATTCCTGCAGTAACACGCCTAAAAGCGACGTTGCAACAAAAGTCTGATGAATTTAATGACATTGTTAAAATCGGACGCACTCATTTACAAGACGCAACCCCACTCACACTCGGGCAAGAGTTTTCTGGTTATGTTTCTCAGCTTGAGCATGGTTTGCACCGTTTAAAACAAGCACTGGAAGGCTTATACGAATTACCTTTAGGTGGAACGGCTGTAGGCACTGGCTTAAATGCTCATCCTGATTATGCAGTTCAGGCTGCTGCCGAGTTGGCCAAGCAAACAGGTTTACCTTTTGTCACTGCACCAAATAAGTTTGAAGCACTCGCAGGACGTGATGCGGCTGTATTTGCATCGGGCGCGCTTAAAACACTGGCAGTGAGTTTAAACAAAATTGCCAATGATATTCGTTGGCTGGCGAGCGGTCCACGCTGTGGTTTTGGTGAAATTCGTATTCCAGAAAACGAACCAGGATCAAGTATCATGCCGGGTAAGGTTAATCCGACACAAAGTGAAGCCATGACTATGGTGGTTGCTCAGGTACTTGGTAATGACACCACGATCAATGTAGCAGGTGCATCTGGTAACTTTGAGCTGAACGTATTTATGCCAGTAATTGCATTTAACTTATTACAGTCTATTCAGCTTTTAGGCGATGCATGTAATAGCTTTAATGATCATTGTGCGGTGGGTATTGAGCCAAATCGAGATAAGATCGATCACTTCTTGCACAATTCATTGATGCTGGTCACTGCATTAAACCCTGTAATTGGATATGAGAATGCAGCGAAGGTCGCCAAAACTGCCTACAAAGAAAATAAAACCCTTAAACAAGTGGCAGTTGAACTTGAATTGGTGAGCGAACAACAGTTTGATGAAATTGTTCGTCCAGAAAAAATGGTTTCACCTAATGCAAAATAACTTGCAATTGCACTGAAATCACACATCAGCAGTTTTTATCTGACGAGCAAACACGTACAATGTGACATCCTGATAAAGACTGCTGATGAAATTTCCCATGCTTGACGTGTATTTAACAGATATTCAAAAAAATGTTCAATTTCGTGATTATCCGAGTGATCAACCTGTTAAATTTTTAATTAATCTAAAAAAAATATTTCCAAGTACCGCTGATTTATTACTTCCTGTATTACCCGAAGACAATAATCTTGAAAATGTTACATGGGAATCTACATCGAAAGATTTCACCACATTCAAGAAACTTGTAGAGGCATGGGGCATAATCGAATTACGCCTTAATGCATTAACAGCATATAAAGATAAAGAATTTACCAATCAGGTGCTTAAACAAGCACAAACCAAACGTAAGCAAATGAGTGCCAGTCATACAAAACTAAATATGGTCGAGCTGGACTACATTTTTATTCATGAAGTACACACTTTAATCGATGCAGAACTATCCGAGATTGGTGAAAAATTTTATTTACCAACATTACGCGAACTCTGGAAAGATGAAGTGAGCTCGAATGTTCTACTTGTAAAACTTTAATCGTTGAACAAAAAGTAAAAAATATATCGTATAAATTCAAATACCTTCTGCAGCGATCTGGCATAAATCATGCTATAAAAATAGTGGTTTTTCCATTTATTACCATTGCTGCAGCAAGGAATTTGAGCACATGACCAATCCAGTAATATCCTTACTTCAAAATCGTCGCACCATTTACGCTATTGGCAAAAATATTCAGCAAACGCCAGAACAATTAACTGAACTCATTCAAGAAGCAATACGCCAAAGCCCATCTTCGTTTAATTCTCAGTCTTCTCGAGCAGTTATCTTATTTGATGCAGAACATGAAAAATTTTGGGGATTCGTCAAAAAAAAACTCAAAGAATACGCCACAGATGATGCCGCAGCAGAAAAAACCAGCAAAAAAATGGATAGCTTTGCGGCAGGGGTGGGAACTATTTTATTTTTTGAAAATCAAAATGTCATTCAGGAGCTTCAAGAAAAATTTGCCTTGTATGCAGATAATTTTCCGGTTTGGTCCGAGCATTCGACTGCTATGGCGCAACTTGCAGTATGGACAGCACTTGCAGCTGAAAATGTGGGGGCATCTTTACAGCACTATAATCCTATCGTCGATGACAAAGTCCATGCTGAATGGGCTGTTCCATCGAGCTGGAAACTACGTGCACAATTGGTGTTTGGTTCAATTGAGGCACCAGCTGCCGAAAAGTCATATATTGACGATGAAACACGCTTTAAAATTTTCAAGTAACTGATCAAAATGATAAATCGAGATAGTTGAAATAATCTATACTCGATTTATCATTTAAAATAGCCTAAGCAAATAATGAAATAATTTCTTTTTTTAAAAACTCATATCTCAAATTATCAATCAATGCATCTGACCAATAAATACCAATCGTAAAAGTGGGCAATTCAAAAGGTATTGAATGAATCGTCAAATTGGTTGCGTAAGACAAATGGCTCAATACTGCACTTGGTAAAGTTAATATTGCATCGCGGTTATATTCTAAAATTTTGAGTGCTGTCGAATAATGCTGGCAACGTAAAAAAATTTCACGATGAATACCTTGCCGATGAAGATACACATCTTCAAGCAATGTACCTGTACGGCGTGAAGACACCCCAATATGCAGACCATATTGATAAATTTCAGCATTCATGACAGATTTTTGGCTGCAAATAACATAATGATCTTTCAGTAAAGCTTGAAAACCAATGCTGTCATGCGTTGGCGACTCTACATCGATAATAAAATCGAGCTGTTGATTTAATAGATCATTTTGAATGGTATTTCGATTGAGTTTGATACTACTAAACTCAATATTTTGATCGATCTGCTCAAAATGCTGAATGATTTTAGGCAAAACAAGTGGTTCAATCTCGTCATGGATAGCAATTCTTAATGTTTTAATGAGGCTCGGATCAAAACTCTTTTTTTGTTGACTAATATTTTGAAAAAGAATCAGTGCGTTTTTAATGACAGGATAGATATGTTCTGCAAATGGTGTAGGTTGCATGCTATTGCCGAGACGTATAAATACCTCATCTTCAAGTTGAACTCTTAAACGCTGTAAAGCATGACTGGCAGCCGATTGACTAATGGATAAACTTTGCGCGGCTCTCGAAATACTTTTTTGTTCAAAAATTGCAACAAACAGTGGATATAAGTTGATATCAATGCGATGAAATAAGCTTAGATCTAGGTAGTGTTGCGCAGTATCAAACTTATGAATTTCATTCATAGTGAAGTATTTAATAAAATCATTTCATGCATAATAAATTTACGTTTATGGTGAGTAAAGGATAAACACAACGAATTAGGAATAAAAATGTTTAAACTTTCAGAGCGTGCTCAAGATTTTGTGAATAGAACAC
Source organism: Acinetobacter sp. V89_7 (assembly GCF_029967895.1). Lineage (NCBI taxonomy): Bacteria > Pseudomonadati > Pseudomonadota > Gammaproteobacteria > Moraxellales > Moraxellaceae > Acinetobacter > Acinetobacter sp. V89_7. Next base: position 275,776 of record NZ_JASCAJ010000030.1, read on the forward strand.
GAGACTTCATTCATAACGAAATAGAACCGATTGAATTAAAGTTTTGGGATGATGTACATCAAATGAATCCCAACGGCGACTGGACGACTTGGGTTTGGCCAGAGCAGCTTGAAGTATTGAAAGCCAAAGCCAGAGCGGCGGGTTTATGGAATCTTTTCTTACCCGACAGTGAGCTTGGCGCAGGGCTATCTGTTCAGGAGTATGCACACATAGCAGAGTTAACAGGTAGAAGCCTTTTGGCACCGATTGTATTTAACTGTAGTGCACCAGACACCGGCAACATAGAGTTGCTATGGCGCTATGGTACTGAGCAGCAAAAAAATGATTGGCTCATGCCGCTTTTAAACGGCAAAATTCGTTCCGTTTTTTGTATGACTGAACCTGATGTTGCTTCAAGTGATGCAACCAATATGCAAGCAACCGCGGTTATTGAAGGTAATGAAATTGTACTCAATGGCCGAAAGTGGTGGTCATCGGGTTTGGGTGATCCAAATGCAAAACTCATCATTTTTATGGCACATACGCCTGATACCAGTAAAGATCGACATCATCAGCATTCGATGGTGCTGGTACCGCTTGATAGACCCGGTGTCAAAATCCAGCGAATGTTGTCTGTTTTTGGGGAATATGATGCACCGCATGGTCATGGAGAAGTTATTTTTGATCAGGTGCGGGTCCCTATAGAAAATTTTATCGGCGGTGCAGGTCAAGGTTTTGAAATTGCACAAGGGCGATTAGGCCCCGGGCGTATTCACCATTGTATGCGATGCATTGGAGCCGCAGAAAAGTCACTCGAGTTAATGATTGATCGGGGTATGTCACGTACGGCATTTGGTAAAGAGTTGCTCAAACTGGGCGGAAATCTCGAACGCGTCGCAGAGGCACGCGTTGCAATTGATCAAGCACGCTTACTTACCTTATATGCTGCATTCAAAATGGATACTTATGGAACTTTGGCTGCACTCACAGAAATTTCAGCCATCAAGCTAGTTGCACCCAATGTACTAGAAAAAGTGGTAGATATGGCAATCCAGCTCCATGGCGGAGCTGGGCTTTCACGCGATACCATGCTATCTGCCTTTTTTATTCATGCACGAAGTCTAAGATTGGCCGATGGGCCAGATGAGGTGCATAAAGGCATGATTGCTCGGTTAGAGCTTGCGAAACGTGGCTATGGCCGGTCTAAACCTTCACAATAAAGAATAAGGAAAATTTATGTCAGTCATTGATTTGGGTGGTTCGGTTCAAGAGGGAGAAGAGTTAGACATCCATGCGGTTGAATCATGGTTAAAACAGCAAGGAATCGTACTTGAAGGACAGGTGGAGCTGACACAATACACGGGCGGCGCATCCAACTGGACCTATCGGCTGAAATACCTTAATGTGGATCTGATCTTACGGCGCCCACCCAACGGTACTAAAGCGAAATCTGCTCATGATATGGCACGAGAATTTTTTGTACAAAAACACTTGGCAGCCTATTATCCAGTAGTGCCTGAGATGATTGCATTGTGCCAAGATCCACATGTGATCGGTTGTGACTTTTATGTGATGCGGCGTATCGAAGGAATTATACCTCGTGCAAAACTTCCGCCGGAACTTCAATTAAATGAAGAACAAATCAATCAACTCTGTCGAAATGTACTGGATCGGTTAATTGAACTCCACCAAGTACCTTATGAAGCGACTGAGTTAAAAGATCTGGGCAAAGGTGAAGGCTATTGCCAGCGCCAGGTCGAGGGATGGGATAAACGTTATGAAAAAGCAAGAACCATCAATGTGCCATCGTTTGGATATGTTCGACAGTGGCTAAAAGACAACACACCTAAAGAATCAAAAATTTGCATTATTCATAATGACTGGCGATTTGATAATGTGATCCTTGATCCTGAGTCACCAACAAATGTGATAGGCGTACTCGATTGGGAAATGGCGACGCTGGGTGATCCACTCATGGATTTGGGAAATGCGTTGGCTTACTGGGTAGAAGAAACAGACAACATGATTTTCAAATCGACCCGTCGTCAGCCCACACATTTAAAAGGAATGTTCACTCGCAAACAAGTGGTGGACTACTACATGCGTCAGACCGGTTTAGATACAACGAACTGGACGTTTTATGAGGTATTTGGTGTTTTTCGCCTGGCTGTGATTGCACAGCAAATTTATTACCGATATTTTCATAAACAGACAAAAAATCAGGCTTTTAAGGATTTCTGGATTGTGATTCATGCACTTCATATCCGTGCTTTAAAATTAATTGCTGCCGAAAAGTTCAAACAAAGCAAGATCAACACCAAATATCTTCACAAAGTTCAAGGAATCTTAAAGAAATGACCACAATTTATCTGGTTCGTCATGGTCAGGCTTCCTTTGGTAAAGCAAATTATGATGAATTATCTCCTACAGGGCAGTCTCAAGCAGAATTACTGGGCCAGTATTTCAAACAAATTTTAAGTGAAGCGCCTTATGTGGTGGCAGGTACAATGAAACGCCATATGCAAACGGCGCAAGGTGCGCTTAAGCAGTGTTTTCCCGAAGCGAATATTCATACCCATGCGGGCTGGAATGAGTTTAATCATCAACAGGTATTTGCAAATTACGACCCACGCTTTAAACAACCTGAATTACTTAAACAAGAGGTCGCCAAAGCATCTAATCCGAGAGACTATCTAGGGCAAATTTTTGAAAATGCAGTTTCCAGATGGACAGATGGCGCGTTTCATCACGAGTACGAAGAATCGTGGCCAGATTTCAAATCTCGAGTTGAAACAACTTTAGCGCAACTATGTAATGAGCTTTCAGTTTTAAAGCCCAGATATGCTGTCGTATTCACCTCTGGGGGTGTGGTATCAGTTGCTGCTGGAAAAATTCTCGAACTCAATCCCAACCGGACTTTTGCACTGAATTGGGCCATTACCAATGCCAGCATAACAACCTTAAGACTAGTAGGGAATGAGCCACAACTTTTAAGTCTCAATGAGCATCATTTTATAAAAGCAAAAAATCGAGACTTACTCACATGGATATAAAGGATACTTTTTAAATGGCAAAAACAATACTGATTACAGGTGCGAGTTCAGGCTTAGGCGCAGGCATGGCGCGAGAGTTTGCAAAAAAAGGGTATAACCTTGCGATTTGCGCACGGCGGCTTGAGCGACTCGATGTATTAAAAGCAGAGTTAGAGGCACAATACGACATTATCGTAAAAACCCGATCACTCGATGTAACTGACTACCAGCAGGTATTTGAAGTCTTTAAAGCTTTCCAGCATGACTTTGGTCGTTTGGAGCGAATTATTGTAAATGCAGGTGTAGGAGAAGGACGTCGTATAGGAAAAGGACATTTTGAAGTCAATCGTGCCACAGCGGAAACCAATTTCATTTCAGCTTTGGCACAATGCGAGGCTGCAGTTGAAATTTTTAGACAGCAAAATGCAGGACACTTGGTGGTGATTTCATCGGTCAGTGCCATTCGAGGGCTCCCGAAGCATCTTTCTGCTTATGCTGCCAGTAAGGCGGGTATTGCACACTTAGCAGAAGGTATTCGAGCTGAGTTAATTGATACGCCTATTAAGATTTCGACCATATTTCCGGGATATATTCGAACAGAGCTGAATGAAGGCGCAAAACATTTACCATTTGAGGTTGATGAAGCAACTGGCTCACGCCTTTTAGTAAAGGCCATCGAAAAAGAACCGGTTAAAGCCTACGTACCGGAGTGGCCATGGCGACCAATTGCATTGGCTATGAAAGTATTACCGCTTAGAGTGGTAAATAAACTCAGTGGATAAATGCAAATACAAAAAGATCGCGCTGCTCATTGAATGCAACGCGATCGGTAGTTGGTGAGTTTAATGAAATAATTTTCTGTATTGAATAAAGCCAGAATTGTCGGCGATTCGATCATAGAGCATTCGAGCTTGATAATTGGTTTCTTGCGTGAGCCAGTAAACGCGTGAGCATTTCTTTTCTTCTGCAATCTTATACACTTCTTCGATGAGTTTACGACCAATACCTGAAGTTCGTTGTGCAGGATCGACAAATAGATCTTGTAAGTAACAGTAATTGCCTTCTGACCATGTACTACGATGAAAAATATAATGTACAAATCCAATGATCTTTTGTGATTCATCTTCAATCACTAAACAGTACACCGGTTCTTGTTCTGTAAGAAAACGTGAAAAGGTGCTGCGTGTCACTTGATCATCAATCGATGATTGATAAAATTCTTGATAACCTTTCCAAAGAGTCAACCAAGCCTCAAAATCATTCGCTTCAACAAATCGAATTGTCATTTTAAAGTTACTCACTTTCTTGTATTAACGTATTGATGCGATTTAACTTTATCTTATTTTTCTTGAATTAAGATTAATTTATATAAAATTTTAACTGAATACATGAAGTGTGTTAAGAAAATCTAATTCGTTTAAGTTATTGTATAGAAATATTCACGTATTCATGCTGATATCACTAATTAATTAGTACTGAAAATTGCGAGTTGAACTTGAGAAAAATAAGGCGATGATCAGTTAAAATACCCAATAACTTACTTGTATCTTAAGCTTTATGAGCATAGACGAAATTTCACAGATTGAAACGCATCCGCTCGCGCCATTTTTACCCGTCAACGCAAAGTTATTGATGTTGGGTAGCTTCCCACCTCCAAAGGAACGTTGGAAAATGGACTTTTATTATCCTAATTATCAAAACGACATGTGGCGTATTTTTGGTCTAATCTTTTTTAATAATAAAGATTACTTTTTAAATCTTGAACATAAAAATTTTCATGAAGATAAAATCCGGCATTTTTTGACAGAAAAAGGAATTGCAATTTTTGATACGGCCTATCAAGTAAAACGATTGAAAGGCAATGCCTCGGATAAGTTTTTAGACATTGTGAAATCCACTGATCTTGAGCAGTTACTGCGTCAAATTCCAGTGTGCAGTACCATTGTGACCACTGGAGACAAGGCCACCGACACCTTGATGCAGTCTTTTGAGCCATCTACCACAAAACCTGTCATTGGTACGCCCAGTCAAACGATATTTTTACAGCGTAAATTCAATTTATATCGAATGCCATCATCTTCTAGAGCATACCCACTGGCATTAGAAAAAAAAGCACACGCTTATGCAGCACTATTTGAAGCTACAGGCTTGCTCTAGAGTTACATCATCCACTCAATTGGTAAATAAGCCACCCATTTCATAATCCAGCGCTGAAAGCGAGTGGTTTGCGGGTCATGACGATAAACGATAGTCTGACCATTGGCTTGGTGATCGAGCCAGATCAATTCACCTGAAGCATCTAATTTAAGCTCATAGGCAATCACGGGTAAATACTCATCTAAAACCTGTTGAATTTGGGCTTGCAGTGCTTCCGACTCAACCACTAGTCCGACCTCTGTATTGATATAGGCAGATCGAGGATCAAAATTAAATGATCCAATAAAGACTTTCCCATCTACATCAAAAAATTTGGCATGCAAGCTTGAGCTTTTTTTGCCTTTTGCCGGAATGACGCGGCCGGTCATTTTTTCGTACCATGTTGGGCGTGTACGCTCAATAATCGGCTTAAACTCATAAAGTTTAATGCCGTTTTGAAGCAACTCCCGACGATACTGACTATAAAATGCATGCACAATCGCCACGTCGTTGGCGGCAAACGAATTGGTCAGCACGCGTATATCGACCCGCTTCTGACTCAATTGAACCAAATAGTCTGCACCGGCTTGAGTAGGGACAAAGTAAGCCGATACCAGCTCCAGATGCTGTTTTGGATGGCCCATGAGTGCAAAAATCTGATTATAAATTAGCTCTTGACCTTTGGCCGTCCGTGAGATTTTCTTGGGTGAGTCGGCTACAAAATGTGCTTTAGCCCAATTTACAGTATAACCTTGTTTTAAGAGCTGATTTAGCTCTGCTTGCGCGTCATTGATTTTATCTTCAGTCGGCGTATCAATACGTTCATTTTCTTGGTAGGTTTGACGTAAATTGATTAAATCTTGAGGTGTAGACGTTTTTAATATATGTGTTGCATTGACGGAGCGCGAAGACGTCCAAAAATTTTCAAAAGTCTGCTTTGCTTGTGCTGCTGCCGTGCCGTAAAACAGAATATCTAAATCTGTAAACTGAAACTTGTAGCTGGCTTCAAAATATTCACTACTGATATTGCGTCCACCTGTTACAGCAATCAGATCATCAGCAACAATAAGTTTGTTGTGCATGCGGTGATTAATCTCATATGGCCGCAAGACAAAATCTAAAGCTCTAAAACGTCGAAATCGATAGGGATTAAAAAATTTAAACTCAATGTTTGGATGTTGTGCCAGCGCCTGAATTGTTGAATCAAGCTGTGTACCGTTTTGATCATCAATCAAAAGCCGAACTTTTACTCCACGATCTGCTGCCTTGAGTAATTCGTGAAGCATTAACTGACCCACAAAATCATTGTGCCAAATGTAATACTGCAAATCGATCGTATGTTTGGCCTTTCGAATCAGATAAATACGTGAGGCAATACTAATAAAGGCATCATCGAGTGCAACATAGGCCGTGAGGCCTTGCTGAATCTTTTGCTGGGCAGATGGATCGTTAAGCCACGTACTTTGTTCAATCAAATTTTTCTCGCTTTGTGAAGCTTGTAATCCCATCGAGATCAAGCTAAAACTTAAAATCAAAAAATATCTTAAAAAGTTTTGAGTTTGATGAATCCACCACATGATATTTTCCAGAATTAGAACATCAGTTTATATTTTTATTGTCAATTCAACGCTATTTTCATCTTAAGCATATCAAGTCAGACATCAAGGATCAAAAATTTCCGTTCTTCATAAATAAATTTCTTACAAGTTTTATATTTTACTTATTACTATACTTGGGTATAGTATATGAATCAGTGCAAAGTGATTGTTTATGCCAAAGCAAATTGAAGACAAGAAAAAAATTATTCTTCGTGTAAAAAAAATTCAGGGCCAAGTGCAGGCCATTGAGCGCGCGCTTGAAGGCGATACGGCTTGTGCCGATATTCTTCAGCAGATCTGTGCGACACGTGGTGCAATGAATGGCTTAATGAATGAAATGCTCGAGGTACATTTGAAAGATACGCTGGTTGCTGGCGATACCACCGAGCAAGAACGAAGTACCGAGCTTGTCGAAATTAGTAAGATCTTAAAATCCTATTTAAAATAATCAGGAGATACACATGAAATCACGTGCGGCCGTAGCGTTTGGACCGGGACAACCTTTACAGATTGTAGAAGTCGATGTAGCACCGCCTCAGGCAGGGGAAGTGCTAATTAAAGTGACACATACAGGCGTGTGTCATACCGACGCTTTTACACTTTCAGGTGATGATCCTGAAGGTGTATTTCCTGCCATTTTGGGGCATGAAGGTGCCGGTGTGGTAGTCGAGGTGGGAGAGGGTGTCACCAGTGTAAAACCGGGTGACCATGTAATTCCACTTTACACAGCAGAATGCGGTGAGTGCCTATTTTGTAAATCAAATAAAACCAATCTGTGTGTATCTGTTCGTGCAACACAAGGTAAAGGTGTTATGCCAGATGGCACCACGCGTTTTTCTTATAATGGAGAGCCAATCTATCATTATATGGGTTGCTCAACTTTTAGTGAATATACGGTGGTGGCTGAGGTTTCACTGGCGAAAATTAATCCTGAAGCCAATCATGAACAAGTGTGTTTACTTGGATGTGGCGTCACAACTGGAATTGGTGCCGTACACAATACAGCAAAAGTACAAGAAGGTGATTCTGTTGCCGTATTTGGTTTAGGCGGTATTGGTCTGGCTGTGGTTCAGGGTGCACGTCAGGCCAAAGCTGGACGAATCATTGTTGTCGATACCAACCCAGATAAATTTGAATTGGCTAAAGAATTTGGTGCAACAGACTTTTTAAACCCAAAAGAATACGACAAACCGATTCAGCAAGTGATTGTTGAAATGACAGGTTGGGGTGTAGATCACTCGTTTGAATGTATTGGCAACGTCAACGTAATGCGTTCTGCTCTAGAGTGTGCACATCGTGGCTGGGGACAGTCTGTGATTATTGGTGTTGCGGGATCTGGGCAGGAAATTTCAACTCGACCATTTCAGTTAGTGACCGGCCGTAAATGGATGGGAACTGCCTTTGGTGGTGTAAAAGGTCGTAGTCAACTGCCAAAAATGGTTGAAGATGCGATGAAGGGTGATATTCAACTTGAACCTTTTGTCACTCACACCATGTCACTCGATGAGATTAATCATGCATTCGATTTGATGCATGAAGGTAAATCTATTCGTAGTGTCATTCATTTTTAAGACTTCTGGTCTGTTAAATCCAACTCAAGGCTTAGGTACACAATGTACTTAAGCCTTTATAACTTCTGACATATGAATTTCTTGGTGAATACCACATTGACGAACGAAATCCACATCATGTGAGACTAAAATAACAGCACCTTTAAAATCGCGTATTGCACATGCAAGTAGCCCCCTTGATACAATATCGAGATAATTTTCGGGTTCATCCAATAGTAAAAGATCAATTGACTCAGCAGGATAGGCAAGAGCCGTCAGTGCCACTTTGAGTTGCTCTCCGCCACTTAATTGGCCAATAGGTCTGAGTGTGCTATCTCCCCGCAGACGCAACTGACCTAACTTGTTTCGCCAGAATACTTCGTCATATTCAGAATTCAGTAAACGTAAATTTTCTACGGCAGAATATCTTGAATCGAGGAAACTAAATCTTTGGTCAAGATACAAACAGCGAGCCCGTTTAAAAAAAAGGGAGTCATCAGAAGTATGAAGACGAGCAATCAAATGTAATAAGGTCGATTTTCCAGCACCGTTCTCACCACATAGATGCAATTTTTCATGTGCTAGGAATGCAAAATGAAAGGTTAGATTGCAGTGGTATGGATGTAACACACCATTAAGACGTACCAATTCTCCTGATTGGGGTTGGGTAGATGAAAATTCGAATTGCTGCGCTTTGATGACTTCAAGTCGAGAAGTTTTGTCTCGTAGCGCTTCTTTCTGAAATTCAAGCTGACGATGCTGCTGTCGAGTGATCTGTCCTAACTGTTGATCGGCCTTATTTTGTTTAAAATCTAAAATTACTTTTGCTTGGGAGCCGCTATTACGTTTTTTCTTTGCAGTGCTTTGCTTTTTTTGTTGCTTCATTAATGTTTCATGCTGCTTGATCGTTTGCTGCTTAAGCTCTCGTTTGTGTTGATCAATCGAAAGCTCAAGTGCAGCTTCTAGTGTATCTGTAATTTGCTTGTAATGGGCATAATTTCCACTATGTGCATGCAGGCCAAAATTATCCAATGCCAATATATGTTGCATTTGATTGAGTAGTTGTCGATCATGACTCGCTACAAGTGCTCCCATAGGATGCGCCAGTAAGCTGGAAATTAACCAATCGCGACCAGATGCATCGAGATGATTACTCGGTTCATCCAATAGCAAATAGTGATCTTTTAAATTAAAAAGTCGACATAAGGCCAGTTTAGTTTTTTGTCCTTCACTCAAAGCTGTGACCGGAAAGTCAAATGCTGTGGTTAAACCCGCTTTACTCAATTGCTCTTGCCAGTATTGAGGCAAATTCCAGTTACCTTCAGCCAGATCATAATCTTCAAATGTTGCTTGCCCGCACTCGATACGTTTTAAGGCTTTGAGGGTATCTTCAATCTGTAATACTTGCGCGATCGTTTGATTAGTGAGTTGATGTTGTTGAGGTAAAAAAGCATAAGTACAGTTCCAAGCGACTTGTCCGGTAATATTTTTTTGAGTTAAAAGACATTGTAAAAGTTGACTTTTTCCCTGCCCATTACGTCCAATTAAGCCTGTTAGCTGGTGTTTATTCAATTGGAAATCAAGTTGATCAAAGAGAACTGTAGAACCAAGTTCAAAGTGAAGTTGATGAATAATACATGCCTGTTGGGTCATAAGACCTCCAAAAAAACAGGATGTACAAAAGTAGAGCCAAGTGAACCATGAATAGATATAGCGTTCTATTTTGTACATCAAATAAAAATGACGTTAAACAAAAAAGAACTTAATTCATCGGCAGAGACTCGAGATAAAGAAGGGTGTGGCTAGATATTAATCAATTAAGAACATGCTCGTCAATTAATTATTTTTTACTAAAACACTTGTCAAATGTTTTGAGTCCGCGTATGTTAGAGGCAAGATACGTTTTACCTGATTGAAACAGACATGTTAAAACAACCTGTACATCACACTGCTTATTTTTATTTTTGGCAATATAGATAGTTGCCTGTTTGCATTCGGGCAACAAAAAGGTTGCCCTTCAAGTTAATACCTGATCGGCAACCCCGATCAGGTTTTTTTATGGCTGTTTTATTTAACTTTTTTGGAGAATTCATCATGTTTAATTTCAACTCGACTTATTTTAGCAACGTTTATTGGTTTTACTTTAGCCAGCAATCTCAATCCAATAGTCCCACATCGCTCAAATAAAAGATCGGACTGAACGACTCAGTCCAAAGGAAGTTACAATGAACGCGCTAAATAATCTGATTGAAAAAACCACTTCAAAAGAAATCGAACTTCGTTTACCACAACAAATAAAAGCACAATATCCGCTATCATCGCCACTTGTTAAGCAAATTGCCGAGCACCGTCAAACCATTGAAAATATTTTATCGGGTCAAGATCCAAGACTATTGGTGATTACTGGGCCTTGTTCGATTCATGATCCAGTTTCTGCATTGGACTACGCATCACGATTAATTGAATTACAACAACAAGTGAAAGACCAGATTTTTCTGGTGATGCGTGCGTACATCGAAAAACCGCGGACCACAGTAGGTTGGAAGGGTTTTATGTACGATCCGGATCTCGATGGATCGGCTAATATGCAGCGTGGTATTGAGCAGTCACGTGCTTTATATCTTGATATCATTGAAAAAGGTCTACCAATTGCCAGTGAAATTTTAAATCCAATGGCTACAGCATATTTTGACGATTTGTTGGCTTGGGGAGCAATTGGCGCACGTACCAGCGAATCACAGATTCATCGAGAAATTTCGAGCCATATGCCATTTGCAATTGGTTTTAAAAATGGCACCGATGGTTCAATTCAAATTGCATTAGATGCGATTCAATCGGCAAAAAATGAACATCAATTTTTTGGGATGAGCCAATCAGGTTTACCTGCGGTGTTGATGAGCAATGGAAATCGTTTACCCCACCTGATTTTACGTGGTGCAAACAAAGGACCAAACTTTGATCTTGACGCAATTGATCAAATGAAATTAAAGCACAATGGAACATTGCCTGCGTTGGTGATTGACTGTAGCCATGGCAATAGTTCAAAAAATCCATTGAATCAGCCACAGGTATTGGAACAAATTATTTTAGAGCGTTTAGAAAGCAATGTACGTGGCGTGATGCTTGAGAGTCATTTAGTGGATGGTCAGCAGAAAATCTCTTGTGACATGACGTATGGGCAATCAGTAACGGATGGCTGCTTGGGGTGGGACAAAACCGAACGCCTACTTTTGCGCGCAGCGCAGCAATTGAATGCACAGCAGTTACTCGAATCGGCATAAGCAATAAAATGCAAGGCAGGCACTACTTTAGAAGAAGTGCCTGTTTTTTATGTTATAAACCTGCTTCGTAATCTGTATTCGATAAAAGATTATCTACATCTGACAGGTTGTCTGGTTTGATTTTATAAATCCAGCCTTTAGCATAGGGCTCATCATTAATAAAATCAGGATCATCTTCAAGTGCGGTGTTGACTTCAACCACAACACCAGACACCGGCGCATGAATGTCAGAAGCCGTTTTAACCGACTCAACTACACCTGCCTGTTCACCAGCAGTAACACGGCTACCCACTTCAGGAACTTCAACATATACAAGATCACCTAGTGCATCTTGAGCGTGATCGCTAATTCCTGTCACAACCAAATCGCCTTCGATTCTGGCCCATTCATGAGTACGTGCATACTTTAATTCAGAAGGATGGTTCATAACAGCTCCTCACAATCCTAAAGTTCAATATTTTTGATAGCGGTTATACAGGTTTTTTAAGCAAATGAAAAGCTTATAGATAGGGGTCTTTGCGCCAGTTACTTGGACTTCGTCCACTCCAGCGTTTAAACGCCCGGCTAAAATTGGCAACATCTGAATATCCAAGTTCATCTGCGATTTGCTCAAGACTGTAATCGGTTCGAGACAGTAGCGAGGTCGCGTGTCGATAACGTACTTCATCAACCAGTGTCGAAAATGACGTACCTTCGGCTGCAAGTTGTCTTTTAAGGGTACGATCAGACATGTGCAACAGTTCGGCCACACTCTCAATACTCAAATAATGTTGTTCAGAGTTGGTCAAAATATCACGTACACGCATCGCTAAACGACGACGTTCACCCAGAGCAGACAATTCAGTTTCGCATTGATTAATCGCGATTTGACTCGCAATCGGATCTGCATTGACCATTTTTAAACCAAGATATTGTTTATCAAAGCTTGAAATCAGATGTGGTTGATCAAATCGCATGTTGATGGCCATTTTATTTAAATATTTTTCAAATCCAAAGGGCTGTTCAAAATCCAGATCAACTTCACCGGTTAAATCATCACGCCCAGTGAGCGCTCTGGCCATGGTCATGATACCTATGGTCAAACTTAAAATAATTTCTGTGCGTAAAGGCTCTAAATCAAAATCACATTGCAACTGAAGAGTGGCTTTTGGACCAAAGGTAGAAAAGTAAAGCTGTAAAAAGGGCATACGAAGCTGGATAAATCGCGTTGCCAAAGCCAGTGCATCGGTAATGTCATTTGCAGTCATGATGGCATAACCGATAAACCCATGAATAGAGATACGCATCTGATGGCCAAGGTGGTATCCCAGTGTACTTTCACCGGTAAGACGTAATGCATGTTTCACCAGTTCATTGGCGATATGAATGGGAATACGATACTCCGGATCTGCAAGCTGCTCACTGGTGAGATGAAAAGGAGCAAACAATGTCTGATCGTTGTATCCCCATCGAGACACAACGTCTAAAAGTAATAGGCCATAAACACCAGGTATTCCTTGATCCTGACGCGCTGAATTTATTTTCATTCCTAATCCGTTATGCGTATAGACTACAGTCATCCGTTTGTTATAGTTACATGAAACTTATTTTAAAAAATAAAAATTGTCAGACAAAATTTTAACTAATGACTGAATTATCTCGTTTAAAGACAAGAATTTTGGTGGTTGAAATGAGTAATACATCGCCATGTTGATTAAGTGCTTGTGTGATGTAGCTCACAATACCACGATCTGGTTTGGATTTTGAAGGGGTAATACTGGCGATTTCAACTTCGACATGCACCAGATCACCCACACGCGTAGGACGTGGCCAGCGCAAACTGGTTTCAGAGCCAATGAGACCACCTGCAACCTGAAAGCACTCAGTCCATAAACGCATCACCACCGCAGAGGTGTGCCAACCACTGGCTGCCAACCCCTGAAAGACTGGATGCTTCTGTGCAGCTTTTTCATCGAGATGAAAGGGCTGAGGATCGTAAAGCTGGGCAAATTGTGTGATTTCTTCAAGGGTCATTTCATAATCACGACTAATAAAACGATCACCCACTTTAAGATCTTCCAGATACAACATTATTCTTTTTCCTCTGTTTCTAATTCATCGACCAAGAAGCCACCTGTTTGTCGTTTCCACAAATGTGCGTATAAACCATTTTGGGCGATCAGTTCGTCGTGGGTTCCTTGCTCTACAATATGTCCTTGATCTAAAACAATCAAACGATCCATTTGGGCAATTGTAGATAATCGATGTGCAATTGCAATCACTGTTTTATCTTCCATGAGCGCATCTAAACTCGATTGAATGGCTGCCTCAACTTCCGAGTCTAGAGCACTCGTGGCTTCATCTAGAATTAAAATCGGTGCATCCTTTAAAAATACACGGGCAATTGCAATTCGCTGACGCTGTCCACCAGAGAGTTTAACACCACGTTCACCGACATAAGCCTCATAGCCCTGACGGCCGCGTAAGTCACTTAATTGTGGAATAAATTCATCCGCTTGCGCTTTAGAAACAGCATGGAACATTTCTTCATCTGAAGCATCTGGCTTGCCGTATTTAATATTTTCAGCAACAGTACGATGCAGTAACGAAGTATCTTGCGTGACTAGGGCTATGTTGGCGCGTAGGCTGTCTTGAGTAACGTCGTTGATATCTTGGCCATCAATTAAGATTCGGCCTTGATTCAGCTCATAAAAATGCAGTAATAATTGAATCAAAGTCGATTTACCCGCACCAGAGCGGCCCACCACACCAATTTTTTCACCCGGACGAATGGTTAAATCAAATTGGCTGATCACGTTTTTATCTGAATAGGCAAAACTGACATTTTCAAAACGAATTTCACCTGATTTTACCTGTAATGGTTTGGCATCTTCTTTGTCTTGAATACTTACCGGTCGACCCAAAGTACGCATACCATCTTGAATGGTGCCTACATTTTCAAATAGCATAGACATTTGCCACATCATAAACTCAGACATGCTGTTGAGTTTTAAAATCATGGCTGTGGTGGCAGCAATCACACCCAGTGCAGCTTGACCATTGAGCCATAGCCAGACAGCTGTTCCAATCACACCAATAAACAAGACTGCACTTAAAAACGTGGTACTGATTTCAAACTGTGTACCCAAACGCATCTGACGAAATACAGTCTCCATAAACTCGACCATGGACTGTTTTGCGTATTTGCTTTCACGGCCCGCATGAGCAAATAGTTTAACCGTTTGAATATTGGTATAGGCATCGGTTACACGGCCAGTCATCACTGCGCGTGCATCCGCCTGTTGTTGAGATACTTTAGATAAACGCGGAATAAAGTACCATGCACTCAAAATAAAAAGCCCTAACCATAGCGCTAAAGGAATCAGTAAAATTGGTGAAATAGACCCAAGTACTACACTGATGGTAATAAAGTAAATGGTGACATAAACCAGCATATCACCCAAAATCATCCAGAATTCACGAATAGCCAATGCAGTTTGCATCACTTTGGCAGACAAACGACCAGCAAAGTCGTTATGGAAAAAATCGATACTTTGCTGAAGTAACAGATTATGAAACTGCCAGCGCAAACGCATAGGAAAGCTGCTGTATAGAATTTGGTGTTTAACAATCGACTGTAAACACACAAAAAAGATATTGGCGAATAAAACACTGGCCAAAATAGTCAGGTTCTCAGTGTGCCGGTCTAAAAAATTACCTGGCGTACTGGTACTGAGCCAATCGACCAGATGACCAATTTTTGAAAATAAAATTGCTTCAAATGTTGCGGCACCGGCGGTACACAAAATCAAAATAAATAGGAAAGGACGTACGCCTTGTGTCGATTTCCAGATAAATGCAAAAAAACTGCTAGGCAATGGTTCGTTTAAACCACGAGTAGGATAGGGGTCTACGAGTTTTTCAAACCATTGCAGCATATATGTTCCTAAATATTAGCGTTACATGAGACTATTATAAGAAATATCGATTATTTTAGATATAAGCAGCTAAAATTGTTATACATACTTTAAAATTACAATATTTAATGATTTTAAGCTGACTTATTGATATTTAAGATTGTAAGTAATTATTATTCCTCTAATTCTTCATTTACTTGACCATAAATTAACAGGGTGAAAACACCTGTACCACCTAAAATATTACCAAGCGTGGTTGGAAGTAAGAACTGAAAACAAAACTCACTCAGAGAAACCTGACCTTGCCAAACCAAATACGCAACTTCAACAGAGCCAACAACTACATGGGTAAAATCACCTAAACCAATCAGATAGGTTAATAAAAAAATCAATAAAATCTTATTGTTAACAGAAGGTAACATCCAAACTAGTGCAGCAATGAGTAAACCAGACATTGTACCTTTAAGAAAGTTTTCCCAAGCAGAAAATGAAGCAACATGATGCGCAATCTCATTTAGTACATGATCTACTTCAGGCGTAAATAGTGCTGTTGTGAGAAAAAATAGACTCGATAAAAAAGTTCCGACCACATTGGCAGTAATAACAATACTCCAAAGCCGACCCACGGCTTTAAGTTTTGCGAAGCTAAAGGGTTTAAATAACGGAATGACAGTTGTGATGGTATTCTCTGTGAAAAGTTGCATGTGTCCTAAAATTGCAATAATAAATCCGATGGTATATCCAATATTCGTGACTAAATCTTTCCAAACAGCATCTACCGGTAAATAAGAACCAATTACAGCTTTAAACACGAAGGAAAAACTCATGACTAATCCAGCTGTGATACCAGAGAAGATGAGTGCATTTAACGGACGACTCAATTCTTCAACACCATCACGACGGATAATTTCATAGACCAGCCGTGGTGATAATTTTTCTTGTTCCTCAACGGCTAATTTTTCTTGCCAACTTAGCTTAGGATCAATTTCCATTTCAGCTTTAACTTGTTTTCGTTCAGCATCACTCATTTTTTTCATCCTTGTATTTAGTCATATACTTATAGTTGGTCAGCGCAATTTGTGAAGCGTTTCAATTTATAGATTAAACCAAAAAAGAAGGAATTACGTGAGGAAATTAGAACGTATAGATCACAGAAAACTCTAGGATAATAAAATACATATGATTTCGCATAATGTATATTATGTTAAATAGAATATCTAAGACTGTGGCCTACACAACCTGTTTGTTGCCACAGCTCAGTAACGTGAATTATGATTGTAGAGATTCACGTTGCTGAGTATCCTAATGAACATAATATGAGTTATGCAGAAATCCTTAGACTAATATATCTATAACTACAAATAAATTCGAATTATAGTTTTACAACAACTCTCCCTCGAACTTTTCCATCTAAAATATCATTTGAAATATTTAAAGCTTCTGTTAACTGAATTTCAGTCGTTACTGTTTCCAATTTCGTTTGATCTAATTCTTTAGCTAAGCGTTCCCATGCTTCTTTTCTTAATTCAATTGGTGCCATCACACTATCAATTCCATATAAGGTAATCCCTCTCAGGATAAATGGAGCAACTGTCGCTGGAAAGTCCATTCCACCTGCCAAGCCACACGCAGCGACCGCACCACGATATTTTGTACTAGCACATGCATTGACTAAAGGTTGGCTTCCAACAGTATCAATTACACCAGCCCAAATTTCTTTGTTTAATGGCTTTCCTTGTGAAGATAATTCAGCGCGATCAATAATTTCACTTGCACCTAAATAGGTTAAATACTCTGACTCTTGAGGTCGACCAGTTGAAGCTGTAATCTCATAACCAAGATGGTTCAAAATAATAATCGCAATACTACCGACACCACCATTTGCACCTGTTACTAAAATTTTCCCATCACTTGGTTTAAGACCATGCTTTTGCAAAGCCATAACACACAACATTGCGGTATAACCTGCTGTACCAATAATCATGGTATCTTTAAAAGAAAAAGCAGAAGGTTTCTGTATAAGCCAATCGCCTGAAACAGTCACTTGTTCAGCTAATCCGCCTGAATATTTTTCACCAACACCCCAGCCATTTAATAGAGCTTCATCGCCTTTTTTCCATGCTGGATGTTTTGATTCAATTACAACACCTGAAAAATCTATCCCTGGTGTTAGTGGAAAACTACGCACTACTGGAGAGCGCCCAGTAATGGCTAAAGCATCTTTATAATTTAGTGTTGAATATTTAACTTCAACTCTAACCTCTCCTTCTTCTAAAGTCTTTGATGCAATCTCTGTAATTTTTGATGTGTAACCTGCATCATCTTTATTAATTACGATACCTTGGTACATAGAATTTCCTCTCTATTTAATTAGACTGCTTGTCTAGAATTAATTAAAAAATAAATACAGACGTCTGCATTTATTTTTTAATTAAATTTTTACATGATTTTGTTGTTTTACAGCTAAAGTAAACAAGCGATAAAATGCATCTAAGGGACTTGTTGATTTGACCAAACGTGCTCTTAGAACTGCACCTTCCCACCCAATCCAAAACTGATATGCAGCTTCATCACAATCAGTTACGCTATATTGTGAATTTGATCGATATAAAGAATCTGAAACCAGTTTCTCCCATACCTTAAAGATACTTTCAATTCGAGCGATGATCTCTGGTGGCAAATACGAAACTTCTTGTCCTAAGTTACCTAAAATACAACCTCGTTTAAAATCATATTTTTCCAGTTTTTCACCGGCATCTTTTACAAAATTTTGCAGTCTTTCTAATGGCGAAAGATCAATTTGACTTAAAAACTTATTCAACCGCTTCACAAAATAAAGCTCATAAGTATCTAGAACTTCTAAAATAAAAGCTTCTTTATTTGCAAAATAATGATAGAAAGATCCTTTAGGAACTTGGACTGATTTCATGAGATCGTCCAAGCTCATAGCATTCATTCCACGTTCGGTTAGTAACTCGATACCTCGGCGGATTAACACTTCTTTAGTGTCTGCATAGTTACAACCGTGTTTGGTTGGTCGACCACGTGGTCTTTTGGGTAAGGAAGAATAATTCATAAAATAAAAATAGACTATGTGACTAGAAATATCAACAATAAAATTATTTGATTGAAATTTTATCTAAATAGCATCTGTTTCTTTTCTGGGAGAACTTAATTTTTATGTAAATGTACTCAAAAACTCTATAAGTTTATGAACTCATTTTTGAGAAGCTCTAATTTTCTATGTTAATTACGTTTAAATTTCAAACCTCTCATTTTTCTATTCGCTCAGGTTATAATAATAGCCTTCCCAAACATGATTGATCTATTATGAACGCCTCCAATGACCCTCTACACGGCAAAAAACTTGCTGACATTCTGGATGAATTATTGGATTACTATGGTGGCTTTGAGGGTTTGAGTCGTAAAATAGAAATTAGATGTTTTTGTATAGATCCAAGTGTTAAGTCATCATTACGATTTTTACGTACTACTCCATGGGCGCGTGAAAAAGTTGAAAGCTTATATTTGTATGTCTTACGCCAAAAAGCCAAACAGAAATCGTAACTATCAGAATTGTAATGCCTTCACTGATCTATTTGTAACAATGTCTCAGCAACGTGAATCTCCACAATCATCATTCACGTTGCTAAGCATTCAAAACTACATAGTGCGTGTTTTGTATTAAGGTCGAGATAAGTCAGTTTTTGTTGTATTGTTTATAGTTGCTTTAGTAGAACGAATAGATAACTTGTCACGCTTCATAAAGCAAGTACAGAAAATCGCAAATATTGCCATACCTATAATATAGTTAATAATTAAATGAGGACTTCCCTCACCTATACTCAAAAGTTTGGTCGCAATTAAAGGTGCTAAGCCTCCACCAATGACGCCAGCAAACTGCACAGAAATTGAAATACCACTGTATCGGATTTCAGTTGGAAATTGTCGAGCAAATAACTGAGATTGCGGTGCGTACATGAGTGGGAAAATCACACCAATGGCCAATACAATTGCAAGCCAAACCAGAAAAGGATCTTTGGTATCCAACATACTAAAGAATGGATAACAGTAGAGTGCGAGTGCCAATAAGCCAGACATAAACATATTTCTTTGGCCTACTTTATCAGACAGATGTCCAAATAAAGGAGTCATTATCATAATCAAGCCACCTCCACAAATTGTGGCAAATAGAATATCTTGACGCGCAATGCCAAGTTTAGTGGTGGTATAGGCAAGTGCGAAGGTAGAAGCTATATAGAACCATGCATTTTCAGCAGCGCGGGCAAAAATAATGGTAAGAAGCTCTTTAGGATGATTTTTAAAAACCTGCAAAGCCGGCACTTTAATTTCTTTTGCCTGCTCCTTCACTTTTTCAAAATCAGGTGATTCGGGCACTTTTACTCTTATATACCAACCCACACCGAGTAGAACGATACTTATCAGAAATGGGATTCTCCAGCCCCAACTAAATAATGCAGCCTCTGGTAGCATAGATACCAGTCCTAAAGCAATTGATGCAAGCATGAGTCCACCACCTGCACTGGCTTGAGGTAAGCTTCCCCAAAATCCTTTGCCGCCTTCGGGTGCGTGTTCAACTGCCATTAAAACTGCGCCACCCCACTCTCCTCCCATAGCCATACCTTGAATAAAACGCAATATCACCAGACACACTGTTGCCCAGTAACCGATACTTTCATAGGTAGGTAATAGACCAATCAGCACAGTGGGAATACCCATCATTATTAAGGTAGTTAACAACATCGCTTTACGGCCAATTTTGTCTCCAAAATGGCCAAATACAATTCCTCCTAAAGGTCGACCAATAAAACCGACGGCATAAGTGGCAAATGCAGCCATCACTCCCATTAATGGATCTAGATTTGGAAAAAACAGTTTGTTAAAAATTAACGCAGCCGCAGCACCGTAAATGAAAAAGTCATACCATTCGATGGTTGTTCCCACCATACTCGATATGCCTGCCAGACGATGTGAAGGCTTTTTACTTTGAGTAGATGATTCTTGTACGTGTTTCATTGTTATTTATCCCTCTTATTCTTTGAGCTGTGTCATCCGTGACTCGCTTTGTTATTTAAAATAAATTCCATCTATTTTTAACAAAGCGAATCTTTATGTTGCTTACTCCATACTGGCCAGAATTTTTCCAGTGTTTTTTTAAATTCGGTATTATCAGTTTGCCACTTCGGATTTTTGTCTTTATCGACAATCAATGCTCTTACGCCTTCAATAAAATCTCCTTGCTGTAACCAGATATCCTGCAAGCCGCGTTCTAACTGCATACATTTTTCAAGCGAAAGATTTTGACCAACCTGCTGTAACTTCAAACTGATTTGTTTTGCCATTTCAGGACGTTGCTCTAAAATCGCTTGCATTTTCTTGATCCAGTCCTGATGAAGAGTATCGTTGGCATCAGCTAAGCCTTGCTCAATTTCACTAATGTCAGGATAAGAAAAATACTGATTAATCAGATCGATATGTTGTTGTAATTCACTTTCTTGCGGATGAGTGATAAACGAGCTAATGATGGTTCGGATTTCTACCGGATTGAGAATGGGTGCAACACTTAATGCGTGTTCTAACGCGACAAAATGCTCACTTGGCACATGATAATCCACCAGATCCAGATATAACGCATCACTACTACTGATCTGTGCTCCAGTGAGCGCCATATACACACCAGCTTCATCGAGTCTGGATAGAAAATAAGTCGCCCCAACATCTGGGAAAAAGCCAATCGCCGTTTCCGGCATAGCGAAACGCGATTTTTCACTGGTAATTTTGATATGACAGGCCTCAGCAAGCCCAAAGCCGCCACCCAGCACATAGCCATCCATCATGACGATGACAGGCTTTGAATAATTACGTATTGTACTGAGCATGGTATATTCAGTAGCAAAAAAATCTTGGTATTGCGTGTTTCCAGCCTGATAACTGTCATACAGATAGCGTATATCACCTCCTGCGCAAAATGCTTTCGCAGCATTGGATTTGATGAGCACAGCTTGTACTTGCGAATCCTCTCTCCATTGATCGAGCTGCGCCTGAATACCCCGAATCATCTCTAGAGTTAAAGCATTTAAATGGCTACTACGGTTTAAACTTATAATGCCTAAAGCATCTTCGCTTCGAATTTCCAAATCGTCATGATCATTCATTATTTTTTCCTATTCGAATATTTATTATTGATGGGTAAATTTGGCAGGACGTTTTTCCACAAAGGCCTGCATGCCTTCTTTTTGATCATTACTGGCAAAAATGGAATGAAAAACACGCCGTTCAAAACGTAAGCCTTCAGCCAAGCTGACTTCAAAGGCTCGATTGATCGATTCTTTAATCATGAGCAGAGCTGGCAAAGATTTTTCAGCTATTTTTTCTGCCGCTTGTAAGGTTTGTGGTAAAAGTTCTTCTCTGGTAAATACTCGCGCCACCAAGCCGCTTTGCTCTGCCTCTTGTGCGCCCATTTGCCGTGCAGTCAAACACATCTCCATGGCTTTGGCCTTGCCAATGGCCAGAGTTAAGCGCTGAGTACCACCAATACCGGGCAATACGCCTAAAGTGACTTCTGGCAGACCAAATTTTGCATTATCGGCACAGTAAATAAAGTCACACATCAGTGCCAACTCACAACCACCGCCTAAGGCATAACCACTGACTGCGGCAATAAGAGGCTTACGTCGCTGAGCAATTCGATCGGCCAGACTAAAAAAATCATCGAGATAAATATCTGGAAAAGTTAAATCGGCCATTTCTTTAATATCGGCACCGGCAGCAAAGGCTTTTTCCGAACCTGTAATCACGATACATCCGATCATTGGGTCTTTTTCAAGCTGATCCAGCGCTTGATTGACTTCAATAATCAGTTGGTTATTGAGTGCATTAAGTGCCTTGGACCGATTTAATGTAATCAGTCCGACACCATTTCTTTTTTCGAATAAAATCGTTTGCCATTGCATGATAAAAATCCCTTTTTATTTGTTATAAGCTGCGTGCAATTACCAAGCGCTGAATATCGCTTGTCCCTTCATAAATCTGACAAATTCGGGCATCACGATAAATGCGTTCTATTGGAAAATCCTTTAAATATCCATAGCCACCAAAAATTTGTAAGGCTTTAGAACAAACTCGTTCAGCCATTTCCGATGCAAATAATTTGGCCATGGAAGCTTCTGTTAAACAGCTTTCACCGGCTTCTTTTTTTCGTGCAGCAAAATGAACCAGTTGGCGCGCCGCCTCAATCTCGGTAGCCATACTGGCGAGCCTGAAAGAAATGGCTTGTTGCTCAATAATGGCTTTACCAAACGCTTCGCGTTCATGTGCATAGCGTGTGGCTTCTTCCAAGGCAGCTCTAGCCAAACCGACTGCTTGTGCAGCAATACCAATCCGACCGCCTTCCAGATTGGCAAGTGCAATTTTCAGTCCTTCGCCTTCTGCCCCTAATCTTAAGCTTTCATGAATTCGCACATCGGTTAAAGCAATCTGACAGGTATCTGACGCATGTAAGCCTAATTTTTCTTCGACTCGTATCACTTCATAACCTGGGGTATCGCGAGGTACCAAAAATGCACTCATTCCCTTTTTGCCTGCTGCCGGATCGGTTACTGCAAAAACAATAATTACGCCGGCGTTATTTCCAGAGGTAATAAATTGTTTGGCACCATTAATCACATAGTGATCGCCGTCTTTTATTGCACGGGTTTTAATTGCAGCAGCATCTGAACCAGTGTGTGGTTCGGTCAAGGCAAACGCACCGATCATTTCACCTTGGGCCAACGGCTTTAAATATTGTTGCTTTTGTTGTTCTGTTCCAAATTTATAAATCGGTACACAACCAACCGAATTATGCACACTCATAATGGTAGACGTTGCGCCGTCCGCTGCTGCAATTTCTTCTAAAGCCAGTACATACGCTAGCGTGCCTGTATCAGAGCCGCCCCATTGTTCTGGAATAAGCATTCCTAAAAATCCCAATTCACCCATTTGGGCTAGTGTACTTTTAGGAAATATACTTTTTTGGTCCCAATCGCTTGCGTATGGCTTGATCTGTTCTTGAGCAAAATCTTTTGCCATGTTTTGAATCAGTTGCTGTTCTTCCGTAAATTGCATACAAGAGTTTCCTGTAATTTAAATTTTTAATATTGCTTAGGCTATTTAGGCAGTTTGTGAATGTGATTTATTCAACTCTTGATTACGTAACAAGAAACGCTGAATTTTTCCACTTGGCGTTTTTGGAAGCTCAGTTACAAATTCAATCAAACGTGGATATGCATGTGCAGACAACCGTTTTTTGACGAATAAGCTTAATTCCTGTTGTAATTCGGCTGATGCAGTATGGTGATGAGCCAAAATCACAAATGCTTTAATAATTTCAGTCCGCTCTAAATCAGGTACGCCAATTACCGCTGCTTCAATCACGGCGTCGTGTTCAAGCAATGCACTTTCGACATCGAATGGCCCCACCCGATACCCTGAGGTGGTAATAACATCATCGCTACGGCCAACAAAACTCATACTGCCATCGGCATGGATTTCAGCCGTATCGCCTGTTAAATAATATTGTCCAACAAAAGGTGATTTTCGGCTTTCTTCGTAGCCTGAAAACCACATCATTGGAGACTGGGCGATATCAATTGCCAAAATACCCGGAACATCAGTAGCTAGTTCATTCCCCTGCTCATCTATAATCGCAATTCGATAACCCGGGCTAGCAAACCCTGCCGAACCCGAACGAACGGGATGCGCTAGCGCATGATGGTTACACACCACCATCCCGACTTCAGTTTGACCATAATGATCATAAATCGGCACATCTAATACCTCTTTAAACCAGCGAATCACTTCTGGATTTAAAGGCTCTCCCGCACTACTTACCACACGCAACTTACCGCGAAGCTGGGCCATTTGTGATGGGTCCGCTGCCATCATCATTCGATAGGCAGTTGGGGCACCCGCCAAATTGGTGATGCCATACTCATTAATAACATCGCATACACTTTCGGCATTGAAACCACCTTCAAAAAACAGTGTTGAGTGCCCGAGCAATAAAGGCCCTGTAATGGCGTAATACAACCCATAGGCCCAACCTGGATCTGCAATGTTCCAAAAAATATCATCTTGGCTCAGGCCAATTGCATTTTTCATATAATCACCAAAAGCGATCAGCGCTTTTAGCGGCACTTTTAATGGTTTAGCTGGCCCTGTGGTACCTGAAGTAAACATGAGCAAAAATGGATCATTGATACTCAACATTTCAAGTTCGACGGTTTCTGTTTGTCGATTTAACTCACGCCAGAAGTCGAAATCTTGCGGATAATTTTGGGCGTGCAACTCTGCCTGCACGGTCACAATCGGAGGACAATTACTGATCTCAGACAATTTTTCACGATTAGTAAGATCTGTTACCACCAACTTGCTTTGCGCCAGTTGGATGCGATGCTCAATTGCTTTGGGTCCAAATGCGGTAAATAAGGGCTGATATACGGCGCCAATCCGCCAAGTGGCTAAAATAGTAATGATCAGCTCTGGTGTTCTTGGCAGTAAACCAGATACTCGATCGCCTTTACGCACGCCCTGTGACTTTAAAAAGCTGGCAAATTGGGTCGAGTATTTTTTGAGTTCACGAAAGCTATATTGTTCTTTACGGCCATCTTTCGCATACCAGTACAAAGCAATCGCGTCGGAATCGGCATGCCGGTCACAGCATTCATAGCACGCATTTACAGCCTGCATAGAACCAGATAGATACTGCTTTGCTACCGTCTCTAAATTAAAATTTTCAATTGTTTTTTGATAATCGAACATATTCAACCTCAGCCTGAGTTTATCGTTATTACTGACAAGTTATTTTGATGAAGCGAATCCTTGCTTCATTGAATCATGGTGTGCTTTAAGTGGGTGTCGTGGTGTATTGATGCATAATGCTGGAAAAGTCCAGATGAGCATGACCGTCTTGGCATAACTTTTGATAAAGTTGTTGTACCATGCTACCCAGCACCACAGGTTGTGCAGCCTGTTGAGCGGCATTGACTGCCAAGCCCAGATCTTTGAGCATCAGTTGCGCGGCAAAACCATCCGTATAACCACGTGAAGATGGCGCATTGGCGCAGACATCTGGCCATGGATTATAGATTTCAGAGCTCCAGCAACGTCCAGTTGAACTATTGATCACACCGGCCAGCGCCTGTGGATCCATACCCAGTTTTGCTCCGAGCGCCATCCCTTCTGCCACGGCGGTCATGGAAATGCCTAAAATCAGATTATTACAGATTTTGGCGACCTGTCCCGTTCCTACAGCACCACAATGCACTAGATTTTTACCCATACAGCTCAGAGGCAACTTGACCGCTTCAAAGGTGGCTTCATCGGCACCTATCATGAAAGTCAAAGTGCCATCTTTTGCGCCCAAGGTACCACCTGATACGGGTGCATCACACACTCGGATCTGTTTAGCCTGAGCAGCGGCGGCAATCTCTTGAATTGTTTGCGGATCGATCGTACTGCTGTCGATACATAGACTACCGGATTGAAGTACTTGCAAAATGCCGTGTTCACCAAGATAAACATCACGAACATGTTTAGCTGCGGGCAACATGGTAACTACAACTTCTGCATGCTGAGCAGCGTCCTGCGGATGATCACAGACTACGCCACCCGCTGCTGCAAAATGATCTAGCGCTGTTTGACTTAAATCATAACCAAACACTTGATGACCTGATTTGAGCAGATTTTGTGCCATGGCACCGCCCATATTCCCCAAACCAATAAATGCGATCTTCATACTATTCCCCCTTAGCGCAAACTAATTGTTGTATTTACACCACTGGTTTCTTGATCATCTTCAAACCATCGGCTCGTAATGGTTTTGGTTTGAGTGTAAAACTGTACTGCCTGTTTACCGTAAGGCCCTAAATCTCCAAGCTTTGAACCACGTGAACCGGTAAAGCTGAAGAAAGGGACTGGCACAGGAATTGGAATATTAATTCCCACCTGACCGATATCAATCTGATGTTGGAATATACGCGCTGTATGGCCATTTTGAGTAAAGAGACCAACACCATTACCAAAAGGGTTGGCATTGATCAGTGCGATCGCCTGTTCCAACGTTTCAACATGCATAATGGCAAGTACAGGACCAAATACTTCTTCCTGATAAATTCGCATATCGGTAGTGACTTGATTAAAAATCGTTGGGCCAACAAAATTACCCTGCTCATATCCAGACACCTGCACATCACGCCCGTCCAGTAACAGTTTTGCGCCTTGTTCAACGCCACTATTGATCAGATCAATCACACGCGCTTTAGCACGGGTAGAAATGACTGGCCCCACATCGGTATTTGGTTCATGTCCGGCATTAACTTTCAATGTTTTAGCTTTATTGACAAGTTCGTCAACCCAATGCTGGGCTTCTCCTACCATGATGGCCACAGAAAGCGCCATACAGCGTTGTCCTGCTGCACCAAACGCTGCACCTACTAAAGCATTTAATGTTTGTTCTTTATTGGCATCTGGCATGACCACAACATGGTTCTTTGCACCCATCATCGACTGTACACGTTTGCCATGCTGACCAGCCAGTTGATAGACATGTGCACCTACAGCAGTCGAACCCACAAAAGAGATGGCTTTAATATCGTGATGAGTACACAGCAGATCGACAACTTCTTTACCACCATGCACCACATTCAGTACACCAGCAGGAATACCAGCTTCAATTGCCAGCTCTACAAGCATCATGGTCGAAAACGGATCTTGTTCTGAAGGCTTTAAAACAAAGGTATTTCCACACACAATCGCCATTGGAAACATCCATAGTGGAATCATGGCGGGGAAATTAAATGGTGTAATCCCTGCACACACACCAAGCGGCTGCTGTACGGTGTAGGTATCGACACCACGTGCAACACCCTCTATATACTCTCCCATTTGCAAAGTACCAATCGAACAAGCATGCTCGACAACTTCAAGACCACGCTGAATATCTCCTTCGGCATCGGCCAAAGTTTTTCCTTGTTCTGCTGTCAACACTTGGGCAATACTTTTTAAGTTATTGCGAATCAGATCTTGCAGCTTGAGCATAATACGCATACGTGCCTGAATAGGCGTTTGGCGCCAACTGGCCAAAGCATTTTGTGCAGCAGCAATCGCAGCATTGACTTCTTCGGCTGTCGCAAAAGGCACTCGTCCTAAAACTTCTTGTGTCGCTGGATTGACAATATCTTGCCAATGGCTTGTTGTTGACTCGACAAATTCACCATTGATCAGTAGTTTTGCTGTGGTGAATCCGGTACTTTGCTGTGGATGATGAATCGCGTTCATGATCGCTCCGTGCTTGTTTGTTATTGTCGTTGTAATCGCCTTTACTGGCTTCTTTAACGCATTTTTTTACGCTGTTTCAGCAGACTAACAAAGAACACTTTGACCACCAATAGAAATTGATGCACGATGATTGTGCAAATATGCACAGGGATTTAACAGGATGTTAAATAAAAAATGAAAGTAGATTGGGATCATTTACGCTTTTTTTTGGTTTTGGCACGCGCGAAAACACTGACCAATGCGGCTCGTCTAATCGGGGTTGAACACAGTACAGTGGCACGGCGTATTCAGGCGCTAGAAAGCACTTTAGGAACACAGCTGTTTAAACGTGAAGCCACTGGTTATGAGCTTACCTCTGAAGGTTTGGCGTTGGTACCACGTGTGGAGCAGATGGAACAATCTTTCATTCAGATAGAAAAACGCCATGACCCGCTACAGGGCCGGGTGCGTATTGGAGCACCAGAAGGTTTCGGTACGGCATTTCTGGCGGGTTTACTGGCTGAGTTTTCAAAACATTATCCGTTACTGACCATCGATCTCATACCGGTACCAAAAACAATTAAACTTTCACATCGTGAAGCGGATATTGTCATTTCTATCGATCGCCCTAAATCTGGACCATATATTATTACCCGGCTCACCAATTACTGTTTAAAGCTCTATGGTAGTCGGCACTATTTAGAGCAACATCCGCCTATTGAAAAGCTAGATGATTTACGACAGCATCGTTTTGTCGATTATATCGATGATCTGGTGTATAGCACGGCGTTGTATTCGTTAGAACGTTTACCTCTGCAAGTGAGTGCTTGTTTTCGCAGTAACAGTATTTTGGCACAGGAAATTGCAGTGCGTGCTGGTGCTGGACTGGCCATTTTGCCAAGGTTTCTGGTTCGTGATAAAACTGAATTGGTGGAGGTGCTGGGCGATCAGTTAAGTTTTTCTCATACGTTTTGGATGCTTACGCTGGTCGATTTACAGCACGAACCCAGAATTAAGCTGGTATGGGATTTTTTACGTAAGCAGGCCGATGTACAGCAAGAACTTTTAATGGGCGTATAATCAGACGTACCCTATTCATAAAAAAGCGCCTTAATTGGGCGCTTCTTGTTCATTAGAGTGAATTAGACTAGCTCTTTGAGACCTTCAATAATAAACACGCGGTAATTCGCCCCTTTAAGACGATGTTGTAACGCATCTTGATACTCTGGACTGTTATACCATTCACGTGCTGCTGCCATATCTGGAAAACGTAAAATCACAGCACCTTCAATATCACTACCTTCAAGTACTTCGAATTTGCCATAAAACGCAAGCGGCGTAAGGTCACGACCTTCACGTGCAAGTGGTGCCTTTTCTGCATACTGTGCCATTTGCTCGGCGTCTGAGGTGCTTTCACGGGTAAATACAACATAGGCAGACATTGAAAAGTCCTTATTTTAACAATTGAAGTTATATTGTTTTAACTGAAAGGATCGGCTTTTGCCTAGTGCTTTTCAGTTAACGATACCCAATAGAAAAAATATTTATCATTCGCTTACCCATAGAGACCAAAAGTTAAAGCTTTAGCGTGATTACCACTTATGCTTTAAACTATATCCCAGTTTAAATGTACGTGATCCAAGATGGCCCAAAACTTGCCAAACCCTCAAATCAACACAGAATTTTCTGGTATAGATCAAATTAAAGTCGTCAGCAATTTTGCAGACCTAATGAAAACTCGATTCCACGGTGAAATGAATGCAGTTTGCTGGCACAGAGCATTGGTAGGTAACTTTCAGGAAATTGTTGAAAATCTTGAACTGAAAGACAATATCACCCAAGTGACACCTAAAGATCTTTGGGCATTGAATTTGTCTACTCAGGGGAAATTGGCAAGAACGCTTATTTTAAATGACTTACAACAATTAACTAATGCGGGCGCATCCCCTACCTTGAACTTGCTTAAATGTTACGAACGCGACGAAGAGCTAGATTTTATTGCGACCGATGTATATTCATATCATGTCGATCGTTCACCTATTGAAACCGATACCATCTTATGCACGTACTATGGTCCGGCCAGCGATATTATATCTAATCATCAAGTACAGCAGAAAGTAAGCATTCCGGAAATACGTGAAAAACTGAAGCAGCTTCATGATGGCCCAGCGTCTGAGTTTGAGCAATTTTTAGAAGAATATTTTTTTGACTTGCACTATGCCGAACTGCCAAATGCTCAACCGATTCATCTGGGTTTAGGTCATCTTTGGCGCTTGGCAGTGGATCATCCAACGCAGCAGGCTTTGCCTTGTGTTCACCGTGCTCCTATGGAGTATCCAGATCAGTATCGTCTTTTACTCATTTGCTGATGAAACAATCTTTTTCACCACATGATCATGGGTAGGCACCAAACCTGCTTTTAATCCTAAAGGCTTAAAAACCTTATCTAACACCGACTGCGTGAGTTTACCTTTATCCTGCTCGATATCGGTGAGCGTGCGTCGGCTGATACCCACCAGTTTGGCATATTGTTCTTGGGTGACTCCCAATACATTTTTTCTTAAATGCATTAACAGTTGCCCCAAGGTAATTTTACCCAACAGATACTGGGTATATAGGTCGATCAGGATCTGCTGACGATCTTGTGCTGGAGTATTCGGCTTCATAGCAGCTCCCAACGTTTTAGTTTCGCTTCAATATAGTCAAATGACAGAACAGGCATATCCACGATTTGCTGCGGTACGCCCTTATCGATCAAGCGTTGTTTAAGGTGTACGAGCTTGTGTGCCAAACGCTGCAATGTTTCAAAGGCAAGTTCAGGTGGGCACCACGGCGCCAGTTTTTGCGTAATCAGTGCCCAGCGATATTCTCCGCCTTCTTCGTATGGGCTTCCCCACGTCGTCGAGCGAATAACTTGCTCTGGATCGGCTTTCATCGGCGCAAAATCATAAATAGGTGCCAATGTGATGCTGCCAAATTTCTTTAAAAATGAGGTATTTCGTCCGTGATTGTCGGAATTACCAAAAATAATATTGAGTAAATCACGCTGTAACCACTCACACACAAAAGCGGAGCCATCAAAATTTGGATCAATCGAAGTTAAGATCGAACACAACTGCTCAATGACTTCAAAGTGATTGAGATGGCTACCAGCTGATTTATTAAGTATTGAATAAACCGACTCAAGACCATACCGTTGCCAGCACTCATTTTGCCATTCAGTGTCAAAGCGTGGTAACCATAAGGACGGATACTGACGACCTTCGATCAATTTCATGCGATTAACGTCAATGGTATCGAAGCCCAAATCGTGTAATTCGCGATAGTAATAATATTCTGCCCTTAAGATATTACAATCAATTTCATTGCGATTATTCCTTGGAAATTTAACCAGATAGTATTGATCTGGCTGCTCAAAGTTTTGTTGATAGGTATCAATCCAGACCTGTTGTTCAGGCGATAGGCGAATTAAAAGCTTGGGCGCTTCACCACCTGCACCGGTGGCTCCGCCACTAATGGCACCCATCTGCTGCGCATATTCTAAAAAGTCGATATTGCGGTCGGCAACATCAGCTACAGTAAAGTATCTAAGATGTAAGGTTGAATCTGGATTGAGTGGCTCAAGCGCATCTTTAATGCGTAAATTCCCAACAGGTGCAATTCCCCCTTTTTCAAGCAAGACGCTATCTTGCTCGGCTTGGGGCAAACGTTGCAAATCGAGATAATTAACCCAGTAACGGCGCGCTGCACCTGATGGAACAATATCGTCTAGAAATCCAAACCAGCTTTTAGATTCATGTTTAATTAACAACTGTACAGGAAGTGAGAGACTACAGGCATGTTCATCGCGCTGCTCTAAATGCTGAAGTGCATAGTCGAGTTCATATTCCAGCTCACAGGCTCCCGCTACACCAAGCTGTGGCTGAAGCAATGTAAGCGTCGCAATATCTAACCACTGAGTATTTAGCAAGGCCTGTAATGTGAGTATTTTCAATTTTATAAATGAGCAATTATTTTCTCAAAAATATCACAATAACAATTTAATGTGAATATATTTGCGCATAATTAAAACTTTTAAGAATTTTTGAGCATTTTTTTGCACAATACTATTTATACAATATTATAAGGTATTCTACACATCTTTGGATTCAGTCTTATGGTTAAGCCTCTACGGCCAAGTACCAGTTTTTCCAAGAGCTACTGCCACGTGTTGCAATGGGAACAGTCGGAATCAGCTTATCTTTTAAAATTTGAGTTTGTTCTACTGCCTTGGCTAAGCGCGCCTTGACTGAATGTATGCACTCCCGATCGCCAAATTCACAGCGATCCAGACTGGTGCCCCCACATGGGCCATTGGCCAGTCCTTTAGGGCAGGTTTCAGGGCAGATATAGAGTGTATCGGCCAGACGACATTGACCACAGCTTTCACAGCCAATTAATCGATGTTTACTGAATGATTCAGTTTTCAGTAACATCTTGGTCATTAGATGCGTATTCCAAAAGGCTGCCTTAAAAATAAAACGTCCAGCGTTTTTAGCCGGCTTAGACATAAACAAGGCATCGTGCATAAATTGCAAATGACGATACTTCACCACCTCAAGGCGACTCGGCTTTCGTGCACTTGGTAAGCGCTCGGGCTGTAACTCAAGCCCCGTTTGAATATGCCATAAGCGTTTATAATGCTGCTCTAGCGCAGCCAGATCCAAATGACGATACTCTTCAATATATTCAGCTAGGCGTGCCTGTTCATCTGGCTTATGGCAGGCAGACAAATGAACACCTGCAAAACCCAGTTGCTCACAAATTAATATCTGTAATGCACAGCGTGCATACACATGGGCTGTCTGTCCTGTTTGTTTTTCATGTTTAAGTACATTCAGCATATGCGGTGTAATTACAATACCCGCCACTTTATGCTTGATCATGTAATTGGCTCGCGCCAATGTTAGAGGCATCACACAGGCCACAATCTTTTGAGCGTAATCATGGCTGGTTAAAAATGCTTTGGCCTGTTGAAGTGCTTTAATGTCGTAGCCGAGTTGGGTAATGATGAAATCTGCACCCGCTTTGAGTTTTTTATGAAGTTTTAAATACTGCGCATCGCGCTCTGCCTCAACATATTTAAATGGATTAAGCGCAACACCGATATGAAAACCACCAATATGTTGAGCGGCAGCGACGGCATTTACAGACTCTAAGTAGCGTGTACGGGGTCGACCATCGGTGCCGTCGCTGTGCGATTTGAGCTTATCTCCACTTAATAACAGCAGATTTTGAATATTGGCAGCTTTTGCTTGTGCAAGAAAAGCTTCGAAATCTTGTATATCACGATCTTTGCCGGAAAAATGCAGCAATTTTTCCACAGCAGAATCATATGTACGACTTGCGTCTAAGGGTGCAAGATCATGGTCTGAATGAACACGATCTGCAAGTGCCATTACGGTGGGATAACCGGCAATTTCAGTTTGAAGCGGATGATATGGTGTCAATGACGTTAGGTATTCGACCAAAACACAAAACTGACGTTGCTGAAAATAAGAAGCAAGTGATGACATGAAATCGCGTGTAGCAAAACATAACGTAAACAGGCTGCATAGTATACGCGATCTAGCTATGCAATCCAAAGCATCAGATCAATTGATACATGAAAGACATCATCCAAAATAAGCTTTAAAGCGTTGGTTAAGTTGATCATGTGCCAGTTCGACTGATTACCGGCACAAATCCTTTTCCAGGCACTGGTTGGACGTGCTTCGCACGAAGTGGAATTTTACAATGCGAACAAACCAAAACGGGTTTAAACACATGACCACATTCTTTATGAATATAATCTATAGGTGCGCCGTGACCTTGATCCATCCAAGTATTTCCCCATTGTGCCATGCTCATCAAGATTGGGTATAAATCGAGTCCTTTCTCGGTAAGTTTATATTCAAAACGTTTATTCGACGCGGTGTACGGTACTTTAACCAAAATCTCTGCGTCTACTAGATTTATCAAACGTTCCGTAAGTAAATGGCGAGTGACACCCAAGCTTTTTTGAAAATCTTCAAAACGACGAATTCCCAAAAAGGCATTGCGCAAGATTAACAGCGTCCATCGATCTCCAATCACGGACAGTGTTCTGGCTATTGAACACGGCTGTTTACCGATTTCTTCCCATTTCATAGCAGCAATATCTGTAGTATCGTTGATCCTACTATAGAATATATTGCGTTAAAAATCCTGTTGTGATCTATGGCACATGCCAGTAACTATCTAGTCATCTAGTACCCATCTTAACTTGTACTTCTATCTCGACTATTACCTTGAAGATTCAAATGCTTGACGAATGACAGGAACCATCAACTGGCTTCCTGTAAGCGTGAGATGGTCATCATCAAAATAATACGGACGTTTGTCTGCTGTGCTGATCTGACATACAGGTGTACAAAACATCTGAACGACTGGTAAGGTTTGAAAATTAGGATATCGAGCTTCGAGTTGCTTCGCCTGCTGTATCAGCGCCTGATTACGTTTAAGATAATCTTGCTCAGTGATATGAGAATTACGCCCATAGTAAAGTGTGGCCGGGATTGATTTATAATAGTAATTGCCATGCTCATACACCGGAACAGGCATAATCAGGCTCAAACGAATCTGATGCTTTGCTGCTAGTTCAGCAAGACGATCTAGTTTGTTTGGGTTTAAGGTATCGACCTTATAGTGAATAAAAATCCATTTCGTATGGCGTCTTAAAGTTTCTTGAATAATAGCCTCTGGAGGCAAAATCTCTCGTGTCATCGGATCATTGACCGCGAATAAATAGGTATTGAATCCATGCTGTACTGCAATATCGGCAAAGACGTTCTTGATTGAATCTGAATGGCTATTGCCTAACAACACCACAGATTGCTTTTGTTCGTCGGTATTAATACGGCAAGTGAGTGTGTTGGGGTGAATAATCGGGAAGAAAAGACCGCATCGATATACAGAGCGATCGGTTAGACCAGAAAATATGTTTTTTTCGACTTGTGTATACTGAGTTTGGTAAATGACTTTCGAGCAACCGATCAACCCGAGTACTGTAATACATCCAATCATATAAACTTTGAAGATGTGATGATATTTCCGCGTTTCGATCAATTTATAAAGCAGCACAGACAAAAGCATGATCAAAATCAAGAGCGTGACTTGCTCCTGAATATTTGCAGGGTGCATGATGGTCCCTGAAAAAGGCTTGTACAAGTACAAAACAATCACAGGAAAATGCACCAAATAAATAGAATAAGAGTATTTGCCAAGATGGACAAAAAGTTTAGCTATGGGTGAATTGATTAAAAACTTAGGTAAGCCAAACACTAAAATAACAGCGGTTGCGAGACAAACGAGTAAAGCAAACAAACTAGGATGTGCTTCAATACGGTTAAAACTGTTACCGTTGACATGCATAAAGGGAATTGCAACTAGCAAACATAAACCAATTAATCCGATCCAGGATTGGTTGTATTTTAAGTTACCTTGCTCTGTGAAGTACTTGGCAACCATAAAACCAATTAAGAACTCCCAAAGCCGAAGTGGCATCATAAAGAATGAGGTTTTAGGTGATATGCCGACTTCGTATATACATAAGCCCAATGAGATCAGCGTGGTTAAGAGAAGCAAAGCCCGATTTTTACTGAAAAACCAAACCAATAATGGCACAAATAAATAAAACTGTATTTCGACACCCAGCGACCAAAGATGCAGTAAGGGTTTAAAATTACTTTTGTCGAAATAGGTATTGAGCGTCCAAAAGCTTAAATTATTGGCAAAAAAGAGACTAAAAAAAGCCTGCTTTTCGACTTGTATCATTTCTGATGGAAGCAACAGCAGCATAGATGCCAACAGCGTACCGATCACCACAGCAAAATAGCTTGGTAGTAAGCGCTTTGCACGGCGCTCAAAAAAGTCGTGTACATTGCCGGTTTTATACAACACGGCCATTAAGAAACCGCTAATCACAAAAAAGATATCGACACCAAGAAAACCACTGGCCAATTGAGAAAACTCAAGATGAAACAGCACCACGAGGCTCACAGCGATGCCCCTTAAAATCTGGATATCATGTCTAAATTGCATAGCGGGAGATACAGGAAAATGTGCGCTATATAGTATTGAATCGAAATAATTTTGGCTATGCTTTTTCCATCTTTGCAGCACGATTACCACTCACCTGTTTATGGGTAGGTTTCACCACTCAAAACCTCTGGTGTATTGTCAGTTCATAATCCAGTTAAAGTGTTTTAAGTCGTTTTTCTTCTGGCCAATGAGTATTTGCATCACAAAAAGCACATCAGCGTATCTAATGTGCTTTTCGTGTTTTGGGGAGCAATCAAGTAATGGTAGATTAGGCACTACTTGATTCGTTCAAACTTGTTTTTACTTCTTGTACTTGTTGCTCATCATCAAATTTATGACGTTTTAAAGTTAATATCGCGCAGATTGCTAACATTGCAGGGATAGAAATCATCACAAAATTCATGGTATGCGGTAAGTTCAAGGTTAATAACAAACCCGTCAAAATCGGACCGACAATCGCACCAATTCGACCTACACCCGAAGCACAGCCAATTCCAGTTGAGCGAACACTCAATGGATAGTATTGAGCAACATAGCTATAAAGAAGGATTGAAGTTCCAATCGTCGCTGCACCAGCCACAGTGACTAAACCATATAAAACATAAGCTGGAGAGTTAAATCCTAAGCCGATCAGTGCTACTACACCTGCCATCAGCATTCCCATAATTACAGGTTTTAAATGGAATTTGTCTGAGAGAATGCCGCCACCAATTGAACCCATCATGGCACCCACATTTAGGGCAAACAAGAATAAGATACTCTTGCCGAGTGAATAACCTGCTGCAAGCATAAGTTTTGGCAACCAACTGCTTAGTGCATACACCATTAATAAGCACATAAAGAACAATACCCAAAACATAAGCGTATTGAATGCACGTCCTTGTTGAAATAAGCCTTTTACAGAACTACCTGCTGGAACATGATCTTCATTCAGCACTAAACGTGTATTGATACCGATGCTTTGTTCAGGTGAAATTTTTTGAATGATCCTATGTGCTTGATCCGTTTTGCCAGTTTTAACCAAAAAGGTTAAAGATTCAGGCAAGAATTTCCAAATCACAGGTAATAAAATCAAAGGAACACCGGCAATCAAGAACATGATTTGCCAACCCTGACTTTCAACTAAATAACTTCCGATCAGTGCCGATAAAATGCCACCGATGGCATAACCACTAAACATTGTGCCAACTAAAGTACTGCGAATACGTTTGGGTGCGTACTCTGATGTGAGTGCGACGAGATTTGGCATCACCCCGCCTATTCCTAAACCTGCTAAAAACCGTAAAATACCAAATTCATAAGGATTAGATGCAAATGCACCTAAAAAAGTAAACCCACTAAAAAACGTCACACAAATTAAAATGACATTTTTGCGTCCGATTTTATCTGCCAAAGCACCAAACGACATTGCACCAAACATCATCCCGCATAACGCCGTACTGGCGAGCATGCCTGCTTGTACAGAAGTGAGAGACCATTCCTGCATGAGTAAAGGTAAAACTACGCCATAAATGACGAGATCGTAACCATCAAAAATAATAATCATTAAGCACCAAAGTAAAATACTCCAGTGAAAAGGTGTAAATTTTGCTTGATCAATTACTGCATTTACATTAACCGTAGATGTTGTCATCCTGCATCTCCTCAATGAGAAAAATTCCTAATTAATATTTAAAACGACATAATGCAACTTAAAAAAAACACTATTATTCAAGGCTTTATTGGTATTAAAAATCATAAATCGCCATTATATTGATGCGATTATCCGTCCCTGTGCGACCATCAAAGGTTTCACGTTCACCGTAGACATATTCCATCCCCAAAGTAACTGGGTTGTAAGGTTTGTACATGCCATTGATCCAGCTTTGCCATAGTTCTTTATTTTGAGCTGTGTTGTCTTGATTGATTCGTGCAAAAGCATTGTTGTCCTTGGCTTTCATGTAGCCATAACCCAATGTTGAACGAAATTGAGTATTAAATTGATGGGTAATCCCTGCTGAAATTGAATCAAACTCATTGCTTTGAATATGTTTTTGATCATCAATTACATAGCTGCTATTGCTCCATAACAGGAAGCGTCCGTCACCTTTAATATGGTTATAGTCTGCTTTGAGGAAAGTTTTTGGTGTTAACTGATACTTTCCACCAATCCCGACACCCCAAGCCCATTGTTCATCTTGACTGGTTTTCTTTTCAGCGACAAAGCTACGTCCTGACAGCATAGAACCATTGGCAAACTTATGATTTATACGTCCAACAAAGGCAGGTAAACGCATTTCATTATCGGGGTCAGAGCTTGTTGTATATTTAGGATCTTCTACTGCTAAAGCAAAGCTGGTATTTGCCGTAATATTGTCACTATAACGAACCAATGGTGAGCGCTGTAATGCTCCGCCTACATAGGTCGCCGCATCGACCGTTTCCGGGTAATATTCAGGTGCGATAAACGTTGACCATGTCTGACCTAATAACCATTTATCAAAAGTTAAGTAGGCATGGCGGATACGGAATTGATCGCGTGATGCACTACCAAAGAAGTCCATTTCTAATTTTCCACCGACATTACCCATAGCAGTCGGTGTTTTAAAATTAAGACCGATCCGAGAAACATTTGCAGTAGTATGCAAGCGATCTTTTTGTTGCGCTTCTTCAGCAGTTCCTTCTAGTGGTACGCCGCTGATATTGTTGTACATCGTTGATGCGCCTTTGGCTTGATACGATGCGTCTGCACGCAAATATCCATATAAATTCACCTCTGCACCAGATTTGGTGAGTGATAATTTCGGCGTTGCGGATTGAACGGGTTCAGTTTTAGGTGCAACCATGACCTGAGTAACGGGCTGAGCAGGCGGAGTTTGCTGAATATAATTTTGCTGCATTGCACGCAATTCTTTTACTTCTTGACGAAGTTTATCTATTTCTGAATTTTGCTGCATTGCGCGCAACTCTTTTACTTCTTGGCGAAGTTTTTCTATTTCTGCGCTTTCTGAGCCTGCATAACTTCCAGACATGGCAGTAAGTACAGACAGCGCTAAAACACTTTGCCGAATTGTGAAGATGAATCTTTTCATTAAAATCAATTTCCTTATTTCATGAACTTTAGCTTTTAAGTTCATTTTGTGTTTGCGTTGTATCCTTTGCAGTACTTGATGACTGCAACGCATTTCTTGTTTTAAAACCTAATCACTTGATTTTTATTTATTTAGTCTCCTTTGATTATTTTCTATAACGATTTATTTAGACAAAAAGAACCTCACAATCACTATGAAAGGCACTGTGAATTGAACGTTTGGTAAAAATAAAATCTAAATTATTCTTCTCATCATTTTTTCATTGTGAATGCGTCTCTTGGGTTATGGGGCTTAAGCAGACTCGGCAATTTCTGCCTTTTTGGCAATCAAACCCTGATACATTAAGATTTGACTGTATGAATGTACGTCTTCAAAACCAATGTCTTGGAGTCGTTGCTGATATTCACTGAATGAAATAGTGAAAAAGTCATTTTCCATGCGATCTAACATTTTCTGGCATTGCAATTCAGTTAGGCCTTGAGTCATACATAAATAACGTAAAGCTTGTAAATGCTGAGGGTTGCTGCAAGGCATTAAATCATAGGTCAATAACAGTCCACTCTTTTTTAAGCAACGATGGATACTGCTATAAAACTCATTTTTTTGTTCATCAGCAATAAAGTGCGCGACTAAAATAGAAAGTGCAGCATCAAAAACAGCAGCTTCAGTTAAAGTAGAATGATCGCCATGTACAAACTGTACCTGAGCTGACTTCCCCATGTGTTTAACACGTGTTTCTGCCATTTCAAGCATGGCTAAAGAAGGATCAAGTGCAGTAAATGTCCAATCAGGATGTTTATTGAGTAAATATTCCAACTCATAGCCTGTTCCACATCCAACAATAAGTATGTGTGCGGTTGGTTGAAGTACAGACTGCAAAATGGCATCCACTTGTTGATGAATGATTTCATATCCGGGAATTAACTTGCGGAT
Organism: Acinetobacter sp. V89_7; assembly: GCF_029967895.1. Lineage (NCBI taxonomy): Bacteria > Pseudomonadati > Pseudomonadota > Gammaproteobacteria > Moraxellales > Moraxellaceae > Acinetobacter > Acinetobacter sp. V89_7. Next base: position 315,667 of record NZ_JASCAJ010000030.1, read on the forward strand.
ATGTTGATCATATGCTTCAACGATCTTTGGACTATTAAAATCTTTTGCCATTGACGAAGATCCTTTGCCTTATAACTTTAAAATGCTGTTTTTCCATATGATGTAAAACACATTTAGTCGAATACATTTCCAGTTAAATTTAGTTCAGCACGCATGATTTCCTGTAACTTAAACTTCTGTGCTTTGCCTGATGCGGTCATCGGAAATTCATTTAAGAATTTTACATAGCGTGGCACTTTATTATGAGAAATGTGTTCTTTGCAGAAACTACGAATACTTTCTTCATTAATCTGATGATGTTCATGCAAAATAATACAAGCGCATAGTTCTTCACCATAACGCGTATCAGGCAGACCAATCACTTGCACATCACAGATTGCAGGGTGGGTATATAAGAAGTCCTCAATTTCTTTAGGAAATAGATTTTCTCCACCACGAATGACCACATCTTTAATACGGCCTTTGATTTTGACAAACCCTTCAGCGTCCATCTCCGCAATGTCACCTGTATGCATCCAACCTGCGGCATCAATGACTTCACGGGTTTTTTCTTCTTCGCCCCAATAGCCAGCCATTACCGAGTAACCTCTAACGCATAATTCGCCTAAAGTTCCTTGTGGTACGAGTTGTCCTTCAGGATCTACGATTTTGATTTCGACATGAGGATGAACTTGTCCAACCGTACTGACACGTTTATCAATCGTGTCATTCACGGAGCTTTGTACGCTTACGGGTGAAGTCTCGGTCATGCCATAGCAAATCGTGATTTCTGACATATGCATACGATCAATCACCCGCTGCATAATTTCACGTGGGCATGGGCTTCCCGCCATAATTCCTGTGCGCAAGCTAGATAAGTCAAATTCATTAAATTGTTCATGCTCTAAAGTGGCGATAAACATGGTGGGTACGCCGTATGCTGCCGTACAACGCTCGTTGTGAATGGTCTTTAGTGTTTCTAATGGATTAAAAACAGCTGATGGATACACCATAGTAGAACCATGTGTGATACAGGCCAGATTTCCCATAACCATACCAAAACAGTGAAATAAAGGTACTGAGATACACACTTTATCTTGTGGCGTTAAACCAATACCCTCTCCTACAAAATAACCATTATTCAAAATGTTATGATGAGTAAGCATTGTGCCTTTCGGATTACCCGTTGTACCTGATGTAAATTGAATATTAATGGTTTCATCAAATTGCAATTGCTGCGTCGCTAATTGTAATTGATCGAGTTGTTGTTGAGTTGGTGCAACAACTAGATCATTAAAACGATGAATACCTGTATGCTGTTTTTCATCTATTTTGATCACAAATTTTAAGAAAGGCAGACGCTCTGAATGAATCATTTTGTCAGTACAGACAACAATTTCTGGTGCAATTCGCGTCAAAAATTCTTGATAATCAGTTGTTTTGAATTGTGAAGCGATGACCAATCCTTTGCAGGAAACTTTATTCAATACGTACTCTAACTCATGGCTTTTGTAGGCAGGATTTAAGTTCACTAGGATAATTCCTGCTTTAAAAGCTGCAAACTGAGTGATCGTCCATTCCACGCAGTTTGGTGACCAGATACCAAGTCGGTCGCCTTTCTTTAAACCGAGCTGGAGCAAGCTACAGGCAAAAGCATTCACTTCATCCTGTAGCTCTTTATAGCTCAACCGTCTGTTCTGATGTGCACTTACAATCGCTTCTTGATCGGCATATTGCTGACAAGCTTGATCAAATTTTTCTCCAATCGTCATTCCCAATAAGGGCTGTGCACTTGGTCCAGAGGCATAGCTTAACCGTTGTTGTTGCATTGAATCATTCTCCTTGATTCTTTCTAATTCTGTTCCGATTTCATCTCTTGTTATTACTGCAACTACTTTTCAAACTGCCTTGTTTTGATTTTTACTACTGTTTATGTCTTATTTTTTCCTCACGGCATTCACACAAAAATCAGCAATCTGTTTTGAAAAATAGTCTTTATGTTGCTGATCGAACTTTGTATTTTGAGCTGGGTCTAGAGGTTCTACGGCGACATAAGTCATCGCGCCAACCACACAAAGTGCTGTGGTGTTTAAATCCTCCAACACAAACTCTCCACTCGCATTTCCATCTGCGAGTATTTTAATAATACTTTGTTTAATCAACTGCTTAACACGAAAACGCTCATGCTCTACCAATGAATCGACAGGCTCGAACATGAGTGAATATGCAAGCTGAGGGCTGTTTAGTGCCCTTTTTACAAAGGTGGTTACCGCTTTATGTAGCTTCTGCTCCGCCGTTAGATCACTTTCTGTAATCGCATCAATCACCAATAATTCGGTATTGATCGCTTCTGACAAAACTTCGATCAGCACCTGACTTTTATTATCAAAATAGCGATAAACCAACCCACTCGAAACACCTGCTTGCTCAGCAATTGTTTGTATCTGTGCGTCTTTAACCCCTCTTTCTGAAATTAACTTTCTGGCTGAATTCAAAATCGACTTACGATTTTGTTCCATCCGCTCTTGCATTAAAGATGATCGTTTATAGTTCATAAGATTTATTCTCTAACAAATAAAATGAATTGTAAATCATTTTATGAATCTGTATTCACTTTTTTAAAAATTCATTGTATGGTACATCTTAAGCACAAACAAGAATGCTTATGGAACAACAAATATAATCAATAGGATGAACACAATGAACCTACGTAGCTTGAATTTTGGTCTGGATGAAACATTGATTGCCCTTCAAGATTCAGTTGCCGCATTTTGTGCAAAAGAAATAGCACCAATTGCTCAGCAAGTAGATCAAGACAATAAATTTCCGAGCCATTTATGGAAAAAGTTCGGTGATATGGGCTTATTAGGCCTAACGGTTTCTGAAGAATACGGCGGTACAAACCTCGGTTATCTTGCTCATATTATTGTTATGCAAGAAATTTCTCGTGCTTCAGCTGCAATTGGACTTTCATACGGCGCACACTCAAACCTATGTATCAATCAAATCAATCGCAACGGCAGTGAGCAGCAAAAGCAGAAATATCTTCCGAAATTAATTTCTGGTGAATATGTTGGTGCCTTGGCGATGTCTGAACCGAATGCGGGTTCAGATGTGGTCAGTATGAAATTACGTGCTGAACATAAAGGTGATCATTTCGTTTTAAATGGTTCCAAAATGTGGATAACCAATGGCGGTGATGCTGATGTTTTAGTGGTATACGCAAAAACTGACTCACATGCAGGCGCTAAAGGCATGACTGCTTTTTTAGTTGAAAAAGACATGAACGGTTTTAGTCATGGTCATCATCTAGACAAACTTGGTATGCGCGGCTCAAATACCTATCCATTATTTTTTGATAATGTAGAAGTCCCGGTTGAGAACGTGTTGGGTGGTGTCGGTAATGGCGCCAAAGTCCTGATGAGTGGCTTGGACTATGAGCGGGCAGTTTTAAGCGCAGGCCCTCTTGGCATTATGGACGCCTGCATGGATGTTGTGATTCCTTATTTACATCAACGTGAACAATTTGGACAAGCTTTAGGTGAGTTCCAGCTGATGCAAGGAAAACTTGCTGATATGTATTCAACTTGGCTGGCTTGCAAAGCGCTTGTATATGCAGTTGGTACAGCCTGCGACAAAGCAGATCATGACCGTAGCTTACGTAAAGATGCCGCAAGTGCCATTTTATATGCAGCCGAAAAAGCGACATGGATGGCAGGTGAAGCAATCCAAACTTTAGGTGGCAATGGCTATATCAATGAATTCCCTACAGGTCGTTTATGGCGTGATGCAAAACTTTATGAAATTGGTGCAGGCACATCTGAAATTCGTCGTATGTTGATCGGACGTGAATTGTTTAATGAAACCAAATAATAACGATAAATCAGGATGCATCATATGAATCAATTACAAAGCAAAGTGAATGTACGAAGTGAAGACTTTAAAACAAATCAGCAAACTATGCAGACTTTGGTTAATGATTTAACACAAGTTGCCCAAAATATTGCATTAGGTGGCGGAGAAAATGCACGTCAAAAGCATTTAGCACGTGGAAAATTGCTTCCACGTGAACGTATAGATCAACTGATTGATGTTGGTACAGCTTTTTTAGAAATCGGACAACTTGCTGCGTATAAAGTTTATGAAGATGATATTCCTGCTGCGGGTGTAATTGCGGGTATTGGACAGGTCAATGGTGTAACTTGCATGATCGTTGCCAATGATGCAACGGTTAAAGGTGGCACGTATTACCCACTTACGGTTAAAAAGCATTTACGTGCTCAAGAAATTGCTGAACAAAATCACCTACCTTGTATTTATCTTGTAGATTCAGGTGGTGCGTATTTACCTATGCAGGATCAGGTATTTCCTGATCGTGATCACTTCGGGCGTATCTTTTACAATCAAGCACGTATGTCGAGCCAAGGAATTGCTCAAATTGCGGTTGTAATGGGTAGCTGTACCGCTGGTGGGGCTTATGTTCCTGCAATGTCGGATGAAACCATCATCGTGCGTAATCAAGGGACTATTTTCTTGGGTGGTCCCCCTTTGGTTAAAGCTGCAACCGGTGAAGTCGTAAGTAGCGAAGATTTGGGTGGTGGTGATGTACATACGCGTCTCTCAGGTGTTGCAGATCATTTGGCAGAAAACGATGAACATGCAATTGCGATTGCACGTAATATCGTTGCCAATTTGAATAAAAAACCAAACGAACTCAATAAGCAGATTGATGAACCATTGTTTGATGCCAAAGAGTTATATGGAGTAGTCCCTAGCGATGCGCGCAAGCCATTTGATGTACGCGAAGTGATTGCACGTATTGTCGATGGTTCTCGTTTTGATGAGTTTAAAGCTCGTTTTGGTTCCACGTTAATCACAGGGTTTTCATCACTTTATGGGATGCCTGTCGGAATTATTGCCAATAATGGCATTCTATTTTCAGAGTCGGCTCAAAAGGGTGCACACTTTATTGAGTTATGTACCCAACGCAATATTCCGTTGTTATTTATTCAAAATATCACGGGCTTTATGGTGGGTCGCCAATACGAAAATGAAGGAATTGCCAAGCACGGTGCCAAACTGGTGATGGCGGTTGCAACAGCAAATGTGCCAAAAATCACACTCATCATTGGTGGCTCGTTTGGTGCGGGTAACTATGGTATGTGTGGACGTGCTTATTCTCCACGTTTCTTGTGGACTTGGCCAAACTCACGTATATCCGTCATGGGCGGTGAGCAAGCAGCCAGCGTACTTTCGACTTTGAAACGTGATCAGATCGAGCAAAAAGGCGCAGAATGGTCAGCACAAGAAGAAGATGAATTTAAACAACCAATTCGTGATCAGTATGAACGTCAAGGGCATCCTTACTATGCTTCTGCCCGTTTGTGGGATGATGGCGTAATTGATCCAGCTCAAACTCGACAAGTACTGGGATTAAGCCTTGCAGCAGCTTTAAATGCACCGATTCAACCGACTAAATTTGGCGTGTTCCGCATGTAAGAGGTGTTTATGAGCTATCAATTTCTACAACTGGAACAGCATGGTTTAGTGGCCTATGTGTGGCTAAATCGCCCTGAACTGCACAATGCTTTTAATACAACGGTGATTGAAGAATTGCATAGGTGTTTTAAGCAACTTGCTATTCGTGATGATATTCGGATTGTGGTTTTAGCGGGTCGTGGTAAAAGCTTTTCAGCGGGTGCAGATCTGAACTGGATGAAACAAGCGGGTCAAGCTTGTGCCGAAGAAAATGAAGCCGATGCTTTAAAACTTGCACAGATGCTTGAAGCACTTGCAACTTTAAAACAACCAACGATTGCACGTGTTCATGGCATTGCTTTTGGTGGTGGGATGGGTTTGGCATCTGCATGTGATATTTGCATCGCCAGTACCGATGCAAAGTTCGCAACCTCCGAAGTTCGACTGGGTCTTGCCCCTTCTACGATTAGCCCATATGTGATTCGTGCGATTGGCGCTCGACAAGCTTCACGTTATTTTTTAACTGCTGAACGTATTACTGCGCATGCAGCAAAACAAATTGGCTTGGCACATGAAATTGCAGATGCGGAAGATTTAGATAAAAAAGTTCAAGAGATTATTGATGCTTTATTGCTGGGCGGACCACATGCTCAAGCTGCTTCTAAGCAACTGATTCAGATGGTCAGCAATCAAAGTATGGATAATCAATTACTTCGACAAACTGCTCACCACATTGCGCAAGTGCGTCAAGGCAGTGAGGCAAAAGAAGGCTTAACCGCTTTCTTAAGTAAGCAAGCTCCAGCATGGACTTCAAGTTCTAATAACAATTAAGGATGACCAAAAAATGTTTGAAAAGATTTTAATTGCGAACCGTGGTGAGATTGCTTGCCGTGTAATTCGAACAGCAAAAAAATTAGGTATTGCGACGGTTGCGGTTTACTCAGATGCAGATGCACATGCACAACACGTTAAACTTGCAGATGAAGCGGTTTATATTGGTCAATCTCCTGCAACACAAAGTTATTTACAAGCTGATCGCATTATTCAAGCGGCGATCGATACAGGAAGTCAAGCGATTCATCCTGGTTATGGTTTTCTTTCGGAAAACGATCAATTTGCTTTGGCCTGCCAGCAGCATAATATTTGCTTTATTGGTCCTCCGGTCGATGCCATTTTAGCAATGGGCTTGAAAGCCACCTCAAAGGCCTTGATGGAAAAAGCAGGTGTACCTCTAACGCCGGGTTATCACGGAACAAATCAAGATGCTGAATTTTTAAAAAAACAAGCAGATGAAATTGGCTATCCTGTACTCATCAAAGCCAGTGCTGGCGGTGGTGGTAAAGGCATGAGTCTGGTAGAACGTAGTGAAGACTTTCTCTACTATCTCGCGCTGTGCAAACGTGAAGCCAAATCGAGTTTTGGTAATGATGACGTACTGATTGAACGTTATGTAACTCAACCACGTCACATTGAAGTACAGGTGTTTGGTGATACACATGGCAACTATGTGCATTTATTTGAACGGGATTGTTCTGTTCAACGTCGTCATCAAAAAGTACTAGAAGAAGCGCCTGCTCCACAAATGCCAAGTGAAAAGCTCGATGCAATGCGTCAAGCTGCAATTGATGCTGCGCGTGCTGTGGATTATGTTGGCGCTGGTACGGTTGAGTTTATCGTTGAACAAGACGGCACAGCATATTTCATGGAAATGAACACACGCTTACAAGTCGAACATCCTGTGACTGAAATGATTACCGGAGAGGACTTAGTCGAATGGCAATTACGAGTTGCCTATGGTGAGCCATTACCCAAATTACAACATGAGCTACAAATTCATGGGCATGCACTCGAAGCACGTATTTATGCCGAAGAACCAGACAAAGGCTTTTTACCTGCAATCGGTAAAATTGACTATCTTCGCTATCCAACGCAAAACCAATATGTCCGTGTAGATAGTGGCATTGTTGAAGGTGATGAAATTACCACTTTCTACGACCCAATGATTGCCAAATTAATCGTATGTGGTAAAAACCGTGAAGCTGCTTTAATTCAGATGCAACATGCGCTTAGTCATTTCCATGTCGATGGTTTAGGCAATAATATTGCCTTTTTGGAAAAGATTGTGCGTTGTGATTCATTTAAACAAGCAAATTTGGACACCAACCTCATCCAGCGTGAAGAACAATTTTTGTTTAGCCCAGCGAATATCAAACCTGAGCTTGTTGTTGCGACGGCATTCATTGAATTTCTCAGCAAAATGCAAAATAACCAATCGACTCAAAAGCAACTGTGGTTGGCACAACCTTTATGGCGTAGTAATGTCACATATCAACACAGCATTAGATTGAACTTTATAAACCAAAATATTCAAATTAAGTTTTCTGCTGCTGAACACGGATTTAACGCAGAATTTAATAGTCAGCAGTATCACATCACAGGTCAATTAACTGATCATCATACTGCAAATATTCAAATTGGTGGAATTCAACAAAAACTTGCTTTTAACCGAGGTTTGCAAGGCATTACTCTATTTAACGCTGGACAAAGTTATAAATTCAGCTACTTGCGTCAGGATTATAATCAAACTGATAGTCAATCTGAACAAGGACATCTCAAAGCTCCAATGCCTGGCGTAGTAACACAACTACTTGTAGGCGCAAATCACACCGTGAAGAAAGATGATGTGCTTTTAACGCTTGAAGCGATGAAAATGGAATACACCATCCGCGCGCCTAAAGATGGTGTAATTTTAGATGCCTATTTCCAAGTAGGTGATCAAGTCAAAGCTGGTGATGAGCTTGTGGACTTCCAAGCTACTGAGGGGGAAGTTGCATGAATGACTATGTAAAAATAGTAGAAGTTGGCCCACGTGATGGTTTGCAAAACGAGAAACAAGCTTTAAGCATTGAACAACGATTGAGCTTTATCAATGATTTAATTGACGCAGGTTTAACGTTTATTGAAGTGGGTTCATGTGTATCAGCTAAGTGGGTACCACAAATGTCGCAGAGCGATGAGTTATTTAAATTGTTGCCACAACGTGATGATTTAAACTTGAGCTTGCTGACGCCAAATCTTAAAGGCTTCGATGCTGCCCTAGCAGTAGGATGTAAAGAGGTTGCAGTCTTTACCGCAGTTTCTGAGAGCTTTACCCGAAAGAATATCAACTGCTCGATTGATGAAAGTCTGGAGCGATTCTCTGAAATTTTCCAAGCCGCGCAAGCAAATCATGTGCGCGTACGCGGTTACGTATCTTGTATGGTGGATTGTCCTTATGAAGGTGCAATTGATCCCAAACAGGTCGTAAATGTCGTCAAACGTTTATATGAGATGGGATGTTATGAAATTTCATTGGGTGAAACCATTGGGACTGCAACACCAGATCGAGTGCAGAAAGTTTGGCAGGCATGCTTAGCAGAACTGGACAGCAACATTTTGGCTGGACATTTTCATAATACTTATGGCATGGCAATTGCCAATATCTATCAATCTTTACAGCAAGGGATTCGAATCTTTGATTCTTCGCTTGCTGGACTGGGTGGTTGTCCATATGCCAAAGGTGCATCAGGGAATGTTGCAACTGAGGATTTGTATTATTTACTGTCTCAAATTGGATACGAAACAGGGATCAATCTAGAAAAGCTAATGTTAGCGAGCCAAAATATCAGTCAGACATTAAAGCGAAAAAATTTATCAAATTATGCAAATACTTATCTTCAGCAGTGAAAATTGATAATTTTTAAAAGCGTTCGTTCATCCTAAACAAAATGGCAATGTTGCATTGAGCTTATTGCCTAGTAATATTTTAAACATTATTAAGATGACCTTAAAGCAATCTAAGGCCTTATTTTAACTTTAAATTACCTAATCATTGCTTATTCGTCACTTCTAAATACCAAATCGTTTCTCCCCAACTATTATTTTCAATTTGAGGCATTATCTCACCCTGTTCGAAATAACGTTTTTCCATATTGTTTGCAGGACTATACCACTCACCTGTTTGTGGGCAAGTTTCACCACCTAAAACCTTTATTGTATTGTTATCTAATACTCCTGTTTGAGTTTTTTTAACTCGTTTTCCTTCTGGCCAATGACTATCTACATCAAAACGTGCAATCCATTTTGGAGAGTTCTCTATATCAAATCTTGGGTTTGGATCATCTTCCCAAGCATCTAAAGTCGTTAATTTTAATTCGTTACATCGGATTGGCTTGATCAGCTCATTCGCCATCACCAATAAATCCGGTATTCCTTCTTCGACTGGATAAAGTGACAACTCTCCAAGGCGTATCCATAAACTAAATTTTTCAGAGTCTGTTGGGTCTGATAATTTAGTAATCTCAATTCGAGGATCATTCAGCTTTAAACGTATTTGCTCTTCGCTTAACCCTAATTGATCTATCCAGTAAGGTGAAAGTAAAAAACACCACGTTGGCGTTCGTATGCCAGCAGCTAAAGAGGGGGCATAAATCAAATCATCAGCGTCGTCATGTGAAAAACTCATATTACTCGGATGATCAATATCTAATCCATAAAAATAATCACTAAAAATCCGTTCTGTTGTTTCAAACTCTGGTGATACCATTGGGAATTGAGCTGTATTACCAATTTCATAACCACTATACGCCTGAATCGGATTAAGTTTTATCAAGCATTCTTTAACAAACGTATACCATCTATTTTTATTTTCTCGAAACCATTTGTCACCAAAGCTTAGTTTCAGACTAGAGAATCTTGAACCATTATCACGAATATTGCTTTGTAAAGCCCAACGTGCACTTTGCGTATCAGAGTCTCCCGTTGTTGCGGCAATAAAATAAACAAAATACTTTTTATAGCTCTCATGCATTTCATCTATCATTTCTTGACGCGTACGTTGCCATTTTTCTGCCTTTTTCCATATACTTGTTTTATGTCGATATCTGAGTCTAAATGATTTATCAATAATTTCATTTTCGAATTCTTCATATATATCGATAATTTTATTAGCAACTACTTCTACTTCATCTTCATGGTGATAAATATAAAAAGTAATATAAGGGCAAATACCGAATTCCTGATCTTCCTCCCCATAAATAATCGACGTATCGTTCGGAATATCCCTTACTAACTCAAGAATTTCTTCATTATTTAAAAAGGTTTCTGATGTACTCATATTTTATGCCTTAATTCGTTTTCCGCTTTTTGTTCGTTGCAGCTGGCTTTGATTCTTTAGCTTCGCTAGATGAAACATCTTCCGGATAACGAAACAATGATAATTTAAACCCTTCACTTGCTGTAATCTTACTCGCATGTTTAAGATTAGCGCACTGTTTTTTCAAGTCATTATAATTATCAAACTGTGCTTTATCAATTCGATCATTCTGAAACTTGATCTCAACCAATGCAAAAATATTAGTCAACGTTAAAGCTTCACCACGATATTCTGGAATAATAATATTAATTGAAATAGAACCTAGGCATTTTTCAAAGTATCGTTAAAATTTTTTAAACATTACTAAGATGGCCTTAAAGCAATCTAAGGCCTTATTATAACTTTAAATTACCTAATCATTGCTTATTCGTCACTTCTAAATACCAAATCGTTTCTCCCCAACTATTATTTTCAATTTCAGGCATTATTTCACCCTGCTCGAAATAACGTTTTTCCATATTATTTGCAGGACTATACCATTCACCTGTTTGTGGGCAAGTTTCACCACCTAAAACTTTTATTGTATTGTTATCTAATACTCCTGTTTGAGTTTTTTTAACTCGTTTTCCTTCTGGCCAATCACTATCTGCATCAAAGCGAGCAATCCATTTTGGAGAGTTCTCTATATCAAATCTTGGGTTTGGATCATCTTCCCAAGCATCTAAAGTCGTTAATTTTAATTCGTTACATCGGATTGGCTTGATCAGCTCATTCGCTATCACCAGTAAATCCGGTACTCCTTCTTCGACTGGGTAAAGTGACAACTCTCCAAGGCGTATCCATAAACTAAATTTTTCAGAGTCTGTTGGGTCTGATAATTTAGTAATCTCGATTCGTGGATCATTCAGTTTTAAACGGATTTGCTCTTCGCTTAACCCTAATTGATCTATCCAGTAAGGTGAAAGTAAAAAACACCATGTCGGTGTTCGTAACCCAGCTCCAAGAGCTGAAGAGTTAATATATCCATCTAGATTATCATGAGTATGACTCATGTTCCCAGGATGATCGATATCTAAACCATAAAAATAATCACTAAAAATCCGTTCTGCTATTTCAAATTCAGGAGAAATTATTGGGAACTGAGCTGTGCTACCAATTTCATAACCAGTATATGCCTGAATCGGGTTAAGTTTTATTAAGCATTCTTTAACAAACGTATACCATCTATTTTTATTTTCTCGAAACCACTTATCCCCAAAGCTTAATTTCAGACTAGAATATCTTGAACCATCGTCACGAATATTACTTTGTAAAGCCCAACGTGGACTTTGAATAGGAGATTCTCCAGTTGTTGCGGCAATAAAATAAACAAAATATTTTTTATATAACTCATGCATTTGCTCTATCATTTCTAATCGACTTAGCCTCCATCGCTCAGATTTTTTCCATGTGCTTGCACCACTTTTTGATTTGAGATAACGCAACTTAAATGGTTTATCAATGATTATATTTTCAAAATTTTCATATATGTCGATAATTTTATTGGCTACTACTTCTACTTCATCTTCCTGATGATAAATATAAAAAGTAATGTAAGGAGAAATACCAAATTCTTCTTTTTCGTAACCATAAATATGATCACTGTCATGATTAAAATCTGTTATATATGCTAAAATTTCATCTTGACTTAAAAATAACTCATCCATACTCACTATTTTTTACCTCCACTTTTTGGTTTATGCTGTTTTTGATGATTTTGGTCATCTTTAAAAGCAACATCTTCAGGATAACGAAACAATGATAATTTAAAGCCTTCACTTGCTGTAATCTTGCTCGTATGTTTAAGATTAGCGCACTGATCTTTTAACTTTTCATAATTATCAAATTGTTCGCTATCAATCCGATCATTCTGAAACTTTATCTCAACCAATGCAAAAATATTAGTCAAAGTTAAAGCTTCACCACGATATTCTGGAATAATAATATCTGCACCAATTGTCCCTTTACCTTTGTAGGGCATTGGCCAAAATGGGTTCAGTTCAGACCCGACTCTTTTAATGCGTGTCTGACTAGCTAACTGGGGAGCTAAATATTTTTTAGTTTTTATATCGTAACCAAAACATACTTCTGCTTTTAAAGGGCTACGCCATTTTAAAAGCTCATCCATAAATTCAAACATAAAGTTTACCGCCAGCTGCTTCAGTCTGATAATAATGTATTCATCGACATTTGCTCCTGCTAACTCTTGAGCCGTCATCTTCAATAGCTTCGCTACAATATCAACTTTACTTTTAGGAATAACATCTTTTAATTTTTTACCCTTTTGTTTTCTCAGCTGAATCATTGGCAAATGATCTGCTTTTTCGCAAATTTGACTAATAATTGGCCTAAAAGGGATTTTTTGCTTTATCGCTGCAGTAATTAAATTACTTTTGACCTGTGGTCTTCCAGATGCAGACTTTGTCGTATTCGTCTGTTTATCCCCTGAAGTCAAAGTAGTTAATAGCACTTTCTCTCGCTGTCGATCAATCTTATCAGTAATTTCTTTATCAAGATTTTGCATGATTTTTTTAATTTCATCTTTTGCTTTTTTTATATTGTCTTGATAGTTTTTAACCTCACCATAAGCATTTGTCGCTGTACGATATAACTCATAAGCTGTTGCGGCATATCCTGCTAACTCAATTATTCCAATAATGACAGGAAGCATCGTTATTTTTCTCCCTTGGTAACTTTATTAACTGCTTGCTCTAGCTTTGCCTCCCAATTTTCGGTTATTCGCTCACTTTCTCGCATTACAGATTTATAACCAATAATTTTCTCACTGTACTCTGTGACTACTTGCTCTGTAAAACCCTGATTATCTGTAACTCCTTGCTTCATTAAATTATCGTTTGAATCTTCAATAAAATACTTATAGCCTTGAAAGTTTCTACCATCGGTTTTGAATAACTGATACTGCGCAGAATATGGCGATTGAGCAATTTCTAATTTATTCAATTGAGGTAAATCTAGTGAAACTTTCTGTCCACCCACAAACACATGCTGCCCCGCTTTAAATTCTGCTTTACCACCTGTTCTAAGAATGATCCCTTGCTCATTAATTTCAACCTGAGACGTTTCTGCGGTAATCAAAATCCGTTTTGGAGCAGATATATTAATTACATCCTCCGTCGAAATAATCTGAATATCCTTCCGTGCAATCAGATCCGCCCCATCTCCCTGTGCCTGTAACTCGATCTTGCCCTTGCCGGCATA